>DAHWHN010000082.1 GCA_027335685.1 Acidimicrobiaceae bacterium
CGCGACAGGCGCGCGCTCCGGCCCGACGAGCCGTGCGCCCGCGGCCGCGCGGCGCGGGTGGTCCCCCAGGTACGCGAGGAGCGCGTCGACAGCGCCGGGGAGCAGCGTCGCGCCGGCGTCGAGGAAGAGCAGGATCTCGCCGCGCGCCACGGCTGCCGCGGCGTTGCGTGCCCGGGCCGCTCCGGGGTCGGCTGCGAAGCGCACGACGGCGACGTCGCCGGCGAGGCCGTCGACCACGGCCGCCGTCGCGTCCCGCAGCCCGGGGTCGACGACGACGAGCTCGACCTCGGCTGCGGTGCGCTCGAGCTCGGCTGCGAGCGCCTCGAGGCAGCCGAGCAGCGTGGCCGCACCGTGACGGGCGACGACGACGACGGAGAGCCGTGGCGTCGCGCCGGTCGCGGGTGCGGGCGTGACGGTCGGCGAGAGGTCGCGGCCGGGGTGCGCGACGACGGCGAGCGCCCGGTCGTCGCCGAGCGCCGCCGCCACAGCTGCGGCGCGGCGGCGCCGGGGCGCCGGGGCGCTCGGATCGAGGGCCAGCGTGACGAGCGGGCAGAGCTCTGCGAGGCCGCGCCCGCGCAGCAGCACCGACCACGGCGTCGCTTCGGCGGCGGGGAGCCGCCGCGCGAGAAGCGCTGCAGCGGCGAGAACGGTGAGCGCGGCCGGGCCGTCCTTCTCCCGGCGCCAGATCGCCTCGAGGACGCGTGCGGCGCGCACCGGCTCGAGGCCGACGGTGGCTGCGAGCACGCGGTCGAGCAGCTCGGGCGCGAGCGCGTCCGCGAGCTCGGACAGCTCACGCCCGGCACGCTCGAGCGCCTCGACGAGCAGGTCGAGCTCGGCGTCGAGCACGTGGGCGGCGCGCAGCAGGCCGAGGAGGAGGTCCGCGGCCTCGCCCGGGCGGCCGAGCGCGACGAGCGCGTCGGCCCGCCAGGGCGCGACCTGGGCGGGCCCGTGCTCGTAGCCGTCGTCGTCGCGTACGACCGTCGCAACCGGCTCGAGCAGGGCGAGCGCGTCGGCGGGGCGCCCCTCGGCGAGCGCGATGCCTGCGTCGAGCACGTCGGGGAGCACCGAGGAGCGGCTCGTCGCGCGGAGCCGGCGGACGGCGGCGGCCGCCTCGTCCGCGCGCCCCGCCTGCAGCAGGATGCGCGCCGCCGCGGCGAGGGCCTGGCGCCGTGCGGTGGCGTTGCGCGTCGTGGCTGCGCCCGTAAGGAGCGGGTCGATCGCCGCCTCGGCCGCGCCGGCAGCCCAGAGGGCGCGCCCGAGCAGGACGAGCGCGAGGCCCCGGTCGCCGAAGGACGGATCCTCGACCTCTGCGCGCGCGAGCGCGAGGTTGCGCGCCGCCTTGCTCCGGGCTGCGAGCGCGTCGGCGAGGTAGCCGTGGTGCGTGATCCGCAGGAACGCGACGTGCGCGCTCGCGACGAGCTCGCCGGTCGCCGCGTCGACGAGCTGCTCGTGCAGGCGGCCACGCCAGCGGCAGCGGTCGGGGCGGAACAGCTTGTCGGCGACGTTCGCGTACCCCGCGCCGAGGCCGACGCCGGTCGCGTTGTCGATCGAGACCTGCAGGGCGCGGTGCTCGGCCGGCACGCTCTGGAGCTGGCGCCGGGCCCCGGCCGGGTCCGGGCAGCACAGCTCGTCGTCGGCGTCGAGCGAGAGCACCCACGTGCCGCGGCAGGACGCGAGGGCCGCGTTGCGCGCGGACGCGAAGTCACCTGGCCACGTCGCCTCGACGACGACGGCGCCGAGGTCCCGGGCGACCTGCACGGTTGCGTCGCGCGAGCCCGTGTCGTAGACGACGATCTCGTCCGCGACGGCGCGCGCCGACGTGATGCAGCGTGCGAGGTTGTCCTCTTCGTCGCGGGCCAGGATGCAGACGCTGAGCAAGGGCGCGCCGGCGCCTGGTTGCGTGCCCGCCTTCGGGACCGCCGGTGCGTCGGCTCGAGTCACGGGTGCCCACCTGCGGGGCGCGCGGCGAGCTCGACGAGCCCCGCTCGCTCGAGGCGCGCGAGGCGCGCGAGCGCCTGGTCGACGAGGTCGTCGCAGCGCGCACCGGCCGGCGATCCCCATGCATGGGCGGCGGCGTCGGCGACGCTGCGTCGCCCGTCGACCGCGGTGAGGAGGGCGGCGTCGGGCGCGTCGAGGCCGACGGCGGGCGCGCCCGTCGCGCTCGCGTGCACGACCGGGGTCGTCGTGAGGGCGATCCCGGGGGCAGGGCGCGGCACGGCGGAGCCGTCCGCGGGCCGGACCCACCCGGCGAGGTGGACCCGCGGGGTGCCGACAGGTCCGGCAGAGCCTCCAGGGCATGCAGGCGGCCCGGCGCGCCGGCAGCGGACGAGGGCCGTGCACACCCCCGTCGCGCCGAGCGCGCGCAGTGCGACCGTGTAGGCGGCGACGAGCTCAGCGATCGTCGCCCGCGCGCCGTAGCTCGCGAGGCTCGTCGCGAGCTCGAGGACGTAGGGCTGGAGCGGATGCCAGTCCGTGCAGGTCAGCGTCACCTCGAGGCCGTGGCACAGCTCGCCGAGCTCCGCCGCGAGAAGCGGCTGCTCGCCGTCGCAGAGCAGCTGGCAGCGGGCGACGAGCTCGCCACCGGGTGCGAGGTGCGCGGCGGCACCACCGAGCAGCCGCCGGAGCACGGCGAGCCCGTCCGCGCCCCCGCCGACCGTCGGCGAGACGGCGCCCTCGCGCACCTCGGGCACGTAGGGGGGGAGCGAGACGACGAGGTCGAAGCGCTCGTCGCCGACGGGGTCGTAGAGGTCGCCGGCGAGCAGGCGGACCGGGTGGGTCGTCGCGTTGAGGAGCTGGTTGCAGCGGGCGAGCTCGAGCGAGCGCAGCTCGGTGTCCGTGCAGACGGCCTCGCTCGCCCCACGTACGGCGAGCAGGCCCTGGATCCCGCATCCGGTCCCGACGTCGAGGACGCGCCGCCCGCGCGCGTCCGGGAGCGCGGCGGCGAGCCGGAGCGAGTCCGGCCCGAGGTAGGCGCTCGCGCCGACACGCTCGGCCGTCTTGTAGGTCGGCGGCAGGCCGGTGAGCAGGTAGCCACCGAGCACGGGCACGACGAGCCATCCGGTCGTCGCCGCGGCGCCCCGGCGCAGCTCGACGAGGCCGCAGCGCGCGAGCAGCGGGACGGCCCGGGCGAGCGCTCCGGGCAGGCGCTCGACGTCGACTCGCGTGCCCGTGCCGAGCAGCTGGAGCGCCGCCGCGTCGGTGCCGCCCGCCGCAGCCGCAGCTGCCTGCGCGTCGGCGAGCGATCTCGCGACGAGCTCGGACCCGCTGAGCAGGGTCGCGAGGTGGTTGTAGCCGACGTCGTGGAGCGCCGCGCGCAGCGAGCCGATGGCGTCCTCAAGCTGGGCACCGTCCATCTGGGCACCGTCCATCTGGGCGCGGTCCGTCTGGGCACCGTCCATCTGGGCGCGGTCCGTCTGGGCAGGGTCCAGCTGGACGTCTCGGCCCGGGCAGCCCGGACCGGCGCAGTCGGGCGGGACCGTGCTCACCTGCTTGCTCCCGCGAGGATCGCGCGTGCGCGCAGGCGCGTGGCGACCGGCAGGGACTCGAGGGTCGTCGCGACGTCCGGGATGTGCGAGGCCGCGACGTGGTGGACGACCGCGGTCCGCGTCATCGCCGGGAGCGCGTAGACGAAGGCCAGGAGCTTCGCGACCGCGGTGTAGATCTCCGCCGGGATCTGCTGGTCGACCTCGCACACCGCGTAGAGGTAGCGCGCGAGGGGCGGGTCTTCGACGATCGGCACCTCGGCCTCCACGGCGCGCTCGCGCATGTGGCGCGCGAGCGTGTCGGCCCCTTTGGCAACGACCTTCGGCGCCCCGCCGCTTCCGGGTCGGTACTGGAGCGCGACGGCGAAGTGGGTCGGGTTCGTCACGACGACGTCCGCGCTGCGGACGGCCGCGAGGGCGCGCGAGCGCGCGATGACGTACATCCTCTTGCGGAGCTCGCCCTTCATCGTCGGATCGCCCTCCTGGGACTTCGCCTCGTCCTTCACCTCGTGCTTGGTCATCTTGAGGCTCGTCTGGAGTTGCTTTTTCTGGAACGCGAACTCCGCGATGCCGACGAGGATCGAGACGAGGGCGACGATGCGGACGAAGCCGATGATCGAGGAGGCGGTCGCCCCGAGGATCGGTCCGAGGCCGACGGGCTGCGCGCCCGTCACCTCGGCGTAGAGCCCGTGGATCGAGCTGTAGCCGACGCCGACGAGCAGGAGGAGCTTGACGACCTGCTTGCCGAGCTGGACGAGCGTCTGGGTGCCGAATAGGCGCTTGAAGCCGCTCTTTGGGCTGAGGCGCGTGAGCTGGGGCCGTGCGGCCTTGAAGGAGAAGGACCTGCCGACCTGCGCGACGTTCGTCACGATCGCGAGGACGCCGAAGATCCCTGCGATCGGCACGATGACGTAGACGACCGACCGCAGGCCGCCGGAGAGGACGGCGAACGCGCCCTGCGGGGTGGGATGCGCCATGACGTTCGCACCCTGGCCGACGACGCCGAGGACGCGCTTTTCCGCCTGGCCGAACATCCACGGCAAGAGGAAGGTGCCGGCGAGCACGCTCGCCCATCCCGAGACGTCGGGCGAGCGCGCGACCTGCCCGCGGTCACGGGCCTCCTTCTTCCGCTTCGGCGTCGCCGGTTCGGTCTTCGCGTGCTTGTCCTGTGCGGGCATCTCAACCGCCGAACAGGTGCACGGTGTCGCCGAGCGCGCGCGTGAGCAGCTGGCCGACGTAGGCGGGCAGGACCGTCACGCCGATCGCGACGAGGACGATCGCGAGGAAGATCTGCATGGGTAGCCCGAGGATCCAGACGTTCATCTGCGGGGCGGCCTTCGTCAACAGCGCGAGCAGGATCTGGGCGGCGAAGAGCACGACGAGGATCGGCGCCGTCATCTCGAGGGCGGACGTGAACATCGTGGCGAGGTCGAGGACGACGGTCTCCGCGATCCTGCTCGTCGAGCCGAGCGTGAAGCCCGGGGTCTGGAACGAGCGCGCGAACGCGGCGATCAGGTACATGTAGCCGCCGGAGACGAAGAGCAGGACGATCGCGATCTGCTCGTAGAACTGGCCGAGCATCGAGGTCTGGTCGAGGCTGAGCGGGTCGAGCGACGGCGGGAGGTTGAGCCCGCCGGAAAGGTCGAGGAAGCTCCCGGCCGTCGTCGCGGTCGCGATGAGGATCGAGACGACGAAGCCCATCGCTACCCCGGTCGTCACCCCGAGGACGAGCCCGCCGATCAGCCCGGCGGTGGTGAGCGGGACGCTCGACGCCGGCACCGTCGGCGCGACGAGGAGCGCGAGGCCGGTGCCGATCGCCATCGTGGCTGCCGGGGGGATGCTCTGGCGGCCGGAGAAGGGCGGGACGACGGCAAGCCAGCCGAGGGCGCGGGCCAGCACGAGGAGGAAGGCGACGAGCCACTCGTAGTGGACGGTGATCGACACCGCTAGCCGCCGGCGATGAGCTGCGGGACGCTCGCGAACAGCGCGTGGACGTAGTTCACGAAGGTCCCGAGCATCCAGTGGCCCGCGACGAGCATGACGAGGCCGACGGCGAGGACTTTCGGGACGAAGGTGAGCGTCGCCTCCTGGATCTGGGTGACCGACTGGAACAGCGAGATGACGAGGCCGACCGCCATCGCCGCGAGCATGATCGGCGCGGCGATCTTCGCGCCGGTGAGCATCGCGTTCGCCGCGAGCTGCAGGACCTGCTGCTCGGTCACCGGAAGCTCGAGACGAGGGTCTGGAGCACGAGCACCCATCCGTCGACGAGGACGAACAGCAGGATCTTGAACGGCAGCGACACGATGGTGGGAGGCAACATGACGACACCCATGGACATGAGGGTCGACGAGACGACGAGGTCGATGACGAGGAAGGGCACGAAGATGACGAAGCCGATGATGAAGCCCGTCTTCAGCTGTGTGAGGAGGAACGCCGGGATGATCGTCGACAACGGCGCACCGAGCGGCGTCGCCGGGTGGTCGTGCGCGATGCTCTCGGTGACGCTGAGCTCCTCGGTGCCGGTCTGCTTGAGCATCCAGGTCTTGAGCGGCACCTCTGCCTCTCGGTAGGCCTGGGTCGCGTTCATCTTGCCGTGCAGGTAGGGCTGGAGCGCGTCGTGGTTCATCGCGTTGAGCGTCGGCGTCATGAGGAACAGCGAGACGAAGAGCGCGATGCCGACGAGCACCTGGTTGGGCGGCGTCGTCGACAGTCCGAGGGCCTGGCGTGTCAGGCCGAGCACGATGATGATCCGGACAAAGCCCGTGCACAAGATGAGCAGGGACGGTGCGACGGACAGGAACGTCCCCGCGAGGATGACGAGGATGCTCGTCGTCGGCTTCGACAACGTGTTGCCGAGGTTGATCGAGACCGTCGACGCGGCGAGCAGGGCGGGGTGCACGGTGGATTGGCCGTTCCTTGGTCTGTCGGGTCTTGAGGAGGGCGGCGCTCAGCGCCGCGCGGTCGCGTCGCGTAGGGCGTCGATGAGGGAGTGCTGGCGGTTGCCCGCCGGGACGGTTGGCTGCCGGAGTGCCCGGGCAGCTCTCGCGCGCCGGGCGACGTCGAGCTCGTCGTCCGCGTCGCCGGCCTCGGGATCCTGCGTCCCGGCCGGGCGAGGGGGCGTACCGTCCTTCGCGTCGTCGAGGAAGGTGATCGTCGAGCCGGCGATGCCCACGAGGACCTCGCGCTCGCCCCAGCGGACCGTCGCGATGGCGAGATCCTTGCCGAGGCTCTGGCGGCTCACGATGCTGAGGCCACCGGGCGCCGCCCGACGCTTCGCTGTCGTGGCCGCACCGCCGCGCAGGCGTGCGAGGACCTTGCTGAGCCCCCAGATCGAGGCGACGACGACGGTGAGAGCGATGGCCATCTGGAGCAGGGAGTGGCCGATCGAGATGTCCGGCAGCGTGGCGACCTTGGCGGTCGCGAGGATCGTGCCCATGCTCAGCGTGGCTCCTTCGTGAAGTCGTTGCCGATGACCTCGCTCACCCGCACGCCGAGGTTCGTGTCGTCGATGACGACGATGTCGCCGCGCGCGAACAGCGTGCCGTTGACGAGGACGTCGACCGGGCTGTTGCGCGCGCGGTCGAGCTCGACCGACTGTCCGGGGCGGACGTCGAGCAGCTCCTGGAGGCGGAGCCGCGCGCGGCCGAGCACGACCTCGACCTTCAGCTCGACCTGCCCGAGGGCTTCGATCGGCAGGCGGGCCGACGAGTCCGCGAGGTCTGCGGCGAGGTCCGCCGGCGCCTGGGAACCGGCGTCGCGCAGCGGCTCTGCGACCGCGACGGCCGAGGGGGCGACGTCGCCTGCAGTCGGGACCTGCTCGGATCCGGGGTCGATGCCCCGATCGCTCCCGGGGTCGATGCCGTCGTCATCCATGGGTTGTCTCCCTTTTCGTGAGGATCGTGCAGGCGACCTTGTTGCCGTTCTCGACGAGGACCCCTGTCCCGAACGGCGTGTCCTGGACCACGAGGTCGAGCTCGAACGGACCGTCGCCCTGCTCCTGGTCGAGGTGGATCACGTCGCCGGGGCGTATGCCGAGCAGCTCCGTCGGCGTGAGGTGGATCGGCGGGTAGCAGACCTTCAGCTCCATGGGGACGGCGAGGATGCGCCGCCGGGCCTCCTTGCGGTCGATCCTGCCCTCCATCCCCTCGGTGCTCTGGTGGCGCTCGATGTGCTCGAGGACCGGGGTGAGCACCGTGAGGGGAAGCGAGAGCGACATCGACGTCGGCTCGCCGTCGCCGATCGTCACGCCGAGCTCGACCACGAGGCACATGATCCCGGGCCGGCCCACCTGGAGCAAGAGCGCGCTCGAGGAGTTCTGCACCATCCCGATGCTCAGCGCGAGGAGGGTCGCGAACGGCGGCGGGATCTCGTTCCAGACGATGTCAGTCAGGGCCCCGACGAGCGCCCGCTCGATCTCGGTCAGCTGCGAGCGGTCGGGCTCGGTGAGGCCGTCCCCGCCGAGGTAGAAGTCGAACAAGGTGAGCACGAGCTGCACGGGGACGTGGAGCACGACGCGGCCCTCGAGAGGGAGCAGCATCGCGCTCGAGACGAACGTCGGGTCGGGCAGCGTCGAGGAGTGCTCTTCCCACGTCTTCTGCTCGAACCCGACGAACTCGACGTGGGTCGGCTGACGGATCGCGGACGTGAGCGAGCTGCCGATCCGGTGCGCGATCGTCTCGAGCACCGGCTGGAGGCGCCGGAGCCGGGCGCGCTCGATGGTCTCCTGGCGGAGCAGGTCGAACGCGCGCGCACGCGTGGAGTCGGCCGCGACGACCGGCGACCGGTTGTCGTCGGCGGTCGAGCGGCTCGCGGCGCGGCTGCGACCTGTGGCCGGCGTCGGTGCGAGGAGCGGGCTCACGGCACGTTCTCGAGGGCCTGGATGACCTGGTCTGTGGTCGTCAATACCTTCGTGTTGGCCGTGTAGGCCTCTTGCGCGGTGATGAGGTTCGTGAGCTCGGTGCCGAGGTTGACGTTCGACTGCTCGAGCGAGCCGCCGAGCAGCGAGCCGCGACCCGCAGTGCCGGGCACGCCGACGAGGGCCTGACCGGAGTTCGGGCTCGTCGCGAACAGCCCGCCACCTTGGTCCGCAAGCCCCGCCGGGTTCGCGAAGTTCGCGAGGGCGATCTGGCCGAGGGCCTGGGTCTGGCCGTTCGAGAACGAGCCCGTGATCGTCCCGTCCTGGCCGATCGAGTAGCTCTGCAGCGTTCCCGGTGGGTAGCCGTCAGTCCCGTCGGCCTGGATCGAGGACGATCCCGCGAACTGTGTGACGGCATTTGAGCTCGACGGCGCAGGGAAGTCGAGTGCCAGCGTCGCTCCTGTCGGAAAGCTATATCCCGACGTTGCAGTTGCGGCAAGAGCAGTCATAGCTGCTGATGAAACTGGGAGCGTATACGAGCCGTCAGAGTTCGCACTTATCGTGCTCGTGCCAATCGAAATAGACGTCAGTTCACCAGTGCTGGAGAACTTAACCGTTGCACCTGCTGGAGGCGTTGAAGAAGGTGCCGTGTAGGTCGACGGACTTCCAAAAAGATACGTTCCTCCGGTGCCGCTTGCATTTGGCACTGTTCCCTGAACATTCCAAGTATCTGCGCTTGTTCCCTGAGTAAACGTAAGCGTAACCGGAACAACATTTCCAAGAGAATCATACGCATTGTATGTTGTCGTCTCCTGGAGAGCTGGAGTCGACGCAGTTGAAAAAGCTGGCAGGTTCCCCGTAAGGTCGATGTAGCTTGAGGGATTTGCGGGAATGGTCGCCCCCTGGGGAATCTGGATCCCCCCGATCGGCGTCGACGTGCTGACGACGCCGTTCTTCGCCTGCCATCCCTGGATGAGCCCGCCGGTCTGAGTCGTCAGGTTGCCGTTGGCGTCGGTCGTGAGGCTGCCGTCTCGCGTGTACTGCTGCTGGCCGCCGGACTGGACGATGAGGTAGCCGTTACCCTGGATCGCGACGTCGCTCGGGATGCCCGTCTGCTCGAGGGATCCCTCGGCGAGGTTGATCTCGTTCGCGGCGACGCGGACGCCCGAGCCGATCGCGACCGGGTTGATGCCGCCGCCGGTACCACCTGCGGGTGGTGCAGTTGCTCCCGAGATCTGCTGGGCGAGGAGGTCCTGGAACTGGACCTGGCTGTCCTTGTAGCCGATCGTGTCGGCGTTCGCGATGTTGTTGCCGATGCTGTCGAGGTAAGTCTGGTTCGCCTGGATGCCGGAGACGGCTGCGAGGATGGACCGTTCTGTCACGTGCTGCTCCTTGTCTCTGTCGTGCTGGCGGTGGTTGCCGGCTTGGGGTTGCCGGCCAGGGGATGGTCAGCCAGGAGTGGCCTGCCGGGGGTGCTCGGGAGATGGTCAGCCGGTCGCGGTCGTGCCTCCTGTTCCGGCCGCCGTGCTCGTGGTTGGTGCCGTGCTCGTGGTCGTGCTCGTGGCAGGGGCTGTGCTGGTTGCCGACGACCCCGCGCTGCCCGACGACCCCGCGCTGCCCGCGCCGGCATTGCCCGCAGCCGCCACGGTGCCTGACTGCGCAGCCGCCGTCGCGCTTCCCGAGCTCGTGCTCGGCGCTGCGGCGGAGGTGTTCGCGACGTTGGCCACGTTGGTGACGTTGGCGAGCGGGACCGTCGTCCCGTCGATCGTGAGCGTCGGCACGCCGTTGCTCGTCAGCTGCACGTCGCTCACGACACCGGTGACCGTCGTGGCCGTTCCCGGGCTCGCGGTCGCGGTGCCCGTCGGGACCGTCGCGGTCACCGTCCGGCCGACGAGGCCGGTTGCCTCGCTGTCCTGGATCGACGTCTGCTCCGACGTGATCGCCGTCGTCTGGGTCGTGACCGACTCCATCTGCGCGAGCTCCGAGGTCTGGGCGAGGATCGTGCTCGGGCTCGTCGGGTTGGTCGGGTCCTGGTTCTGGAGCTCGGCGATCAGCAGCTGGAGGAACATCTGCGGGTTCGCGAGCGAGCTCGTCGAGCTCGCCGTCGAGCTCTGACTTGCGGTGGAGCCCGCGGACCCGGCACCGGAGCTCGCGGCTGCACCGCTGGCGGTGCCCGTGCTGCTCGCGTTGGCGGTCGCACCGGCAGGGGAGCTGGCAGGAGTGCTCGCCGTCGTGGCGAGCGGGGACGTGAGGGCGCCGATTGGCGTGATGGACATGGGGATCCTCCTGTGTCAGGCGCGGACGTCGAGCAGGTGGGGCACGTGGAGCGAGCTGCCGGCGACAGAGCGGTCGAGACGGACCGGTGCTGCTTGCGATGGGGCGTCCACCTCGGGCAGGCGTGCCTGCTGCCTCGCCTCGCCGAAGCCCTGCTGCGTGTTCCCGGAGCTCGCGTTGCCGGAGCTCGCGTTGCCGGAGCCGGGGTCGCCGAGCAGCACCGACGAGCGCTGACCGCCGTCCTCGAGGCCGTGCTGGAGATCCGGCAGGCTCGCGTGGAGCGCTGCAGCACCTGCGGGCGTCGAGGCGACGAGGCGGACGGTGAGCGTCCCGTTCGCGAGCACGAGGGTCGCCTGGACGCTCCCGAGGTCGGCGGGGTGGAGCGCGATCGTGAGGGTCTGGGTCCCGGTCGCCGACGACCGCAGCGGCGCGAGCACGGAGACGAGCTGGCTTGCGACGCCCGGGAGCTGGCTCGGCTCGGCGCCCGCACGCCCACCACCAGCGACCTGCGGGTTCGAGAATGCCGAGGTGGCTGCGTTCGCGGGTGGCGGCGCGGCGGCTATCTGGCCGGCGGGCTCTGCTGCGCCGGGCGTCGTGGCCCCGGGCTCCGGCACCGGCGCGCGGTGGTCGGCCGAGACCGTGGCGGCGCTCGGCGTCGGCGAGGCGGTACGTACGCGGGAGAGACTCGGGGATCCCTGGGGAGCGCGAGAGCTCGTGAGCGCGGGCGCCGGTGCGTGCGCGACGGTCGAGCCGGCCAGAGCCGCAGCCGATGACGACGCCGCCGACGAGCCGGCTCCGGCGCTCGACGCGTACCGAGAGCCCCTCGCCGTCGGGGACTGCGTGCCTGGCGTGCCGTGCTGCGGTGCCGTGTGGCCGGTCGGACCCGTGTTCGCCGGGGTGGCGCCGCGGGTGGTCTCTAGTTGCGGGAGGCCACCGGTCGCCCCGTCTCGAGCGGGCAGGGGTGGGTTCCCGTCGCTGCTGTGCGCGCCTCGCGCGGGCAGGGCCGTGCCGGACGATCCGGACGATCCGGACGCCGGTGACGCGGCGAAGCCGGGCGCGTGGAGCTGCGCCAGTGCCCCGACGGCAGGTACCGACGGTGTCGCCGTGGCTGCGTGCGTGTCCGCCGGCCCGCCATGGGCAGCC
>DAHWHN010000091.1 GCA_027335685.1 Acidimicrobiaceae bacterium
ATCGCGGTGACGAGCGCCGTCGGGTCGAGAGCCGCGGAGGTCCGGAGCGGCGCCGGAGGTGGCGTCGACTCGTCGAGGTAGGCACGGTGACCGCGCACCCAGCGGCCCGAGCCGACCCGCTCGCGCGCCGTGGCCACGAGCGCCTCGACGATCTGGTCGACCGCGGCGGCGTGGGCGAGATCGGGCTCGCGCACCCGAGCAGCCGACCGCCTCGGCACGGCGCCGGGCTCGACGCGCCCGGGCGCCCGCGGGCTCGACACGCCCGGGCCGGACGCGTCGACGTCCGCGTCGACGTCCGCGTCGACGTGGACGAGGAACGCGCGCTTCGACGGTAGCGAGAAGTGCTGGGTCGTGATCTCGCCCAGACGGCAGCCGAGCGCGAGGACGACGTCCGCGTCGCGCAAGGCCGCGAGGACGCCCTCCGACGGGGCGAGCGTCAGGTGACCGAGGTAGCACGGGTGCTCGTTGGGGAAGTGGTCCTGGCGGCGGAACGCGGTGTAGACGCCGAGGCCGTAGGTCTCGGCGAGCTCGACCAGGCCGGCGGAGAGACCCGCCGTCCGCCCGCCCACGATCATGACCGGAGACGACGCTCGCTCGAGGATCGCGCGCAGCTCCCCGACATCCGCACGCGGGGGCGCCGCGGCGATCGACCCGACGCCCCCGGCGTGGCCCACGCGCCCTGCGCCGTCGCCCGCCGTGGCGGACGGCCCGCGGGCGCCCGCGTCGGCCACCTCGCCGAGGACGTCACCGGGCAGGACGACGACGACCGGGCCCGGGCGGCCTGCGGTCGCGACCGAGACGGCCTCGCGTGCGACCCCCTCCGCGTCCGCCGCGTCCCACAGCGTCGCCTGCCACTTCGTGATCGGCCGGTAGAACGCGGCGAGGTCGGCCTCCTGGAACGCGAGCCCGCGTCCGTAGATCCGGCTATCCACCTGGCCGAGCAGGACGACCATCGGCGTCGAGTCGTGGAATGCCGTATGCACGCCAATTGCAAGGTTTGCCGCCCCCGGGGCTCGCGTGGCGAGAGCGACCGCCGCTCGTCCCGTGAGCTTGGCATCGGCCTCTGCCATGAACGCGGCGCCCGACTCGTGCCGCGTCGAGATCAACGTCGCGTCCCGGTGCGTCCTCGTCGCCTCGAGGACGTCGAGGAAGCTCTCGCCCGGGACGGTGTAGTAGCGGCGCACGCCGAGATCGGCGAAGGTCTCGACGAGCGCCTCGCCCGCGGTGCGGCTCACCGGGACCGCCTCGCCGCCGGGCCAGCGGTCCCGAGCTCCCGGGCGAGCCACGCGAACGCGGCCTCTTGCATCGGGGCGTCGAAGCCGTGGGGCCCGTCGTAGAACTGGCCGTCGTAGCCGTGCGCGTTCCCCGCCGCCGCATAGGTCGCGGCGATGCGTGCGTGGGCCTGCTCCATCCCGGCGACCGAGAACAGCTCGTCGTGGCGCCGGTACTGCACGAGAAGCGGCGAGGTCGGCCGGCACGCGACGAGGTCCGGCCAGTCGCCGTGCGCGGGCCAGCGCTCGGGGTAGAGCATCCAGGTGTGCCGCGCGACGTCCCGGTCGAGCAACGCGCCGTAGCTCGACATCATCGCGACCACGACGGTCGCGGCCACGTCGCTCGTCGCCTGGAGCATCGCCGCCCGCGCGCCGCCACCTGACAGACCGACGCAGCCGATCCGCCCGGGTGCGACGTCGCCGCGCGCCGCGAGGTACGCGAGCGCCGCCCGGTCCTCGAACGCGACGACGGCAGCGAACGTCGTGCCGAGCAGCCGGCAGTACTTCTCGATCACGTGCTCGTGGGCGGCGGCCGCGGCGTTGTAGCGCTCGACCGCGTCCGCGTGGCGAGACGGCTCGACCGCCTCCTCGCCCGCACCGTCACCGGCCGCGCCGTCACCGGCCGCGCCGTCAACGGCCAGGTCGAACTTCCGGCTGCCCCACGCGAAGACGTCGTGGGCGAGCACGACGAACCCGCGACGCGCGAGGTCGTTGACGTACGCCCGCCCCGCGTAGAGCCGCTCGCGCACGCCGTCGAGGACCGGGTCGTGGCCGGCCGGCCCGTCGGCGATCTTCTCCTTGCCGTAGAAGGTGAACCCGCCATGACAGTGGAGAGCGACGACCCCCGGCCACGGTCCCTCGCCCTGATCCGGGCGCAGCACGTACGCCTCGGTCCGCGGCCCGTAGCCGAGGTCCCAGCTCACGACCTCGCCGAGGACACCGTCGCCGGCCGCCCACGACGACTCGACGCGCACCTTGGCCGGCGCGCCCTCCTCGTCGGTGGGCCCGAGGATCTCGCGCGCCCACCGGCGCATCTCGTCCGGGCGCGGGACCCGATCCACCATCCATCCCGGTCGCCGGCTCCCCGCTCGCGCCCGGTCGATCCACGAGACGTACGCGCCGAGCTCGCCGTCGCCGAGCGGTCCC
This sequence comes from Acidimicrobiaceae bacterium, assembly GCA_027335685.1. Classification (GTDB taxonomy): domain Bacteria; phylum Actinomycetota; class Acidimicrobiia; order Acidimicrobiales; family Bog-793; genus JAJZCK01. Next base: position 2,418 of record DAHWHN010000091.1, read on the forward strand.
GGTACGCGACCGGACCCGGTGGCTCCGCCGCGGGTCACGACGGCGTCGAGCCCAGCACCGGGCCGCGCGTGACGTGGGCGCCGGCTGTCGAGCCGAGGTGCGCGACGACGAGCTGGAGACCCGCGGCGCTCGCGAGCACGCCGAGCACGGCGCGCGTGGCGGGCATCACCTCGAGCAGGACGAAGAGGAGGCCGACGGCGAGCAGGCGGCCGACGTTCGCCGAGATCTCTCGCGACAGGATGTAGCCCCCGCGGTGATCGTGGCCGTCGGGGTCGCCGTCGATCGTCTCCAGCACGATGCTCGAGAGCGGGACCATGAGGCCCGGGTAGGTGAACCCGCTCACGAGACCGTAGACAAGGAGCATGACGAGGTCGGACTGCACGAACAGAAGCGACGTGGCGACGACGAAACCGAGGGCTCCCGCCCACATCGCGGCGGGCCGGTGCGCGGGTGCGACCCGGCCTGCGAGGACCGACGTCCCGACGCCGGCGAGGGACGCGACGGCCGCGAACTCGCCTTGGGCTTCGGAGCTATGCGTGGCCGCGGCCACGAGCACGATGAGGCCGATGCTCCCCGCCGCCTGCTTGTAGCCGCGCAGCGCGAGCGCGACGGTCATGCGTCCCCATCCCGCGCGGGCGAGCGGGAACGCGAGGGCTCGCCTGACCGACACCCCCCCGACGCCGCGCTCGCCACCGAGACCGCGGGCAGCAAGGAATGCCGCGACGTAGCTCACGAGCGCGATGGAAAAGACCGTGGCGTAGCCGCGCTCGCCGCCCACCCGGGCGATCACGAAGCCAGCGGTGAGCGGCATGACGACGTTCAAGACGCTGACGATCGCGAAGCTGAGCCCGTAGTAGCGACCGCGCTCGCTCGGCCGCAGGACGTCGTAGACGAGCGTGTTGTTGCCGAACCAGTACGTCCCGGCGGCGACCCCGTTGAACAGCCCGAGGGGGAGCGCGAGCGGGCTCGCGCGATGCCCGAGCACGATGAGCACGCAGAAGAAGCCAGCCGTGAGCGTGAGCCCCACCCGGAAGAGCCGCCGCGGTGGCGTGTCGGGGAACTGGTGCATGACGACGGTCGACATGACGATGAGCCCGGCGTAGCGACCGACCGCGTAGAGGGCCATCCTCGCGATGCTGCCGCTCGTGACGTAGAAGAACAACGAGACGAACACGTTCGAGGTCGCGAGACCGACGTTGACGAGACCGCCACTTCCGAGCAGCCGGCGACCGGACGACGCGAGCCGGACCGCGGGCGAGCTCACGTCGGCTCCGGCGGCGGCTGCGCGCCGGCTCCGGCGGCGGTGCCGCGGCGGTCGGCGACGTAGCTCGCGTCCACGTCGGCGACCCGGGATACTCCGCACAGGCCCATCGCGATCCGTAGCTCGTCGGCGAGGATCTCGACCGCCGCAGAGACACCCGCCTCGCCGGCCGCCGCGAGGCCGTAGACGTGGGCGCGCCCGAGCAGGCAGGCACGGGCTCCGAGCGCGAGCGCGACGAGCACGTCGGACCCCCTGCGGATCCCGCCGTCGACGAGGACCTCCACCCGCGCCCCGACCGCCTCGACGACGCTCGGCAGGGCCGCGACGGCAGCCGGGACGTGGTCGAGCTGACGGCCTCCGTGGTTCGACACGACGACGGCGTCGGCACCGATGTCGGCGGCGAGCACCGCGTCCTCCGGCGACAAGATCCCCTTCACCGCGAGCGGCCCGTCCCACGCGTCCCGGATCCAGGCGAGGTCGTCCCAGGTCGTCAGCCCCTCGAAGCTGCGTGCCATCGCGTTCATCCCTGCCGCCGGCGGGGATCCGAGCGGCGCGAGGTTGGCGAACCGGATCGCCTCGGACGTGAGGAAGTGCCAGCTCCAGCCGGGGTGGAGAGCACCGTCGAGCACGCTCGCGAGGCTGAGCGCGGGCGTCGGGAGCGTGATACCCGCCCGCAGCTCGCGCTCGCGCTTCGAGCGCAAGGTCGTGTCGACGGTGACGACGAGAGCCCGGTAGCCCGCGGACCGGGCACGCTCGACGAGATCGGCGCACAGGCCCCGGTCCTTCCACACGTAGAGCTGGTACCACAGCGGGCCGTCCGACTCGGACGCGACGCGCTCGATCGAGTAGGTCCCCGACGACGAGAGCGTGAACGCGACGCGGGCACGGGCCGCTGCGCGCGCGCTTGCCAGCTCGCCCTCGTGGTGGAACAGCCGTGCCGAGCCGATCGGGGCGAGGGCGAAGGGATGGGCGAGCGGCGTCCCGAGCACCGTCGTCGCCGTGTCGATGGCGCTCACGTCGCGCAGGACCCGAGGTTGGAGCTCGATCTCCTCGAACGCCGCCAGGTTGCGGCGCAACGTCACCTCGCCCTCGCCGCCACCTTCGAGGTAGCCGAGCACGCCGGCGGGCAGGCGGCGACGAGCCAGTCGGGCGAGATCGGCGACGCTGTAGACACGAGCGAGACGTCGGTCGCCGAAGCGATCCGGCGGCCGCCCGAGCCGCACGAGCTCTTTGATCTCGTCCAGGTTCATCGGATCGGCGGACCCGGGCTCTCACGGGACAACCGCGACGACCTCCTGGAGCTCGACGGAGTTGCCGGAGGGGTCACGGAGGAACGCCTGCCGGCTCGCCCCGACCGGGACCGGGTCCGACACCTGCACGCCGCGGGCGCGCAGCTCGGCAACCGCCGCGTCGAGGTCGGCCACGCCGACGGCGAAGTGCTGCCCGAGCGCGTCGGGCACGGGCTTGTCGATGAGGTGGACCTGCTGGGGTCCCGCGTCGAGCCAGGCTCCGTCGAAGGGAAAGTCCGGCCGGTCGCTGCGCACGTCGAGACCGAGGACGTCGCGGTAGAAGGTCACGGCCTCGCCTACGTTGCAAACATTGATAGAAACATGGTGGAGACCGAGCAACCGCACTGTCGGATTATGCCACAATGCGGTAGGACCGTTCCGGTCTGCTTCGACCGGGAGCGGGCTCGAGACGGCACCGAGGGGACGGCGGTTTCGATGGCGAGCTTCGCTGTTGTCGGTTCGGGTTGGCGCTCGGAGTTCTTCGTGCGCGTCGCCGAGGCGCTGCCCGAGCTGTTCGCCTGCGTCGGCGTCGTGACGCGCGACGCGGGCCGAGGGCGCGAGATCGAGAGAAAGTGGCATACGAATGCCTACGGTTCGCTCGACGAGCTGAGCGCGGTCGTGCGCCCGGACTTCGTCGTCGTCTCGGTCCCCCCCCGAGCCGCCGTCGGCTACCTCCGCCGCTGCGCGGCGGCGGGCCTGCCCGCGCTGTGCGAGACCCCTCCGGCGCACGACCTCGACGGCCTGCTCGAGGTGACCGCGCTCGCACGGTCCGGCGCGCGCCTCCAGGTCGCCGAGCAGTACCCCTTCCAGCCGCACCACGCCGCACGGATCGCCCTCACCGACGCCGGGACGATCGGCGAGGTGTCGATGGCGTCGGTCTCGTTCTCCCACGGCTACCACGCGTTCGCCGTCATGCGCCGCCACCTCGGTGTCGCGGGCGAGCCGGCGAGGATCCGGGCGAGCGTCGTCCGGGCGGCGGTCGAGACCTGGGGGACGCGTGCCGGGCCCCGCACGGCGACCGGCACGACCGAGGAGACGCGCACGGTCGCGCTCGTCGAGGTCGGCGGCCGGCTCGGCCTCTACGACTTCGGCGAGAACCAGCACCGGTCCTACGTGCGCCTCCAGCGCGTGGACATCCGTGGCTCGCGGGGCGAGATCGCCGAGGACCAGGTCCGTCTCGTGCGTGGCGTCGACGAGAGCGTGACGATCCAGCTTCGGCGCGAGGTGGGCGGACAGGAGGGCGACCTCACCGGGCACTACCTGAAGGGCATCTCGGGCCCGGACGGCTGGATCTGGCGCAACCCGTTCCCCGGTGCCCGCCTCGCCGACGACGAGATCGCCGTCGCGCAGCTCATGGTCGCGATGTCGAGCTACGCGGCCGGGGGCCCCGCCTTCTACGGCGTCGCGGACGCGGCGCAGGACCACTACCTCTACCTCGCGCTCCAAGAGGCCGCCGCCACCGGCGAGGCGGTCGTGACGACGACCCAGCCCTGGGCGCAGGACATGGTCCGGCACGGCTGAGGCCGGCCGGGCGTCAGGCGTCAGCCCTGCGCGACGAACGCGGCGATCTCGTCGATCGCAGCGTCCGCGACCGGCGTGAGGGCCGGGTGCGCGAGAAAGCCGTGGAGCATCCCCGGCCAGACGCGGGTCCGCGCCGCCACCGCCGCTCCGCGGAGGCGCCTCGCGTACTCGAGCCCCTCGTCCCGCATGATGTCGCACGCCGCGAGCGACACCAGCGCAGGCGGGAGGCCACGGAGATCGTCCGCGCGCCCCGGGACGGCCTCGGGATCTGCGGCACGGCCGACTGGCAGGTACTGCGCCCAGTACCAGGCCATCTTTGCCCGCGTGAGGCCGTAGCCGACGGCGTGCTCGTGCGCCGACGGGGTCTCGAGGGCGTCGTCGACGCACGGGTGGACGAGGACCTGCGCCGCGATCGACGGCGCGCCGAGCCGCCGTGCACGCAGGCACGCGGCGGCGGCGAGCGTGGCCCCCGCGCTCGTGCCGCCGACGGCCACCCGGGCGGGGTCGACGCCGAGGTCGACCGCGGCGGCGCAGACGAACTCGACGACCTGCACCACGTCGTCGAGCCCGGCCGGGTAGGGGTGCTCGGGGGCCAGCCGGTACTCGACCGAGACGACGACGGCCGGAGCCCGGTCGGCGATCGCCCGGCAGACGTCGTCCGCGGTGTCGACGCTCCCCGTCACGAACCCACCACCGTGGACCCAGACCACCGCGGGCAGGACAGGCCCCACCCGGGGGACAGCTCTCGGGTCGTAGCAGCGCGCCGGCACGCCCCCGGCGTCGACGTCCTCGACGCTCGACACCGCCACCCGAGGTCGCAGCGGAGCCCCCGGGAGGGCGCGCCGCGCGTCCGCCGCATCTCGGGGCACGCCCTGGTCGCCCGACGCGAGCAGCGGCAGGAGGGCGGGATCGACGCGGCAGGGCACGTCAACCCCGCCCGACGTATGGCATCGCCGTCGCCATCACGGTCATGAACTGGACGTTGGCCTCGAGGGGCAGGCTCGCCATGTACGCGACGGCACGTGCCACGTCCTTCGGGTCGATGGTCGGCTCGGGGCGCACCTCGCCGTCGGCCTGCTCCCGGCCGGCTGCCATGTCGCTCGTGAGCGACGTCGCGGCGTTGCCGATGTCGATCTGGCCGCAGGCGATGCCGTAGCGGCGGCCTTCGAGCGACGCCGAGCGCGTGAGGCCGGTGACCGCGTGCTTCGTCGCGTTGTACGCGACCGCTCGGGGACGCGGCACGTACGCGGAGATCGAGCCGTTGTTCACGATCCTGCCTCCGGCCGGCTCCTGGTCCTGCATGACGCGAAACGCCTCCCGGGTGCACAGGAACGGACCGGTCAGGTTGGTCGCGACGACCTGCGACCACTCGGCGAGCCCGACGTCTTCGATCCTGCGGCTCGGTGCCGACACGCCGGCGTTGTTGAACAGCAGGTCGACCCGGCCGTAGCGCGCGACGGCCGAGGCGAACAGCTCGTGGACGCCGGCCTCGTCGGTCACGTCGCACCGATGGGCGACAGCCTGGCCACCGGCTGCCACGATCTCGGCCGCCACCGCCTCGAGCAACGCGTGGCGCCGACCGGCGAGCACGCACGCGAAGCCGTCTCGTGCGAGCGCGATGGCCGACTCGCGCCCGATCCCGCTCCCCGCACCCGTGACGATCGCGACACGGCGCGCCGGCGATCCTGACTCGGCCATCTGCGTTCCCCCTCCGGGCTCGGTCGTGGCGACGCCGCCCGCGACAGGCTACTGTAGCCCTGAAATCCCAATTTCGTTGAACGGAATGTACGGCGCCCTCGGCGGGCAGGGGCCACATGGCCCGGAAGCTTCGGGCCGTCGGAGCGATCGGAGACCGATGGGAACTCTTGCCGGGCCAGCAGGCACGACCGTCAGCGGGCAGTTCGGGCCCCGCTACGACGAGATCCTCACCGCGCGCTCGCTCGGGTTGCTCGCCGAGCTCGAGCGGCGCTTCGGACCGCGCCGGATCGAGCTGCTCGGCCGCAGGGCCGAGCGCCAGCTCGCCTTCGACCGCGGCGAGCTGCCCGACTTCCTCGAGCAGACCGAGGACGTCCGCTCCGCCACGTGGTCGGTCGCGCCGGCCGCCCCCGGCCTGGTCGACCGGCGCGTCGAGATCACGGGGCCGACGGACAAGAAGATGACGGTGAACGCGCTGAACTCCGGAGCGTCGGTCTGGCTCGCCGACTTCGAGGACGCGACGACGCCGACGTGGTCGAACGTGGTCGAGGGGCAGATCAACCTGCTAGACGCCCTCAACCGGACCATCGACTTCACGACGCCCGACGGCAAGGCCTACGCGCTGCACGAGTCGACGGCCACGATCGTCGCGCGCCCTCGCGGCTGGCACCTCGTCGAGTCGCACGTCGACGTCGACGGGGAGCCGGTCTCCGCGAGCCTCTTCGACTTCACGATGCACCTGTGCGCGGCGGGCTCGCGACAGGTCGAGCTCGGCCTCGGTGCCTACTACTACCTGCCGAAGATCGAGAGCCACCTCGAGGCGCGGCTGTGGGACGACGTCTTCACCGCGGCGGAGGACGCTCTCGGCCTTGCGACTGGGACGATCCGCGCGACCGTCCTCATCGAGACGTTGCCGGCTGCGTTCGAGATGGACGAGATCCTCTTCGAGCTGCGCACGCACGCATCCGGTCTCAACGCCGGACGGTGGGACTACCTGTTCTCCATGATCAAGAAGCTGCGGAACCTCGGCAGGGACTACGTGCTCCCCGACAGGAACTCGGTGACGATGGACGCGCCGCTCATGCGCGCCTACGCCGAGCTCCTCGTGCGGACGTGCCACGCGCGCGGCGCGCACGCGATCGGCGGGATGGCGGCGTTCATCCCCAACCGCCGCAAGCCCGAGGTCAACGCGCGCGCGCTCGAGAAGGTCCGCGAGGACAAAGAGCGCGAGGCGTCGATGGGCTTCGACGGCTCCTGGGTCGCCCACCCCGATCTCGTCGGTGTCTGCAGGCAGGCCTTCGACGCCGTGCTCGGCGAGCGGCCCAACCAGGTGGCGCGTCGCCGGGACGACGTCACGGTGCGCGCCGCAGACCTGCTCGACGTCGCGTCCGCCGGATCGACGCACTCGATGGACGGGCTGCGCAACGACGTCAGCGTGGCGCTGCAGTACCTCGCCGCGTGGCTGGCCGGGACGGGAGCGGTCGCGATCTTCGACCTCATGGAGGACGCCGCGACGGCGGAGATCGCGCGCTCGCAGGTCTGGCAGTGGCTCGCGAACGGCGTCGTGCTCGACAGCGGCGAGACCGTCACCGCCGACCTCGTCCGCCAGGTGATCGCCGAGGAGGTCACGCGGCTGGCCGAGAGCACCGGGCCCGGCTCGGACGGACCGCGCTACGACACGGCGCGTGCGCTGTTCGAGCAGCTCGTGCTCGACCGGCAGTTCGCGGAGTTCTTCACCCTCGCCGCCTACGATGCCCTGACGTGAGCGCAGCCGCGGGGCTCGAGGCGGTCCGGGCAGACCTCATGCGCGACCTCGACCCGGGCGCCCTCGTCACCGACCGGTCCGAGCTCGGCACCTACGAGTGCGACGGGCTCACGCACCTCGCGACCGTCCCGGCGCTCGTCGTGCTCGCGCGCGACGCGGGCGAGGTCCGCCGCGCCGTCGCGGCGTGCGCGTCGCACGGCGTCCCCTTCGTCGCGCGCGGCGCGGGGACGGGCCTGTCCGGTGGAGCCGTGCCGGTCGCCGACGGCGTGCTCGTCGTGACCGCGAAGATGCGCCGGATCCTCGAGGTCGACGTCGACAACGAGCGCTGCGTCGTCGAGCCGGGCGTCGCCAACCTCGACGTCACGCGGGCGTGCGCGCCCTACGGCTACTACTACGCGCCCGACCCGTCGAGCCAGCAGGTCTGCTCGATCGGCGGCAACGTCGCGGAGAACTCCGGAGGGGCGCACTGCCTGAAGCACGGCTTCACGACCAACCACGTCACCGGCCTCGACATCGTGACCCCGGACGGCGAGATGGTCGGCCTCGGCGGCAAGGCGCTCGACTCCCCCGGCTACGACCTCGTCGGAGCGATCGTCGGCTCGGAGGGGACGCTCGGCGTCGTCACGTCGGTGACGGTCCGGCTCTCGCGCGCTCCGGAGGCCGTCTACACGCTGCTTGCCGGCTTCGCCGACACCGATACCGCCGGCTAAGCCGTCACGGCGATCGTCGGGGCCGGGCTGGTGCCCTCCGCGATCGAGATGATGGACGAGCTCGCGATCGCCGCAGCCGAGGCCGCGGTCGACTGCCACTACCCCGACGGAGCCGGTGCGGTGCTCATCGTCGAGATCGACGGCCCGCGCGTCGACGTCGAGGCCGGGATCGCCGCCGTCGAGCGGTGCTGCACGCTCGCCGGCGCTCTCGAGCTGCGCCACGCGCGCGACGACGCCGAGCGCGCGCTGCTCTGGAAGGGCCGGAAGTCCGCGTTCGCCGCCGTCGGCAGGATCAGCCCCGACTACATCGTCCAGGACGGGGTCGTCCCGCGCACCGCGCTTCCCGAGGTGCTGCGCGCGATCGGCCGCCTCTCGGCCGCCGCGGGCATCCGGGTCGCGAACGTCTTCCACGCCGGCGACGGCAACCTCCACCCGCTCGTGCTGTTCGACGCGCGCGTCGACGGCCAGCTCGCCGGCGCCGAGGAGCTGTCCCACGCGATCCTCGAGCTCTGCCTCGAGCACGGCGGGTCCATCACGGGCGAGCACGGTGTCGGCCTCGACAAGCGCGCCGCGATGGCCGCCATGTTCACGCCGGACGACCTCGACACGATGCAGATGCTGCGCTGCGCCTTCGACCCGCAAGGGATCTGCAATCCCGGCAAGGTGTTCCCGACGCCACGTCTGTGCGGCGAGCAGCCGGGGCGCCGGAGCGCCCCGCACCCGCTCGTCTCGGCCGGCCTGGCCGATCTGTACTGAGCCGGCGGGCTGGGCGTGGACGTGCTGCGCGACGACCTCGCCGCGCTCTCCCCGAGCCTTCGCGTGCGCGAGGGCGGACCCGGTGACGCCGTCGACGGCGTCGTGCCCCGCCTCGTCGTCTCGCCTGCGTCGACGGGACAGGTCGCGGCCGTCGTCGCGCGAGCTGCCGCGCACGGCGCCTCCCTCGTCGCCCGCGGCGCGGGCACGAAGCTCGACTGGGGGCGGCCGCCCGAGGGCGTCGAGATCCTCGTCGAGCTCTCGGCGATGGACCGCGTCCTCGAGCACGCGGTCGGCGACTTCGTCGCACGGGTCGAGGCGGGCACGACGCTCGACCGGCTCGGCGCTCTTCTAGCCGCGGCCGGACAGCTCCTGCCGGTCGAGCAGGTCGTCCCGGGCTCGACCGTGGGCGGCGTGATCGCGACGGGGCTGTCGGGTCCTTCCCGCCACCTCGACGGCGCCGTGCGCGACGTGCTCATCGGGCTCACCGTCGTGCGCGCCGACGGCGTGGTCGCGCGCTCGGGGAGCAAGGTCGTGAAGAACGTGGCCGGCTACGACCTCGCGAAGCTCTTCACCGGCTCCTTCGGCACCCTCGGCATCGTGACCGAGGCGACGTTCCGCCTCCGCCCGCTCCCTCGGGCACGACAGGTCGTGACGTGCGAGCTGCCCGACGAGGACGACCTCGCCGCAGCCCTCACCGCGCTGCGCGCGGCCGAGATCGCCGCGTCCGCGATCGAGGTGGACCGTTGCGTCGACCCGGGTCGACCCGGCGAGGTTGGACCTCCCGGAACCGACGGGGCGATCCGGCTCGCGGTGCTCCTCGAGGGCGACGAGCGGTCGCTCACGGCGCGCGTGGCGGCCACGGTCGCAGCGCTCGGGCACGCGATCGGCGCGGCGGGGACGACGGCGCCCGCGCCGGTCCGCACGGCCCCCGGCGTCCCGAGCTGGTGGGCGGAGGTCCCCGGGCCGGTCACGACGAAGCTCAGCTGCGCGCCAGGCGACGTGCCCGGCCTGCTCCGCGACCTCGCAGCCTGGTCGGCTCGGCACGCTCGCCCGCTCGCCGTGCGGGGCGCCGCCGCGGACGGCGTGCTCTGGGCAGGCTGCCCGGCGGCAACCGAGCCCGCGGCGGTCGGCGCGCTGCTCGAGGTCGCGCGAGCCCGGTGCGAGCGGACCGGCGGCGGGGCCGTCCTTCTCCGGGCACCGGCCGAGACCAAGGCCGCCCTCGACAGCTGGGGTCCGGTGCGCGGCCTCGATCTCATGCGCAGGGTCAAGATGTCGTTCGATCCGGGCCGGCTCCTCGCGCCCGGGCGCTTCGTCGGGGGGATCTGATGGCACGCCGGGCCGCACCGCACGCAGCGCACGGAGACGGACGCCGGGACCGCACCCGCGGGGACGGACGGCGGGACGGGGCGCACGGCGCGCCCGGCGGGAGCCGGCCGCTCGCCGAGCTCGTGCAGGACTGCGTGCACTGCGGGTTCTGCCTCCCGAGCTGCCCGACCTACGTGCTCACCGGGGAGGAGGCCGACTCGCCCCGCGGCCGGATCCACCTCGTCGGCCAGGTGCTCGCCGGGGCGCCGATCGCCGGGGCGCCCCAGCTCCACCTCGACCGCTGCCTGTCCTGCATGGCGTGCGTCACGGCGTGCCCCTCCGGGGTCCGCTACGACGAGATCGTCGAGCTCGCGCGCGGGCGCGTCGCGGCCGACGGCGTGCGGGGCCGCGCCGAGCGGCTGCGTCGGTGGGCGATCTTCGCGCTCTTCCCCCACCCGCGGCGGCTCCGCGTGGCGCGTGTGGCGCTCGTCGCAGCCGACCGTTCCGGCCTGCGGCAGATGCTGCGGCGCCCCGGTGTCGCCAGGCGGCTCCCCGACCTCGTCCGGACGCTCGACGCGCTCGCGCCTGCGCTCACGGCCGTCGAGGACGTCCCGACCTTTCTCCCGGGGGCCGAGCCCAGCCGTGGGCGGGTCGGGCTGCTGACCGGTTGCGTCCAGAGCGTGCTGTTCTCGGAGGTGAACGCCGCAACGGCCCGTGTGCTCGCCGCCGAGGGGTTCGACGTCGTCGTCCCCGCCGGCCAGGGCTGCTGCGGCGCCCTGTCCAGCCACGCCGGCCGGGAGCGGGAGGCTGCGGAGATGGCCCGGCGCACAGTCGACTGCTTCGCCGCCGCCGGGGTCGACACCGTCGTCGTCAACGCCGCGGGCTGCGGGTCGGCGATGAAGGAGTACGCCCGGCTGCTGCGCGATGATCCACGGTATGCACAGCCGGCCGCGGAGCTCGCCGCGAGGACGCGCGACTTCAGCGAGCTGCTCGCGGCGGCGGGGACACGAGCGCCGCGCGGTCGCCTCGACGTCGCCGTCGCCTACCACGACGCCTGCCACCTCGCCCACGCCCAGGGCATCCGCGACGCGCCCCGGGCCCTGCTCGAGGAGATCCCCGGCCTCGAGCTCCGGGAGATCGCCGAGCCGGACCTGTGCTGTGGATCGGCCGGCGTCTACAACCTCCTCGAGATCGACACCGCCCGCGAGCTCGGGGCGCGCAAGGCTGCAGGCGTCGCCGCGACCGGTGCCGACGTCCTCGTCGCGGCGAACCCCGGCTGCCTCATGCAGATCAGGGCGGCGGCCGACCCGGGGTCGGCGCCGATGACGTACTCCCACGTCGCCGAGGTGCTCGACGCGTCGCTGCGCGCCGCGGGCCACGGTCGCAGCGCCTGAGGTCCGGCCGACACCGATGCCACGCCCACGGTCCGAGACGGCGAAGCCGCAGGCCGCCGCCGAGCCGCGCCCGGGCGCTCGCCCGGAGCCCGCGAGCGGCGAACCGGCCGCAGGTGGGGTCCAGTCCGTCGACCGGACGCTGCAGATCGTCGAGCTGCTCGCCCGCTCCCCGACGCCGCTCGGCGTCGTCGCCGTCGCGGACGCGACCGGGCTCGCCCAGGCGACCGCCCACCGGCTCCTCCAGGCGCTCGCGAGCCGAGGCTGGGTGCGCCAGGACGCGGACCGCCGCTACGCCCCGGGCATCACGATGTTCCGCCTCGGCGAGACCTCGCAGCGCCACGTCGCGACAGCCGCCCAGCCCTTCCTGCTCGACGCCGCGAGCTCGAGCGGGGAGACGGCGAACCTCGCGATGCTCGAGGGCACCCACGCCGTCTACGTCGGCCAGGTCCCCTCGACCCAGCGGCTGCGCACCTTCGCCGAGGTCGGCCACCGCGTCCCGGTCCACTCGACGGCCGTCGGCAAGGTCCTCGTCGCCTTCCTCGGTCAGGCGGAGATCACGAGCCTGCTCGCCCGCAGCGGACTGCCCGCACGGACCGCGACGACGATCACCGATCCCGACCGCTTCCGTGCCGAGCTCGCGAGCGTGCGCCGGCTCGGCTACGCGCTCGACCGCGGCGAGGAGGCCGAAGGCGTCGCCTGCGTCGCCGTGCCGGTGCGCGCGCCGTCCGGGGAGGTGATGTGCGCCCTGTCGGTGTCGGGTCCCGAGACACGCGTCAAGCCGGGCGACGGGCGCCGGCTGGCCCAGGTCCTCACGCCGATCGCGGAGCGCTTCGCGGCCTCCCTTGCGCCCGACGGCGAGCCCGACTGACCGGACGGGCCGGCCGGCCGGACCGCAGCGGCGTCGCGGGTGCTAGACCAAAAGGGCGCCGCGAGGCTGGCGCGAGATCGAGCCGACAGGGGGAGGACCCGGCGATGGCGCACGGCGACGGGATGAACTACGCACCGACGGGAAAGCCGGCGCCGGTCTGCGCGCCCGGCGAGTTCGTCGTGGCGGCCGTCGGCCTCGACCACGGTCACATCTACGGCATGTGCAACGGCCTGGCCGAGGCGGGGGCAGAGATCCGCGTCGTCTACGACCCCGACCCGGCGAAGGTCGCGGCGTTCTGCGAGCGCTTCCCGGCGGCCCGCCCTGCCCCGTCGGAGCAGGACGTGCTCGACGACCCGTCCGTCCAGCTCGTCGCGAGCGCGGCGGTGCCGGCGGACCGCTGCGGCGTCGGGCTCGAGGCGATGGACCACGGCAAGGACTTCTTCGTCGACAAGCCCCCGCTCACCACCCTCGAGCAGCTCGCTGCGGCGCGCGACAAGGTGGTGGCGACCGGGCGCAAGTATGGCGTCTACTACAGCGAGCGCCTGCACGTGGAGAGCGCCGTCTACGCGGGCCAGCTCGTCGAGCAGGGGGCGATCGGCCGGGTCGTCCAGGTCATCGGCATGGGCCCGCACCGGCTCAACGCCCCGAGCCGGCCCGACTGGTTCTACGACCGCGACCGCTTCGGCGGGATCCTCTGCGACATCGGCAGCCACCAGGTCGAGCAGTTCCTCTTCTTCACCGGGGCGACAGGCGCGGACGTGACGTCGAGCCGCGTCGCGAACTACGCGCACAAAGAGCACCCCGGATTCGAGGACTTCGGCGACTGCACGCTCGTCGGCGACAACGGGGCGTCGGGCTACTTCCGCGTCGACTGGTTCACCCCGGACGGCCTCGGCAACTGGGGAGACGGGCGCACGTTCCTGCTCGGCACCGACGGCTACATCGAGCTGCGCAAGTACATCGACGTCGCGCGCGACCCTGCCGGCGACCAGGTCTACCTGGTCGACCAGCAGGGAGAGCACCACATGAGCGTCGCAGGCCAGGTCGGCTACCCGTTCTTCGGGCAGTTCATCCTCGACTGCCTCGAGCGGACGGAGCTCGCGATGACCCAGGAGCACGCCTTCGCGGCCGCCGAGATCTGCATCACCGCGCAGATGCGCGCCCGGCGGGTCGAGCAGTAGCCGGGCGCGCCCGCGACGTCAGCCCCCCGAGACGTCCTCGAGGCGCTGGCGGCCCGCCGCGATGAACGGCATCATCGCCCGGAGCTCGGCACCGACCTTCTCGATCTGGTGCTCCTTGCCCGCGGCGCGCAGCGCCTCGTAGCGCCCGAGGCCGCTCGCGTTCTCGTCGATCCACTCGCGTGCGAAGGTCCCGTCCTGGATCTCGTCGAGGATCGTGCGCATCTCCGCGCGGACCGCGTCGGAGACGATGCGCGGGCCGCGCGTCAAGTCGCCGTACTCGGCAGTGCTCGAGATGGAAAAACGCATGCCCGAGATGCCCTGCTCGTACATGAGGTCGACGATGAGCTTCAGCTCGTGGAGGCACTCGAAGTAGGCGGACTCGGGCTGGTAGCCCGCGTCGACCAGGGTCTCGAAGCCCGCGGTGACGAGCGCCGTGAGGCCGCCGCACAGCACGACCTGCTCGCCGAACAGGTCCGTCTCGGTCTCCTCGGTGAAGGTCGTCTCGAGCACGCCGGCGCGCGTCGCGCCGATCGCGTCCGCGTAAGCCAGGGCGAGGGCCATCGCGCTGCCGGACTCGTCCGCCGCGACGGCAATGAGCGCGGGGACGCCACCGCCTTCGGTGTAGGTACGCCGCACGAGGTGTCCGGGGCCTTTCGGGGCGACCATCGCGACGTCGATCCCCGGTGCCGGCACGATCGTGCCGTAGCGGATGTTGAAGCCGTGGGCGAAGAAGACGGCGTCGCCCTCGACGAGGTGCGGCGCGATCTCCTTGTCGTACACGGCGGCCTGCGCGGTGTCCGGCAGGAGCAGCATGACGAGATCGGCTTCCGCAGCCGCCTCCTCGACCGGCAGCACCCGCAGCCCCGCGGCCTCCGCCTTGGCCGCCGACGACGAGCCGGGCCGGAGACCGACCCGCACGTCGACGCCGGAGTCGTGGAGGTTGAGCGCGTGGGCGTGGCCCTGGGAGCCGTAGCCGACGACGGCGACCTTGCGCCCGTCGATGAGCGACCGGTCGGCGTCGTGTGCGTAGTAGAGCTTGGCCATGTCCGTCGGTTCCTCGTCTCTCGCTGGAGCGGTCGTGCCCCTGTGTCGTCGTCATCGGGGTCTGTGCACCTCGATGTCCTGCCGTCCCGCCCTGCGGCGGACCCGTGCCGGCGGGCGCCGCCGGCCCCCGGAGGCGTGCGACGTCGGCCGCCTCCGGACCGGTCAGCCCGCCTGGTCCAGCTTAGGTAGCGCGATGCGCCCGGTGCGTTGGAGCCGGATGATCCCGTAGGGCCGCACGACCTGCTCGAAGTCGTCGATGACCTCGGGCGCGGCTGCGAGCCGGACGGTGACCGCCCCGGGTGCGACGTCGAGGACCGCACCGCCGTAGACGTCGGCCAGCTGGATCACCTGGGAGCGGCTCACGCTGTCGACTGCGACGCTCACGAGCAACAGCTCGGCCTCCCGTGCGTCGAGAGGATGGAGCTCGTCGATCTGCACGACGTTCACGAGCTTGTCGAGCTGGTCGACGACCTGCTCGAGGGGAGCCGAGTCGACGTCGACGACGATCGATATCCTCGACAGGCGCGGGTCGTGGGTCGGGGCGACGGCGAGCGAGACGATGTTGAAGCCGCGGCGGGCGAACAGCCCTGCGACGCGCACGAGCACGCCCGCCTTGTTCTCGACGAGGAGCGAGACGACGTGGTGGCGCAGGCGCGCACCCGCCCTCGCCGACGGCGAGCCGGGCGCCGCCGCCTCGGCGGGGACCGCGCCGACCGGGACGGCGGTCATCGGGCGAGGCCCTGCTGGCTCGGGTGCAGCACGATCTCGTCGTTCGACGAGCCCGACGGCACCATCGGGTAGACCTGCTCCATCGAGTCGGTCCGGAAGTCGACGACGACGGGCCGGTCGTCGATCTCGTTCGCCTTCTCGATCGCGGGCACCACCTCCTCCGGGGAGCTCACCCGCAGGCCGACGCAGCCCATCGCCTCCGCCCACAGCACGTAGTCGGGGAGGTCCGGCGAGAGGTAGACCTCCGAGTAGCGCTCCTCGTAGAACATGTGCTGCCACTGGCGGACCATCCCGAGGTACGCGTTGTTCAATATCGCGATCTTCACGGGGATCCGCTCGGCCGACGCGGTCACGAGCTCCTGGGCAGTCATCTGGAAGCAGCCGTCGCCGTCGACCGCCCAGACCATGCGGTCCGGCCGCCCGACCTTGGCGCCGATCGCGGCGGGCACCGCGAAGCCCATCGTCCCGAGGCCTCCGGAGTTCACCCAGCTCCTCGGATGGTCGAAGCGCCAGTGCTGGGCCGCCCACATCTGGTGCTGGCCGACGCCCGAGACGAGCACGGTGTCGTCGGGCGTCGCCACCCGGAGCTGCTCGACGACGAACTGCGGCTTGAGCGGCGGCGGGCCGTGCCGGGTGTCGGAGGAGCCCGCACGGTCGTACGCGAGGGGAAAGCGCGCCCGCCAGGCGTCGAGCGTCGCGATCCACGGCGCGAGCCTGCCCGGGTCGAGCACGCCCGGCTGGGCCGCGGCCCGGCCGCGCAGCGCGGCCGTGAGGCTCTCGATCGCGAGCCGGCAGTCCGCGACGACGGCGACGTCCGGACGCCGCACCTTGCCGATCTCGGCGCGGTCGATGTCGACGTGGACGACCTTGGCGACCGGCGCGAAGCCGGCGACCTTGCCCGTCACCCGGTCGTCGAAGCGGCTGCCCAGCGCGACGAGCAGGTCGGCACGTTGCATCGCGGTCACGGCCGTGTAGTTGCCGTGCATGCCCGGCATGCCGAGGCAGAGCCTGTGGCTGTCGGGGAACGCGCCGCGAGCCATGAGCGTCGTCACGACGGGAGCGCCGGTCAGCTCGACGAGCTCGGCGAGAGCCTCCGACGCGTCGGCTTTGAGGACGCCACCGCCGACGTAGAGCACGGGCCGCTCCGCCGCGAGGACCAGATCCGCCGCGGCGGCGATCGCCGCGGGATCCGGCGCGGTCGAGGGCCGGTAGCCCGGCAGGTCCACCGGTCCCGGATCGTGCCAGGTCGTCACCGCGTTCGCGACGTCTTTCGGGAAGTCGACGAGCACGGGCCCCGGGCGGCCCGTCGTCGCGACGTGGAATGCCTCGGCGATCACGCTCGGGATGTCCCGGGCGTCGGTGACGAGCCAGTTGTGCTTCGTCACGCCCGCCGTGACGCCGGTGATGTCCACCTCCTGGAACGCGTCCGTCCCGATCGAGCTCGTCGCGACCTGGCCCGTCACGACGACGAGCGGGGTCGAGTCCATGTACGCGTTCGCGAGCGGCGTGACGACGTTCGTCGCGCCCGGACCGCTCGTGACCATCGCGACCCCGGGGCGGCCGGTCACCTGCGCGTACCCCTCGGCGGCGTGCCCGGCCCCCTGCTCGTGGCGGACGAGGATGTGGCGGATCGACGAGTCGATGATCGGGTCGTAGACCGGCAGGATCGCCCCGCCGGGCAGGCCGAAGACGACTTCGACACCCTGGTTCTCCAGGCTCTTGATGAGCGACTGCGCTCCGGTGAGCTCCATCGTCTCTCCTCGGTTCTCCTGCGTGCCGGCTCGCGGCGCGGCCTCGGGACAGCGGCTCCACCGACCGGGTGCGCCGCCGCCTTCTCGCGCCCGGAAACGAAACGACCTCCCTTTCGGGAGGCCGTGAGCGCACGAACGACGACGAGGTCGGCGTGCGCTAGGTGAGAAGTACGACGGTGGTGGGAGTCGTCACGGCCCCGATTCTGGCAGAGCCCGCCACCGGTGGCAAGTCGCACGCCGGCGTCACGCCTCGGTGATCGCACCCCGCTCGGCCCCGACGACCAGACGGGCGTACTTCGCGAGGACGCCGGAGGTGTAGCGAGGGGCAATGGGTTTCCACGCCGCACGTCGCCGCTCGAGCTCGGCGGGCTCGACGAGGACCTCGATCGTGCCGGCCTCGGCGTCGATCACGACGCGATCACCGTCGGCGACGAGCGCGATCGGGCCGCCGACGGCTGCCTCGGGGGCGACGTGGCCGATGCAGAAGCCTCGCGTCCCGCCGGAGAACCGGCCGTCGGTGATCAGCGCGCAGTCCGCGCCTCGACCGGCTCCAGTCAGCGCGCCGGTGACGGCGAGCATCTCGCGCATTCCCGGTCCGCCCTTCGGTCCCTCGTAGCGGATGACGAGCACGGTGCCGGGCACGATGGTGCCGGCCAGGATCGCGTCCATCGCGCCGTCCTCGCCGTCGAAGACCCGCGCCGTGCCGTCGAAGCGGCTGAGGTCGCTCCCGGCGATCTTGACGACCGCGCCGTCGGGGGCGAGGCTGCCGCGTAGCACGGCCGTGCCGCCCCGCGCGTGGATCGGCTGGCCGATGCGGCGGACGACGGCGCCGTCGGGAGCCGGCGGGCGCAGCAACGACAGGTTCTCCGCGACGGTGCGGCCCGTCACGGTCATGCAGTCGCCGTGGAGCAGCCCGGCGTCGAGCAGCTCCTGCATGACGACGGGGACGCCGCCGATGCGGTCGAGGTCGGTCATGTGGAAGCGGCCGTGCGGCTTCATGTCGGCCAGGTGCGGCACGCGCCGCCCGATCCGGTCGAAGTCGTCGATCGTGAGCTCGACGCGCGCCTCGCTCGCGATGGCGAGCAGGTGCAAGACCGCGTTCGTCGAGCCGCCGAGGGCCATCGAGACGGAGATGGCGTTCTCGAACGCGTCCTTCGTCATGATCGCACGCGGTCGCAGGTCACGCTCGAGCAGCTGGACGACGGCCCTCCCGGAGTCGAACGCGACGTCGTCACGCCGCCGGTCGACGGCCGGCGCGCTGGCTCCCGCCGGCAGCGCCATGCCGATCGCCTCGGCGACCGACGCCATCGTGTTGGCGGTGAACATCCCCGCGCACGAGCCCTCCGTCGGGCACGCGTTGCGCTCGATCTGCGCGAGGGTCTCGTCGTCCATGTCGCCTGCGCCGTGCGCGCCGATCGCCTCGAAGACGCTCACGATGTCGAGCGTCTGGTCCCGCCAGTGCCCGGGGAGGATCGAGCCGGCGTAGACGAAGACCATCGGCAGGTCGAGCCGCGCGGCGGCCATGAGCATCCCCGGCAGGGACTTGTCGCATCCGGCGAGGCCCACGAAGGCGTCGAAGCGCTCGGCGTGCATCACCGTCTCGACCGAGTCGGCGATGACCTCCCTGCTCACGAGCGAGGCGCGCATGCCCTCGTGGCCCATCGAGATGCCGTCGGACACCGAGATCGCGACGAACTCGAACGGGAAGCCCCCGGCGACGCGCACGCCCTGCTTCGCCCGCTCGGCGAGGCGCTTGAGCGGCAGGTTGCACGGCGTCACCTCGTTCCAGGTGGAGGCGACGGCGACCTGCGGCTTCGCGAAGTCCTCGTCGCGCATGCCGACCGCGCGCAGCATCGCCCGTGCAGCGGCCCGCCGGGGACCTTCGGTGACGTCCTGACTGCGGATCTTGAGCGAGCGCTCGACCGGGGGAGAGCTGTCGTCGGTAGCCATGGGGTCCAGACTACGCAGCCCGGCGTCGGGCAGGCGGACCGGCGCCCTCAGCCCCTCCGGGCAGCCAGCGCCGCGGCGACCGCCTTGCCGTTCGCCCGGCCCTTCGTCGCCTTCATGACCTGGCCCGTGAGGAGCTGCGCGACCTTGTCCTCGCCTGCGGCGTAGCGCGCCCAGGCGTCGGGGTGCGCGGCGACGACGGCGTCGATCGCGCTCTCGAGCGCCTCCGAGCCGAGCGCCTCGTAGCCGAGCCGGCGGGCGATGGCGTCCGGCTCGCCACCGGCAGCGAGCATCTCCGCGAGGACGCTCTTGGCCTGCGTCGACGAGAGCGAGCCGCCGGCCTCGAGCTCGAGGAGCCGGCAGAACGCGCCGGGGTCGAGCCTGCGGGCGTCCTCGGGCGACTGCGCAGCCTCGTTCGCGGCGCGCGCGAGCGCGAGCCGCGCGTCGGCGCCACGTTCGACGACCTCGACGACCAGGTCGTCGAGCCCGAGGTCGACGACCGTCGTGATCTGGTCGAGCGTGCTCGCGGCGACGGCCGCGTCCGGTCCGTGCACCGTGGTCGCCAGGCGCGCGCGCCGCTCTGCGGGCATGAGCCCGAGACCCGCCGTGGCGGCGGCGACGAAGGCCCCGTCGGGCGCGAGCGGCACCAGGTCCGGCTCGGGGAAGTAGCGGTAGTCGTTCGCCTCTTCCTTCGAGCGCATCGACGAGGTCCGACCCTCGTCCTCGTTCCAGTGCCGCGTCTCTTGGACGACGCGCTCGCCCGCCTCGAGGAGGGCGACCTGGCGAGCCTGCTCGTGCTCGATCGCGCGACCGAGCGAGCGCAGCGAGTTGAGGTTCTTCACCTCGCAGCGGGTGCCGAAGGCGTCGGAGCCGGTCCGACGCACGGACACGTTCGCGTCGACACGGAGCGAGCCCTCCTCCATCCGCCCGTCGGACGCACCCGACGCGACGAGGATCGCTCGCAGCTCCGCGACGTAGGCCCGCGCCTCGTCCGCGCTCCGCATGTCCGGCCGCGAGACGATCTCGACGAGCGGCACCCCTGCCCGGTTGTAGTCGACGAGCGAGCGGTCGGCCCCGTGGATCCGCCCGCCGCCGCCGAGGTGGGTGGTCTTTCCTGTGTCCTCTTCGATGTGCGCGCGCTCGATCCCGATCCGTCGGCCCGACGGCAGCTCGAGGTAGCCGTCGACGTCGATCGGCTCGTCGTACTGGCTGATCTGGAAGTCCTTCGGCATGTCCGGGTAGAAGTAGTTCTTGCGGTGGAACGTCGACGGGCGGATCTCGCAGTGCAGTGCCCGCCCGACGCGCACCGCGAGCTCGACCGCCCGGCGGTTGAGCACGGGGAGCGCGCCCGGCAACCCGAGACAGACCGGACAGACCTGGGTGTTCGGCTCCGAGCCGAAGCGGTTCGGGCAGCCGCAGAACAGCTTCGTCGCGGTGGAGAGCTCGCAGTGCACCTCGAGGCCGACGACGACCTCGAAGTCCGCCGACGCGCGCCCGGCGCCGGCCGGCGCCGGCCCGGTGCTCATCGCCCCGCCTCCGAACGGCTCGCCACGGGGCCGCGCGCGCCCGGCGCCGCGCCGGCTTCGAGCACGCCCGCGGCGCGCAGCATCGCGACCTCGCCGAGCGCGGGGGCAAGGACCTGCACCCCGACCGGCAGACCCTGGGGGTCGAGCGCGAACGGCACGCTCATCGCGGGGTGGCCCGCGAGGTTCGAGGGGATCGTGAACAGGTCGGCGAGGTACATCTCGAGAGGATCTGCGGTCTTCGCGCCGAGCGGGAAGGCCACCGAGGGCGTGGTCGGGGCGAGCAGGACGTCGAAGCGCTCGTAGGCGCGGGCGAACGTGCGCGCGACGAGCGTCCGGACCCGCTGGGCCTGCGCGTAGTAGGCGTCGTAGTACCCGGCCGACAAGACGTAGGTGCCGAGCATGATCCGGCGCCGGACCTCGGGGCCGAACCCCGCGGCGCGCGTCCGCGCGTTCATCTGCTCGACGTCGTCACCGTCCACCCGCAGCCCGTACCGGACGCCGTCGTAGCGGGCGAGGTTCGACGACGCCTCCGCGGGAGCGATGAGGTAGTACGCAGACAGCCCGTGGAGCAGCTCCGGCAGGGCGACCTCCTCGACCGCCGCACCCGCCCCGGCGAGCACCTCCGCAGCGGCCCTGACCGCCGACGCGCAGTCCGCGGACGCGTCGGCGAGGAAGTCCGCGACGACCCCGACACGCAGCCCGCCTGCACCGGAACCAGTCGCGTCGAGGAGTCCCTCGACGGGGCGGTCGAGCGAGGTGGAGTCCATCTCGTCGTGACCGGCGATCACCTCGAGCACGAGCGCCGCGTCCGCGACGGTCGCGGCGAACGGCCCGACCTGGTCGAGCGAGCTCGCGAAGGCGACGAGGCCGTAGCGGGAGACGAGCCCGTAGGTCGGCTTGATGCCGACGACTCCGCAGAGCGCCGCGGGCTGGCGGATCGAGCCCCCCGTGTCCGAGCCGAGCGCGAGCGGGGCGAGGTCGGCCGCGACCGCTGCCGCGCTGCCGCCGGACGAGCCGCCCGGCACGCGGCTCGTGTCCCAGGGGTTGCGCGTCGGCCCGAACGCCGAGTTCTCCGTCGACGACCCCATCGCGAACTCGTCGAGGTTCGTCTTGCCGACGACGAGCGCACCCGCTGCCACGAGCCTCGTCACGACGGTCGCGTCGTAGGGGGGGACCCAGTGCTCGAGCATCTTCGACGAGCACGTCGTCGGGACGCCCCGCGTGCACAGGTTGTCCTTCACCGCGACCGGCACGCCGGCGAGGGGACCCGGATCGGCGCCGCTCGCGACGAGGCGGTCGACCGCGGCGGCGGCGGAGCGCATCGCATCGGCCGTCACGACGTTGAAGCAGTGGAGCTCGCCGTCACGGCGCCCGACCCGCTCGAGGGTCTCCTCCGCGACGTCGGCGGCGCGCACCTCGCCCGCGCGCACCCGGGCGGCGAGACCGACCGCCCCGGGCTCCGGCGCCCCGTGCGGGCCGCCGGACCAGCTCACGGCGCCTCGCCCAGGATGCGCGGCACCGCGAACCGCCCGTCCTCGACCGCCGGTGCGCCGGCTAGCACGTCCGCCCGGTCGAGGCAGGGCCGCTCCACGTCGTCACGCAGGACGTTCACGAGCTCGAGCGGGTGCGACGTCGGGGGGATGCCGCCGAGGTCGAGCGCACGGACGGCGTCGACGTGCTCGAGGATCGCGGAGAGCTGCCGGGCGGCGCTCGTAGACTCCTCGGCGCCCAGCTCGAGGCGGGCGAGCCGGGCGACGTGCAGCACCTCCTCGGACGACAGCTCGACCGCCACGCTCACACGCTCCTCGTGCGCGAGCGGGGGTCGCAAGGATCGGGGACCAGTTCGGGCACCGCCGTATGCTACCGAGGAAAGCGGGGGTGGCTCGAAAGAGAGCTCGCGCACGACGCCCGCCGCACGAGGAGCCGACCGATGCCGAAGTACGCGTTCTTGAGCCCGGAGTGGATCGAGGCGGCGCGCGCCGTCCAGAGCGTCCACGCGGCCGGCGTCGAGCCGCCGGCACTCGCCGTCCGGATGAACCTCGTGGTCGAGGACGTCCCCTTCGGCGAGCCGACCCTCGACGCCCACCTCGATACCTCGGGCGGGACCGTCGAGCTCGAGCTCGGGCACCTCCCCGCCGCGGACGTCACGGTGAGCCTCGACTACCCGACGGCGAAGAAGATCATCGTCGACGGCGACGGCCAGGCGGCGATGCAGGCCTTCATGGGCGGGAGGATCCGCGTCGAGGGCGACGTCACGAAGCTCCTCGCCTTCCAGGCCACGCCGGCGAGCGGGCCCTCGATCGCGGCCGCCGAGCAGATCCGCGCCATCACCGAGTAGGCCCCCCGGACCGGCCGACCCGGCTCCGACCCGGGGCTCAGCCGGCGAGCCCGGGGAGCACCGCCGCGATCTCCTCGACGCTCCAGCGTCCGGCGGTCTCGACCGCGCCGCCGAGGGTCCAGGGCTCGAACAGCTGGATCGTGCCACCCTGGACCGACAGGACCCGACCGGTGACCGCGCACCGCGTCGACGCGAGGTAGACGACGAGCGGCGAGACGTTGGCCGGGTCCCACCTGTCGAACATCGCAGGATCGGGCGGCGGCGCGAGCAGCTTCGCGAGCCCCGGGCTCGTGTCGGTCATCCGCGTGCGCGCGGCCGGCGCGATCGCGTTGACGCGCACGCCGTAGTGCGCGAGCTCCTGCGCGCAGATGAGCGTGAACGCTGCGACGCCGGCCTTGGCCGCGCCGTAGTGGCTCTGGCCGGGGTTGCCGAGCAGACCCGACGTCGACACCGTGTTCACGACGCTGGCACGGACCGCCCTGCCGGACTTGGCCTGGGCACGCCAGTACGCGGCGGCGAAGCGCGTCGGGACGACGTGGCCCTTCAAGTCGACGGACACGACGGTGTCGAAGTCCTCCTCCGACATGTTCACGAGCGCCCGGTCGCGCAGCACTCCTGCGTTGTTGACGACGACGTGCAGGTCCCCGTAGGTCTCGACGGCCTGCGCGACGAGCAGCTCGCCGGCCGACCAGTCGGCGACGTCGAGCGTGCTCGCGATCGCCTCGCCGCCTGCAGCCCGGATCTGCTCGACGACGAGCTCGGCAGACCGCGGCCCCCCGCCGGAGCCCCCGGGCGCGCCGTCGGCCGAGCCCGACCCGTCGACGGCGGCGTCGACGTCGTTGACGACGACGCACGCCCCCTCGGCCGCGAGCAGGAGCGCATGCGCGCGGCCGAGCCCCCGGCCCGCTCCGGTGACGATCGCGACGCGCCCCTCCAGCTCGCCCATCTTCCTAGCCGACGTAGAGCGTGACGTCGGTGCCCGGGCGCACCGCTGCGCCGGGCAGCGGGTCCGTCGTCGTCGCGTAGGTGGACCCGGGCGGCCCGACCTGCTCGGTGACCGGCAGGCCTGCGCCCTGCAAGAGCGCGATCGCGGCGTCGATGGACAGGTCCTTCACCGAGGGGACCTGGACCGTGCGCGGGCCGAGCGAGACGACCACCCGGACCGTGCTCCCGACGACGACACCCGACGTGCCCGCTCCCGGCTCGGTCGCCACGACGTCGCCTGCGGCCACCGTGTTCGAGTACTCCCCGACCTCGCTCGGCACGAGCCGCAGGGCGACCAGGTCGGCGCGCGCCGCGCCCCACGAGGCGCCGGCGAGGTCGGTCGGGATCGTCCGCGGCGCGGGCCCCTTCGACACGACGAGCCGGACGGCGCTGCCGAAGGGGGCGTCGCCCACCCGTGGGCGCGCGGCGACGACGACCCCGGGCGGCACCGTCTCGTTGTAGGCAGAGCTCAGGCTCGGTGTGAAGTGGGCCAGCCGCAGCGACGAGATCGCCGCGACCTGCGACTTGCCGACGACGGCAGGCACCGCGACCGGTGCGTGCCCGAGCGAGACGGTGACCGTCACGACCGTCCCGGCGCGCTCGAGCGCGCCGGCGCGCAGCGACGAGCGCAGGACGGTCCCGGCGGGGGCGTCCGCGTACGCGTGCCCCGCGACCTCGAGGCGCAGGCCAGCGGCTGCGACCTGCGACGCCGCGGCGCGCAGCTCGACACCGACGAGACGCGGGACCGTGTGGCCGTAGACGACGAAGCGGGCGAACGCGGCACCGCCGAGCAGGACGACCACGACGAGGGCGAGCGCCGCGGACAGGCCAGGCCGCCTCCGGCCCCCTCGGCGCGCGCGGCGGCGTGCCGGCGCCGGCGGACCGTCGGGCCCGTCGTGGGTCGCGCTCCCGGTCGCGAGCCCGGTCACGCGGTCTCGCCCCGCGCGAGCCGCCTCGCCTCCCCCCTGACCGGGCACGCCGGCCGTGCCCGTGCCCACATCGGTACCTGCGTCCGCGTCGCCGTCGAAGACGTGCAGGCGGACCTCGCCGGCGGGCCGGGCCCAGCCGCTCGCGCCGTCTCCTGCGCCCGCGACACGACGACCCGCTCCCGGCTCGGCTGCGACACGCTCGGGAACGGCAGCGACGCCCGGACCCACGAGAGGCAGGGGGGCCGGGTCCGGGAGCTGCCGGGCGAGCAGCTCGAGGTCGTTCGCGAGCTCCTCGGCGGACAGGCGCGCGAGCGGCTCCGAGATCGCGGCCTGGGCGAGGATCGGTGCGAGCGGTCCGAGCTCCGGCGTCATCGGCAGGACCGCCCCGACGCGCGCGAGCAGCGTCGCGAGCGTCGTGTCGGCCGAGAAGGGCACCCGGCCGACGACGGCCTCGTAGAGCACGAGGGCGAGCGCGTAGACGTCGGACCGGTCGTCGAGGGGCCGACCCTCGGCAAGCTCGGGCGACGCGTAGCGAGCCGTCCCGGTCGCCGCGCCCGACGGCTCGGTCCACGCCGCCTCGGCGAGGGCACGAGCGAGCCCGAAGTCCGCGACGCGCAGCACGCCGTCCTCGTCGAACAGCAGGTTGGCGGGCTTGACGTCTCGGTGGACGAAGCCGCGGCGGTGCGCGTAGGCAAGGCCACGCGCCGCCTGGACACCGATCGCCGCCACCTGCGAGACGCCGAGTCGCTCACCGGCGTCGAAGATGTCCTGCAGGCTCCCGCCGCCGAGGTACTCGAGGACGAGGAACGGTCCGTCCTCCTCCTCGCCCCAGTCGTAGACCTTGAGCACGTTCGGGTGGTTGAGCGCGGCGACGGCTCGAGCCTCGGTCTGGAGGCGGCGGACGAAGCGCTCGTCACGGGCGAGCCCGGGGTGGAGGAGCTTCACCGCGACCTGGCGGTCGAGGCGGGTGTCGAACGCAGCGAAGACGTGGGCGGACGAGCCCGTGCCGAGACCGACGTCGAGCCGGTACCGGCCGGACAGCACGCGCCCGAGCTGCTCGGTGATCGTCGTCATCGCTGCTCCCTCGGTATCATGCCATGTTGCCAGAGTTCGCAGAGTGACAGGTGCTACTGCTGGGGCTCGGCGGAGGCCGCGGCCCCCGGGCCCGCTCCACCCGGCTCGGCAGCTGCATGCCCTGGCGCAGCTGGTCGGGCGGTGCCCGGCTCCTCGCGGGACCTCCCGACGACGTCCTCGAGCGGCGCCCCGTCGAGCACGAGCTGCACGCCCGCTTCGTCGAGCACGGGAAGGCCGAGCTGGCGAGCCTTGTCGAGCTTGCTCCCCGGCTGCGCACCGGCGACGACCGCCGTCGTGCGCGCCGAGACACCTCCGGCGACCTTCGCGCCGAGCACCTCGAGCCGGCGCTTCAGCTCGTCGCGCGTGACGTGCTCCAGCGTGCCGGTGATGACGAATGTCGTCCCGTCGAGTGGCGGGGCGGCGTGCGGGTCGGGCGGAGCGAGGTCGGTGTCGGTCCGCAGCCCGAGCGCGACGAGCTCCGCGGCGAGCCGGCTGTTCCTCGGCGTCGCGAACCACGCGCGCACGGCCGCGGCGATCGTCGGCCCGATCCCGTCGATCGCGGCGAGCTCCTCGGTCCGGGCCGCCGCGACCCCCTCGAGCGTGCGCAGCTGCCGCGCGAGGTCCTTCGCGACGCTCGGGCCGACGTGACGGATGTTCAACGCGACGAGGAGGCGCTCGAGGGGACGCGCCGTCGCGTCCGCGATCGAGGCGAGCAGGTTGTCGGCTCTCTTCTCGCCCCAGCCCTCCAAGACGACGAGCTCGTCCCGGTGGCTGCCCAGGCGGAACACGTCGGCGAGGTCCGCGAGCAGGCCGACGTCGTGCAGGAGCACGACGGTCTTCTCCCCGAGCCCCTCGATGTCGAGAGCCGCGCGCGACGCGAGGTGCACGAGCGACTCGAGGACCCGGTTCGGGCAGTCGACGTTCTCGCAGTAGTGGTGCGCCTCGCCGTCGGGGCGCACGAGAGGCTCGCCGCAGAACGGGCAGCACGCCGGCATCGCCCACGGGACGGCTCCCGGGGGACGCGCCGACACGACGGCGCCGACGATCTCCGGTATCACGTCCCCCGCGCGCCGCACGACGACCGTGTCGCCGACGCGGACGTCCTTCAGGTGGATCTGGGCCTCGTTGTGCAGAGTCGCCCGCGTGATGGTCACGCCCGCGACCGCCACAGGCTCGAGCACGGCGAACGGGGTCGCCTTGCCCGTGCGCCCGACGTTGACCTCGATCGCCCGCAACGTCGTCTGCTGCTCGACGGCCGGCATCTTGTAGGCGATCGCACAGCGGGGTGCCCGCGCCGTCGCCCCGAGCGCGCTCCGCTGGCCGAGGTCGTCGACCTTCACGACGACGCCGTCGACCTCGAAGTCGTAGCC
>DAHWHN010000102.1 GCA_027335685.1 Acidimicrobiaceae bacterium
GACCCGCCGTTGCGCCGCGGGTATGATCCCTTGGCTGCAGGGCCGCGCGGTGCGGCCGAGACGCCCCCTTAGCTCAGTCGGCAGAGCACAGCCATGGTAAGGCTGGTGTCGTCGGTTCGATTCCGACAGGGGGCTCGTACGCTTGGCGGCGTAGCTCAGTTGGTAAGAGCACACGGCTCATAATCGTGGGGTCGCCGGTTCGAGTCCGGCCGCCGCTACCATTCGACGGTTGCTCGTGTCCGTGGCTCGACGGACGGAGCAGACGAGACGGACGGCGCCGACGTGGCGTTGCCCCGGCGCGGTGCCGGTGACGTCGAGTGGCGAGGGCGAGCGGTGAGGAGCCGGAGATGGCGAAGAACGAGAAGCGCGTGAAGGTCACCCTCGAGTGCGAGGTCTGCAAGCGACGGAACTACATCACGACGAAGAACAAGCAGAACGACCGGGAGCGCATCGAGATGCGCAAGTACTGCCGGTTCGACCGCCAGCACACGAACCACAAAGAGACTCGCTGACAGGCGCCGTGCCGGGGCTGGCCGACGAAGCGGGCTCGCTCGCCGCGCTCGTCAGCGCAGCGAAGTCCGGTGACCGTGACGCCTTCGGCCGGCTCGTCGTCGTGACGTCGCCATCGGTCTACGCGCTCGCGCTCAGGCTGGTGGGCGACGAGCACGACGCCGCCGACGTGCTCCAGGAGACCTACCTGCGGGCCTTCAAGTCGATCGGGCAGTTCCGCGGCGAGTCCTCCGTCGCGACGTGGCTCTACCGGATCGCGACGAACTGCTCGTCGACGCAGCTGCGGATGCGATCCCGGCGTCGCCACGCCCAGCTGGGTGACGCCCAGCCTGTCTGCGAGCGCGCGGCGCGCGACCTCGACGCGGTGCTCGCCTCGGGGAGCGACCGGGACCGCCTCGTGGCAGCCCTCGACGCGCTGCCCTCCACTCTCCGCTCTGTCGTCGTGCTGAGCGACGTCTACGACCTCGGCCACGACGCGATCGCGGCCGAGCTCGGGATCTCCCGCACGGCGTCGAAGGTCCGCTTGCACCGAGGGCGTGCCAAGCTCCGCGAGGCGCTCTTCGCCGACCCCGGGGACCGGGCAGGACGTGGTCGCCGACCGGCCACCCTGGACGGTCGCATGCGCGACCCGGCGGTAGCGGGCCATGCGCAGGCGCTGTAGCAGGTCCACCGGCCTCGCGACGCTCGTCGGCCTTTCCGCGGGCTCTGGGGCCGCCCGTGCCGGCCGTCACGCCGCGACGTGCCTGAGGTGCCAGCTCGATCTCGCGCGGCGCGCGCGCGTCGGGCGCCTTCTCGGGCAGCTCCTCTTCGACGCGCCCGAGATACCCGACTCCTTGCTGCGCGACATCTTGGCGAGCGTGGCGAGCGTGGCGAGCGTGGCGAGCGCCACGGAGGCGCCGGCCGACGTGCCGAGCCGGCGCGTGCGCCGCGCTGTCGTCCTGACCGGCCTCGGCGTTCTCGGGCTCGCCGCGGGAGTGCTCGCGGCACGAGACCCCGCGCTCGGACGGGGCGCCTGACATCCGGCCGGTCCTGGGACCGGCTCGCAGGGCCGGTCCCGGTCGCCCGGGGCGAAGGACGCCCTGTCCGGTGCTAACCTTGACCTGCCTCGCCGGCGGGCACGAGTCGTTGCTGTGGTCCCGACGACGAGGTCGCCCGTTCGGAGGGCAGTAGCTCAATTGGTAGAGCACCGGTCTCCAAAACCGGCGGTTGGGGGTTCGAGTCCCTCCTGCCCTGCTCGTCCTCACGTCGTTCAACGTCCGCGTAACCCGAGGTCGCAGTGTGAACCGACAGACTAAGCGCATGCTGCAGCGGCAGGGGCAGCTCGGTGCCGACGGCGCGCCCACGGCGCGTCGGCCTCCAGCCTCGGCGGGGGCGAGCAGGCGCCCCCCCGACGCCGAGCGCGCCGGCATGGGCAAGCGCTTCGTGCAGTACATGCGGGAGGTGCGCGCCGAGCTCAGCAAGGTACTGTGGCCGAAGCGTCCGGAGGTCGTGAACTACTCGACCGTCGTGCTGACCACGCTCGTGCTGCTCGCGCTGCTCATCTTCGGCCTCAACTACTTGTTCGCCCGGGGAGTGCACTTCTTGTTCCAGGGCTAGAGGCCCCGCGCCGGGCGCCGGACGAGCGCTCACGGCATGCCGACCACCGGTGTCGGCGAGAAGATATCCACGAACACAGGCAGACGGCGATGGTGATGACGACAGACGAGCAGGACGGGGAGCACGCAGGCCAGACGGTCGGCGACGGGCTCGACGAGGCGCAGGGCGTCTCCGACGGGCTCGACGCCGTCACCTCCCCCGACGGGGACGAGCTCGACGAGGAGCTCGAGGAGTTCGTGTCCACCCGGCCCCCGAGCCCCTACGACCGGCCCGGCAGCTGGTACGTGGTCCACACCTACGCAGGCTACGAGAACAAGGTGAAGACCAACCTCGAGAGCCGGATCTCCTCGATGAACATGGAGGACCGGATCTACGAGGTCGTCATCCCCATGGAGGACGTGGTCGAGTTCAAGGGCGGGAAGAAGGTGACCGTCCAGCGCAAGGTGTTCCCCGGGTACCTGCTGTGCCGCTGCGAGCTCGACGACGACTCGTGGTCGGTCATCCGCCAGACACCCGGTGTCACGGGCTTCGTCGGTCCCGGGACCAAGCCCACGCCGCTGTCGAGGTCGGAAGTCGAGGGCATCCTCCAGGTCCGTGACGAGGGCGTGGAAGGTCCGAAGCGCCAGCGCCCGCGACTCGAGCACGAGCTGGGCGAGACGGTGCGCGTCAAGGAAGGTCCGTTTGCCGACTTCACGGGCCAGGTCGCCGAGATCAACGAGGACCAGCTCAAGCTGAAGGTCCTCGTCAACATCTTCGGCAGGGAGACGCCGGTGGAGCTCGAGTTCAGCCAGGTGGCCCGGCTCTGAACCCACGGCCCGACGCGAACCGGCATCGGCACCGCAGCTGTCCGCTCGAGAGCACCGCAGAGAGAGAAGAGACGTCCCATGGCTCGTAGGCGCGTAACCGCCATCGTGAAGATCCAGCTGCCGGCCGGCGCGGCCACGCCCGCGCCCCCGGTCGGCACCGCCCTCGGTCCGCACGGCGTGCAGACCATGGAGTTCTGCAAGCAGTACAACGCGGCGACCGAGGCCATGCGGGGCACGGTCATCCCCGTCGAGATCACGATCTACGAGGACCGGACCTTCACCTTCGTCCTGAAGACCCCGCCGACGACGGTCCTGCTGCGGGAGGCGGCCGGCGTCGAGCACGGTGCGAAGAACGCCGGCAGGGAGCGGGCTGGCACGATCACCGAGGCGCAGCTCGCGGACATCGCCACGACCAAGCTGCCGGACCTCAACGCGAACGACCTCGAGATGGCCAAGCGCCAGGTTGAGGGCACGGCGCGTTCCATGGGCATCACGGTCGCGCGCTGAGCGCGGCGGAGCGAGAGCGACCAGAGGAGCAGAGACGATGACGCACAAGGGCAAGCGGTACCTCGATGCCGTGAAGCGGTTGGACCGCGAGCGGCTGTACTCGCCGGCCGAGGCTGTCGACCTCGTGAAGAGCTTGGCCGTCGCGCGCTTCGACGAGACGGTGGAGCTCGCGATGCGGCTCGGGGTCGATCCGAGGAGGGCGGACCAGATCGTCCGCGGATCGCTCAGCCTGCCGTCGGGCACGGGCCGCTCGGTGCGCGTCGCCGTCTTCGCGGCGGGTGAGGCTGCCGCCGAGGCTCGTGCGGCCGGGGCGGACGTCGTCGGATCCGACGACCTCGTCACGCGGATCGAGAAGGAGGGCTTCCTCGAGTTCGACGTCGCGATTGCCACGCCCGACCTGATGGTCCAGGTCGGCAAGTTGGGACGGGTGCTCGGCCCGCGTGGCCTCATGCCGAACCCACGCACGGGCACGGTCACGCTCGACGTCGCGAGGGCTGTGTCGGAGTACAAGGCCGGTCGAGTCGAGTACCGGACGGACCGCGTCGGCAACGTCCACGTCCCGGTCGGCAAGGCCTCGTTCGACGCAGCCCAGATCCTCGGCAACGTCCGCGCGGTTCTCGACGAGATCCAGCGCGCCAAGCCCGCGGCCTCCAAGGGACGCTACATCCGCTCCGTCACGCTCAGCTCGACCATGGGCCCGGGCATCCACGTCGACCCGAACCGCCTGCGCGCCGCCGCGGAGGAGCTGGCGGCGTCGGCGTAGGGGACGGCGCCGTGGTCGTCGCAGGAGCCGGACCGCGCCCGCTGCCACAGTTCTCGGTGTCCCGCGAGGTCGCCGACGCCCTCGCATCGGGCGTGCCGGTCGTCGCCCTCGAGTCGACGATCATCTCCCACGGCCTGCCGCAGCCGCGCAACCTCGAGGTCGCGATCGAGCTCGAGGACCTCGTGCGTCGTGGTGGGGCGTGCCCGGCGACGATCGCCGTGCTCGACGGCGTGCCGCACGTCGGGCTCGACGAACCGGGCCTGCGTCGCGTCGCGACCGAGCCGGGGTTCCGCAAGATCGGTCTGCGGGACATCGCACCGGCGATCGCCAGCCGGTCGAGCGGGGCGACCACCGTCTCGGCGACGTCCTTCCTCGCGCACCGTGCCGGCCTGCGCCTGTTCGCGACCGGCGGGCTCGGCGGCGTCCACCGCGGCTGGGTGAGCTCGCAGGACGAGTCGGCGGATCTCGAGGTGCTCGCACGGACACCGCTCACGGTCGTGTGCGCAGGCGTCAAGTCGATCCTCGACGTGCCGGCGACGCTCCAGCGGCTCGAGACCTTGAACGTCACCGTCCTCGGCTATCGGACCTCGACCTTCCCGGGGTTCTACCTCAACAGCACGGGCGAGCCCCTCGACTGGCGGGTCGAGGACCCGGCAGCCGTGGCGGCGGTCGTGCGCAGCCGAGACGAGCTGGGGGCGGTCTCGTCGGTCGTCGTCGCCAACGCGATCGGGCTCGA
This sequence comes from Acidimicrobiaceae bacterium, assembly GCA_027335685.1. GTDB lineage: Bacteria > Actinomycetota > Acidimicrobiia > Acidimicrobiales > Bog-793 > JAJZCK01. Next base: position 4,919 of record DAHWHN010000102.1, read on the forward strand.
GGACCAGCTCGACCCCGAGCTGCACGACGCAGTCCTGGCGGACGCGCTCGCCGGAGCCGAGCGCGACGGGGTGCGTGGCCAGGCCCTGACGCCGTATCTCCTCGACGCCATGGTCCGAGGTACCGCCGGTGCGTCGCTCGAGGCGAACCTCGCGGCGGTACGGTCGAACGTCGCGCTCGCGGCGGAGATCGCCGGCGAGCTTTGAGCAGGCGGGGCGCTCGGCAGCGGTCTGCGTTGTAGTAGCCTGCTCCGGGCTGGGCAGCCAGGCGGCATGCCCCGGCCCACGCCGTAGACATCTGGTGCGCGCAAGCGCGTAATGGGCCTGTGCCCGCCCGACGAGGCGAAGCGGGTAACGCTTCTTCTCCCGGGTGCCGTGCGCACGCAACGTGCGTCTCGAGAATGGAGCGATCGTGGTGACGAGCGTCAAGGCCGGCACACGGCCACCGAGGGCGGAGAAGGTCGCCGTCGT
>DAHWHN010000114.1 GCA_027335685.1 Acidimicrobiaceae bacterium
GATCCGGACCTCGCGTATGGCTAGCAGCTGAAGGAGGCCGTCCGGGCGGCCGTGGCGATAGCCAAGACCGGCAACGTCGCGCTCTTTCGCGCAGCGCTCGAGCTGTTCGACGCGCCCTGCCGCGGATCAGGGCTCAAAGCCTTTGGCACCCTGGCCCGCAGCTCGCGCACCTGGCGGGGCGAGATCTTCAACTACGCAGTGACCGGCGGCGCGTCGAACGGCTTCACCGAGGCGCTCAACCACCTCGTGGAGAACCAGAAGCGCCAGGCGCACGGCTACCGCTCCTGGCTCGGGTTCCGCGGACAGATCCTCTGGTGCTTCGGGGAGGCCGTCGATCCCGACACCGGCGAGCTCGGCGCCCTACGACCGGTTCCCCGAGGCGCGGGAGCCAGGTTCGTTCAACCCTCGTTCGCGTCGAGCCACAATTTCTTGCGAACTTCTGGGTCAGGACACTAGGTTTGCGCACGCCCTGGGAGAGGTTCGCCGAGCTTGTTGCAATGACCGGCTGAGCGCGCGCTGCAATATCAGGGTCTGACCCTACTGGTGGAGGGCCGGTCGTAGCTGCGAGCCGACGGCGCGCACCGGCGTCCGCCGTGCGCACCATCTGGTGTGCTCCGCCGTGCGGGGCTGCTACCGTGCGAACGGGCATCCAGGCTCGAGCACGAAGCGCAGGGCCGCGTGGGCGTCAGGTGCCGCCGGCGTCCCGGCGCTCATCTTGCTCGGTCTTGCCGTGACGCGACCGGGCATCGGCTGACGGCGGGAGGGGTAGCGGTGGACGAGCAGCGCATTGTCCTCTACGGCACGCAGTGGTGCTCGGACTGCAAGCGGGCCAAGCAGTTCTTCGGCGAGCACCGCGTCCCCTACGACTTTGTCGACGTCGACAGCGACCACGACGCGATGCGCTATGTCGAGCAGGTCAACGAGGGTCGACAGGTCATCCCCGTCATCTGCTTCCCGGACGGGCGCATCCTCGTCGAGCCGTCGAACGCCGATCTCGCCGACGCGCTCGGTCTCGTGACGGTGGCGTCCCGGAGCTTCTACGACCTCGTGGTCGTCGGCGCGGGCCCCGCGGGCCTCACTGCCGCTCTCTACGCTGCGCGCGAAGGTATCGAGACCCTCGTCATCGAACGCGGCGCCGCAGGGGGCCAGGCCGGCGTGACGGAACGACTCGACAACTTCCCCGGGTTTCCCGAGGGTGTGAGCGGGGCCGAGTTCGCGGATCGACTGAAGGCGCAGGCCGAGCGCTTCGGCGTCGAGCTGCTCGCTGCGCAGGACGTCCGATCCGTGCAGAGCGATGCCAGCAGCCACCACGTGACGACCGGCGACGGCTCGACCTACGGTGCGGCGGCGGTCCTCCTGGCCCTCGGGTCGACCTACCGGCGACTCGGCATCCCCGGGGAGTCGGACTTCATCGGGGCGGGCGTCCACTTCTGCGCCACCTGCGACGGCGCCTTCTACCGGGATCGCCATGTCGTCGTAGTCGGCGGCGGCAACAGCGCGGGGGAGGAGAGCATCTTTCTCACGCGCTTTGCCAGAAAGGTGACGATCGTCACGAGGGACCCGGCCCTCAGCGCGAGCGAGGTCGTCGCGCGCAAGGTCGCAGAGCACCCTGCTATCGAGGTCCTGACCGACATGACGCCGGTCGAGCTGCGAGGCGACGTCCGCCTGCGCACCGTGGTGCTCGAGGACGTCCGCACCGGTGACCGTCGCGAGCTCGAGCCGGACGGGATGTTCGTGTTCATCGGACTGACGCCCAACAGCGAGCTCGTAGCCGGACAGGTGGAGCTCGACGAGTTCGGCTTCGTCCGGACGGACATGGGGCTGCAGACGTCCGTGCCCGGCATCTTCGCCGCGGGCGACCTCCGGTCGGGCTCGACCAAGCAGGCCGCGTCGGCGGCCGGCGAGGGCGCGGCTGCAGCCCTCGCGATCCGACGGCACCTGCAAGGCGCAGCGCGAGGTGCCGACCTGGACGTGTCCGGGGTGCTCGACGAGACGGAGGCCGTCGCGGGCTGAGGCGCCGGAGCGGAGCGGACGCGGGTCCACTGGCCCGACGACGCTGCTATGAGCCCACAGGCGTGACGCCCGTCCAGTTCGCGACCGACGGCTGCCGCCTCCCGGCAGGCCCCTCGCCGAAGAGGCGGAGGAGGTTCTCGGTCATCTTGTCGGTCGTCCTCGTCGGGCAGGATGGTTGCGATCGTGGGCACTCGTCGAGCGTCGTGATCCAGTTCACCGTCCCGGAGTCGAAGATACCGGCCTTCGAGGTGGGGTTCGTGTAGTAGGTCATGTCCGAGTAGGTGTCGCCATCCCATGTCCCCTCGTCGGTGAAGGCGTCGGCGGCTGGCACGGGCGAATGGCCGAGGACTTGGAGGTTCGCCGGCATCGGCTGGGACGGAGCAAGGTGGTCGATGTCGGACGCGACGACGCCGGGCAGCCTCGAGCCGTCGTGCAGGCCGGTGCCCGTGTAGATCCAGGATCTCGTGTCGTAGGCGACGAAGGGCGCAGACTTCCCCGGGTCGAGGTACCCACTGTAGGCCTCGCCGACGAGCGGGACTGTCGAGAAGTCCGTCGGGGGCGACGCCCAGGTGTTCCCGGTCACCTCCATGGGCTCTCCCTTGCCGTCCAGAGGGTCCTCGGCGGGGTCGCGGTAGTCGATCACGTCACGGTCCGGGCCGAGGCGTGAGCTCGCCAGCCGCGCGTGGCGCACGATCGCCGCCGCGGACAGGAAGGCGACGTTCTCGCCCTTTGCGATCGCCCGCTCGAGGCCGGCGAGCTCCGGGTACGTCCAGGTCTCGTCGTGGCCGAGCGAGAGGATCGCCCGGTGGCCGAGGAGCAACGCGGGGTCCTCGGAGACGGCGACGTCGGTCGTGTAGGTGACGTCGAGGCCGTCGCGCTCCATGAGCTCGACGAGGGGGAGCTCGTTGGTGAGGAAGTCCGACGCGCCGTGCCCTTCGGCGTAGGGGCGGTCGAACGAGACGATACGCGCGCGGTTGCAGACGGGGTAGCTCGAGATCGTGGTCCCGAACGTGCACGGACCCCGTCCCTGGTAGAAGTCGAATCCGCCGTAGGTGTTCCATCCCTCTTCCGTCATCGACCGCGCGATGACGAGGTACGCGGCCGTGCTTGCCGTCTGGGAGACGGTGAGCAGCATGTAGCTCTCCTGGCCACCGCCACCGACGAGCTTCAGGAGGTAGTCGCCGGGCACGAAGGCCGAGGTGATCCGGATCGTGAGCGAGCGTGACCAGTTGTCGCAGCTCACGAGGTTGACCTGAGGCGTCACTGGGCAGGCGGGCTGGACGTGGCCGCGGATCGGGCTCGAGACCCAGACTTGTCGAGCGCCCGCGCCTCCGTACCAGCCCATCCGGTACGCGATCACCCGGAACGTCGCTGCGGTGCTCGAGACGTAGACGCCCACCGTGTCACCGGCGACGGCGTCGGTGGTGCCGACGAAGCCGACGACCGAACCGCTCCAGCGCCCTCGGCCGATCCGCCAGGAGGTCGTGCCTGGTCGCCGGTTCTCGGCGATGATCGCCGACGACTCGACACCGTCGGGGCCGAGGAACGTCGTACCCGTCGAGCGCGTCGTCGGAGCCCGTCGCGCGCCGATCGCGCCTGCTCCGCCTGCTCCGCTCTCCTCGCGTCCCGGACCGCCCCGTCCGCCGGTGCCGAGCGGGAGCCCGACAGCGAGGCCGATTGCGACGAGGACACCCAGCACCGCCGCAACCCGCCGCCCCCGGCCAGCAGATCCCAGCACGTGCCGGGTACCGGCGGGTGAGGTCCGTCCGCGATCCGGCACGGGTCCAGCATGGCGCGGGCGCGGGCGCGGGCGCGGGCGCGTCACGATATCGACGACCACGGGGAGCGGAGCGTGACGTGCCGAGAGTCAGCACCTACCTGAACTTCGCGGGCGACGCGGCCGAGGTGCTCGCCTTCTACGGCAAGGTGTTCGGGACCGAGGTGCGCACCCCGGTCACGCGGATGGGCGACATCGCCGACGATCCCAGCGCGCCGCCGCTCAGTGAGGCCGAGAGGGGCTACGTGCTGCACGCGGGGCTCCCCATCCTCGCCGGCCATGTCGTCATGGCGACCGACATGCTCCCGTCTCGCGGCCACGTGCGTCGGATCGGCAACAACACGACGATCAACCTCGAGCTCGAGGACCTGGCCGAGGCGGAGCGGATCTTCGAGCTGCTTGCCGATGGCGCGTCCGAGCGCGTCGGGCTCGCCGACATACCGTGGGGGGCCTACTGGGGCACCTGCCTCGACCGCTACGGGATCCGGTGGATGGTCAACTGCGCCACTCCCGCCTCACCCGCCACTCCCGCTCCACCTGGCGACGGCGCGTAGTCGGGGCTGGGCGTCACGCCGGATCTCGCGCCGGGTCCTGCCACCCGTCTCCGCCGTGACGGCCGAGCGCGCCGCGCCGTTTGACCGCGTACATTGCTGCGTCGGCTGCGGCGAGCGCCGCGTCGATCGACGCGCCGGCTGCGAGGAGGGAACTGCCCGCAGAGCAGGCCACCTCGGTCTCGGTGCCGTCGGGGAGCGTGATGCGCAGTGCCGCCAGCTCTCCCGCGGCGCGCTCGAGGCACTCGAGGTCCGTTGCGTCGACGACGAGGGCGAACTCGTCTCCGCCGAGCCGTGCGACCGCGGACGGGCCGGCTGCGCCCGACAGCGCCGTCGCGATGCGGCAGAGCACCATGTCGCCGGTCGCGTGCCCCCAGCGGTCGTTCACCAGCTTGAAGTCGTCGACGTCGACGACCATGAGCGCGAGCTCTGCACGGTCGCGCGAGGCTGCGAGCTCGAAGAAGCCCCGGCGGTTGAGCAGACCGGTCAGGGGATCCCGGCGCGCGAGCTCCTCGAGTCGCCGCTGCACCTCGGCGCGCTCGTCGACCTCCCGGGCGAGCGCATGCCGCGTCCGGTCGACCTCCCCGAGCAGGCGAGTGATGCGCTCGCTCGCGCGGGCAAAGGGGAGGGCGACGAACGGCGCGACGAGCAGCGGCGTCGCGACCGGTGCGACGAGCATGACGACGCCACCCGCCCCACCGCTCGGGAACGACAACCCAGCGGCGAGGTACGCGAGATAGCACACGGCGGTGGAGCCGACGACGGCGAGCGCCGTCTCGACGACGACGCGGCGCGCCACGCTGGTGCGCGGCGTCGCCGGATCATGGTCCCTGCGCCCCCCGCCTGGCTTCACCCCCGTCGGACCGTCCAGTCGGCGGGACAGCACGCGTTCGAGGCGACCATGGCGCCGAACCGTAGCGCAGGAGCGCCCGGCCCCGACGCTGACAGCGCGTCGGTCTCGACCGGCTCGCAGTTGCCCGAGGCGCGATCGTCGGACTGTCCCTGCCCGTCGAGCTGCCTGCAGTCCCCGGTGCGGCCACCCTTGGGACCTGGTCTTCTAGGGTGTGCTGTTCGACGAGTAGCTGGCTGGTCGCACGGCGACCCGAGAACCCCGAGGTGGATGGCGAGTGACGACCAGAGGCACGACTGCGGCACGAGACGGCGGGCGGCGTGGCGCGACCGACTCGAGGCTCGACGACGGCTCTGACGAGAGCTGGGGGCGACGCTCGACACTTTTCGCCAGGGCTGCAGGGGCCGCGATGGCGATCGGTGCCATCGGCTGGGCATTCGCGTCGTCGGGTCTCGCCGGGATCGGCGCGAGCCCAGCGCTCGCGTCCAGGGCGGCCCGGCGCCCGTCTCTCGAGCCGCCGGTCATCGTCGAGCCGTTCACGCTGGTGCCGTGCGACGCGGCGACGACCCTCGGCATGCAAGGGTGCCTCGAGCACCGCATCGTGGCGATGGACCGGCGCATCGACGCGGACGTCGCGGTGCTGTTCCGGCTGCTCCCCACCGGCGGCGCGCGCCGGCGGCTCGTCGTTGCGCAGGACGACTGGATCTCCTACCGCCTTGCCGACTGCCGGAGCCAAGCCGACGCGAACGCGGGCGGGACTCTCGCGGGCGTGGACGCAGCGGCGTGCGAGCTGCGTGACAGCACGGCGCGCCGTGGCGACCTCGTCGCCTTCTACCGTGGCCTCGAACAGGGTGCCGCGGACGCTCCGGCCCTTCCGTGAGGCCGGCGGCGGCCGGGTCGCTGGAGCCAGACGTCGCGGCGGCGCTGCGGGGTCGGTCCGGCTGGCGTCTCGAGCCGGCTGCGACGCCCGGTGCACCGCCGTCGTGGTGCTTTGTCGCCAGCGGCAGGATCGAGGTGTCGGTGCTCGTCGGTGACGGACTGCTGGCGCTCTACGTGACGGCAGACGATCGGGACGTCGAGCTCGAGAGCGTCGACGCGCTCGTTTCGTGGCTCCGCACGAACCGGCCCGAGGCCTACGGACCGCGGCGAGACCGCGTGCTCGACCGGATCCGGCGCGGACGGCTGTTCAGCTGGGACTAGCGGGCCGCAACCGCCGGATGCCGCCGGTCGGACCGCGGCGCGCCGCGGCCGAGACGGTGGCGGGGGCCCGGCGCGTCGCGTCAGCGACGGGGACCACGTGGCGCTGCCGCGTGGCCGGTGCGGCTCGTGAGCGCGTGGAAGGCGATGGCTGCAGCTGTCGCGACGTTGAGCGAGTCGACGGCGCCGGGCATCGCGATCGTCACGAGCTCGTCCACCGCGGCGAGGGCGGCGGGGGACAGGCCCGGTCCCTCGGCACCGAGGACCAACGCAAGCGGGTTGCCTGCCGGGCGCGCCGCGAGCTCCGCGATCTCGACCGGGTGTGCGCGACCGCCCCTGACGTGCGGGGTGAGAGCGACGACCCGCACGCCTTTCGCGCGCAGCGTGCCGAGCGCGTCGGGCCAGGGTGCGAGGCGGCCGAAGGGGACCGCGAGAACCTGGCCGAGCGACACCCGAACGGAGCGGCGGTAGAGCGGATCTGCGCACGTCGGGTCGAGCAGGACCGCTGCGACGCCGAAGGCAGCCGCGTTGCGGAACACGGCACCGAGGTTCTCGTGGTCGTTGAGCCCGTCGAGGACCGCGAACAGCGCCGGCCCCCGGCTGGCGTCGTCGAGCGCGTCGTCGACGAGCGAGAGGCCGTCCACGGCTGCGCTCCGAGCTGCGACGGCGACGACGCCCCGGTGGAGCGCGAACCCGACGACGCCGGCGACGGTTGCGCGCGTCGCGACGTAGACCGGCGCGCCCCGTTCCCGGACCGCCGCCACGAGGTCGGCGACATTGTGCACTTGGTGGTCGTCGACGAGCAGTGAGCGCACGGCGAAACGCGACGCGAGCAGCTCGCGCACCGCCAGGCGGCCTTCGACCACGAAGATCGCGGCGCTCTGCTCGTGGGCAGCGCGCAAACCGGCGTCTTTCAAGTTGCGGTAGTCGGCGATCCGGGGATCGTCCAGATCGGCGATCGGGACGAGCTCGCCGGTCGGCGCCGCGCCGGGGTCTGCCCGTGGCGACACGCGGGCGTCAGGCGGGCAGCGCAGCCTCGATCGCCTCGAGGACCTCGGGTGACTCGGGCTCGGTGCGGGGCCGGAAGCGCCGCAGGATCGCTCCGTCGGGTCCGACGAGGAACTTCTCGAAGTTCCACTGGACGTCGCCCGCCTCGCCGTCGTCGGCCGCGACCTGGATGAGCTCGCGGTAGAGCGGGTGGCGGTCCTCCCCGTTCACCTCGATCTTCTCCGTCATCGGGAAGGTGACGCCGTAGGTGGTCGAGCAGAACGTCTGGATCTCCTGCGCCGTGCCGGGCTCCTGCTCGCCGAACTGGTTGCACGGTACTCCGAGGACCGTGAAGCCCCTGCTCGCGAAGCGCTCCTGGAGGTGCTCGAGGCCCGTGTACTGCGGCGTGAGCCCGCAGCGCGAGGCGACGTTGACGACGAGGACCGCCTTGCCGCGCAGCGTCGCGAGGTCGAGCGGCGCGCCGTCGAGAGCGGAGAGCTGGTGATCGTAGATGGACATAGCTCGATCCTAGGAAGGTGCGGGCGCGCGCCGTGCACGCCGACAGGGCGTTACCGGCCGTTTCGGCGCGTCAGTTGCGCCGCGGATCCCACTCGAAGCGGCGGAGGGCGACGACGGTCGCGACGACGCCCCATAGGGCGACGACGCCGAGGTCGTGCCATGCCCACGGCGACGCGCCCGGGAGCGTGTCGAACGGCGCGAAGAACGCGACGATGAGGTGGTGGATCGGGAAGTAGTTGGCGACCTGGGCGAGCCCCGATCCCGGCGTGAGGGGAAACCACAGCCCCGAGAGGAACAGCAGGATGAAAAAGACGAGGCTGATGATCGGACCGGCGGACTCCTGGCTCGGCACGAGCGTCGAGACGGCCACACCGAGGGCGGCGAACGAGGCGATGCCGACGAGCACGGCGAGCGCGAACGCGAGCCAGGCGTGGGGCAGGACCACGTGGAAGCCGAGACGGCCGATGGCGAGGAGCAGGCCGACCTGGACGACCGACACGACGGCGGCGTTCGCGAGCACCGCGCCGAAGAGGACCCACGTCGCGATCGGGCTGAGTCGCAGTCGCTTCAACAGACCGGTCTGGCGGCGGACGACGATCTGGATGCCGAGGTTGTTGTAGCAGGCGGACATGACGCCGTAGGCGGCGAAACCCGGTACGTAGTACTGGATCTCCTCGATGCCGCCGAGCGCGCTCGATCGCTGCGTGCCGCCACCGGCCGCGAGCAGGAGCAGGAACACGACCGAGAAGCCGACGGTGAAGATCGCGCCGAAGCGGTTGCGCCAGAAGCTCAGCTGCTCGTAGCGGAGCTGGCGGACGACGAGGCGCAGCTCCCCCGCGAGCTGCCTGGCGCGCTCTTGGCCCGCGCTCTGGCTGCGGGGTCCGGCCGAGCTCACGCGCGCCGCGCTCCCGCGCGCCGCGCACGGTCCTTCGAGCCGGTCGCGCGCTCGACCGTTGCCGAGCCTGCCGGCAGGGGCGCGCCGGAGGCCGCGGTCAGCCGGAGGTAGACGTCCTCGAGCGTCAGCCGCTCGACCGTCAGGCCGACGAGGGGGACGTGGTGTGCGATCGACCAGCTCGTGAGGGCGTGCAGGACCTCGACCTCCTCGGTCGTCGAGACCTCGAAGCCGCTCGGCACGGAGCGGACGTCCACCGGCAGGGCTGCGGGTTCGACGCCGTCGGGAAGGGCGAAGCGGATCTTGGCCTCGCCGACGTCGCGGCCGCCGAGCGAGGACGGGGGACCTTGCGCGACGACGCGGCCCGCGGCGACGACGGCCACCCGGTCGGCGAGCGCCTCGGCCTCGTCCATGTAGTGGGTCGTGAGGATGACCGTCGTCCCTCCGGCGGTCAGCGAGCGCACGAGGTCCCAGGCCCCCCGACGTGCAGACGGGTCGAAGCCGGTCGTCGGCTCGTCGAGGAAGACGAGCTCCGGTCGACCGATGATGCCGAGCCCGACGTCGAGGCGGCGCTGCTGGCCGCCGGACAGACGCGCGACACGGCTGTCCGCCTTCTCGCCGAGCCCCACGAGCTCGACGACCTCGTCCACGGGGCGGGGGTCGGGGTAGAAGCCGGCATTGCGCGCGAGGACCTCGCGGACCGTGAGGTTGGACTCGACCGCGCACTCCTGGAGCACGATACCGAGCCGCTGGCGCAGCGAGCGCGGCCGGCCCGCCGGGTCGACGCCGAGGACCGTGACCGTGCCGCCGTCGCGCCTGCGGAACCCCTCGAGGATCTCGACGGTCGTCGTCTTGCCCGCGCCGTTCGGGCCGAGGAGGGCGAAGACCTCGCCGACCGCCACGGTGAAGGACACGCCGCGTAGCGCCTCGACCGCGCCGTAGCGCTTGGTCAGGCCGTCGACCTCGACTGCGGTCGATCCGAGGGGCGCGCGGCCTGTCACGGACGACGAGCGTACCGGGACCGTGCGGAACCTGCCCCGACCGCGACGCGCGGGGGATCCGGCGCGCCGTCGGGCTACAGCCGGCCGGCTGCGATGATCCTCTGCAGGAAGCGGCGGGTCGCCGGCTCGGTCGGGTCCTCGAAGATCCGCTCCGGTGGCCCGGACTCGACGATCGAACCGCCTTCGAGGAAGCAGACGCTGTCGGCCACCTCGCGGGCAAAGCCCATCTCGTGGGTGGCGATCAGCATGGTCATCCCTTGATGGGCGAGCTCGCCGACGAGCTCGAGCACCTCCGAGACGAGCTCGGGGTCGAGGGCCGACGTGATCTCGTCGAGCAGGAGCAGGCGGGGCTCCATGGCGAGGGAGCGGACGATCGCGACACGCTGCTGCTGGCCACCGGAGAGGCGGTCCGGGTACTCGGCCGCCTTGTCGGCGAGCCCGATACGAGCGAGGAGCTCGAGCGCCCGACGTTCGGCGCCGCGCCGCTCCTCGCCGAGCACGCGGCGCGGTCCGAGCGTCACGTTGTCGAGCACGCTCAGGTGCGGGAAGAGGTTGAAGGACTGGAAGACCATCCCGATGTGCCGGCGCACCTGGTTCTCGTCGATGCGCTCGTGGGCGAGGTCGTGGCCGAAGAGCTCGATCGTCCCGGAGTCGATCCTCTCGAGCAGGTTGCAGCAGCGCAGGAAGGTGGACTTGCCCGAGCCGGACGAGCCGATCAGGCAGACGACCTCGTGCGCGGCGATTGCGAGATCGATCCCCTGCAGCACCTCGAGATCGCCGAAGGACTTGCGCACGGCTGTCGTCCGCAGGACGATCGGCGCGCCGGGCACACGGGTCACGTCGCCGCGTTCGCGAGCCGGCGCGTCCGGTCACGGGCCATCACGTGGTCGGTGTAGCGCGTGAGCGGGATCGTCACGAGGAGGAACAGGATCGACGCCATCGTGAAGCCGGAGTAGTTGAACTCGACGCCGCCGGCGATCTGCGCCGAGTGGACCGCTTCGGCGACGCCGAGGGTCGAGACGATCGCCGTGTCCTTCTGTAGCGACGCGAAGTCGTTGAGCAGGGCGGGAAGGACGTTGCGCACGGCCTGCGGGAGCACGACGCGCCGGAGCGTCGTCCTCGAGCTGAGCCCCAGGCTGCGGGCGGCCTGCACCTGGGCCTGCGGGACCGAGAGGATCCCGGCACGGTAGACCTCGGAGACGTACGCGGTGTAGGAGAAGACGAGGACGAAGCCCGCGTAGACCACGGGGGACTGGCTCGAGACGCTCCCGAGGTTGAGCGACGGCACGCCGAAGCCGATCCAGAGCATGACGAGGATGACCGGCACGCCGCGCGCGAAGTCCGTGTACGCGATCGCGAGGCCCCGGAACGGCAGCAGGACCGGTCCGCGCGTGAGCCGGAGCGTCGCGACGCCGAGCGCGAGCACGAGCACGAGCCCCTCGCACAGCAGCGAGAGCCAGACGTTGAGGAAAAAGCCCTTGCCGACGGACACGATGCCCTTCGACGGGTCGCCGACGAGGGCGAGCCACATCTGGTGCAGGTCGAGGAAGCCGTTGCGGAACGGACCGGCGCTCTTCGACGACAGGACGAGGGCGATCGCCCCGACGACGACGACGGTCGAGATCGCGCTCGCGCTCGCGCCTGCCCGGCCGCGCAGGCGGGGACGGTGGCTCGAGTACAGCGAGATGGGCGGGTCGCCGGTGACCGACGAGGTGGCCTCGCCGCCTGTCGCGTCGCGCGGGGCTTGCCCGACCATCTACGGCTTGAGCACCGGGATGCTGTTGTACGCGCTGAGGTAGCGCTTCGACAACGACGCGAGGGTGCCGTTGCGGGTCATCACCTCGAGGGCGGAGTCGACGCAGGAGACGAGCGGGTTGCCCTTCGCGAAGAGCAGGCCGTAGTGCTCGCCCGTGCTCGGGAACTGCCCGACCTGGACGCCACCTTTCACCTCCGAGGAGGCCATGTACTGCCCGTCGGGCGTGTCGACCACGATGGCGTCGACCTGGTGGGTCTGGAGCGCCTGGACCGCCTCGGGCAGGGTGTTGTAGACCCTCGCGGCTCTCGTCGGGTGGATGTGGTCGTCGATGTAGGCGAGGCCGGTCGTCCCGATCTGGTCGCCGTAGAGGTAGCTCCGAAGCTCTGCGGGGGAGTGCTTGCGGACGATGGCGTCGCTGCGGAGCGCGACGATCGACTGCGTCGTGTCGTAGTAGCTGATCGAGAACGTGACGGCCCGGGACCTGTCGGGGGTGACCGAGACCTCGTTGATGTCGAAGTCGAAGGACTTGGGTCCCGGCGCGTAGCTCGCGTCGAACGGCTCGGTCACCCACGTGACCTTCGACCGGGGAAAGCCGAGCAGGCCGGCGACGTCGTAGGCGACCGCGGACTCGTACCCCTTGCCGTTGCTCGGCGAGTTGTTGACGAACCAGGGCGTGTACGCGGGATCGTCGGTCGCGACGGTCAGCACGCCCTTGGTGCGCGTCTCGTGCGTCACCGCCGTCCGGCAGGTCGCGAGCGAGGGGTAGGGAGCCGTCGAGACGGCGCCCGAGGCGCCCGTCGCCGGTGCGGCACGTCGCGGCGCGACCGCTGCGCCCGACGAGGACCCGGCTGCGAGGCCGAGCACGACGGCAGGGGCGAGTAGTGCGACGGATCCGAAGTTGATGGGGCGCATGGTCTCTCCAGCTCTCCGACGGCGCGGTGGTCGGTGGCGCGCGACGATCTCGCCGGGCGACACTCGGACGGCAGTGTAACGGGCCCCGATGGCGGTCACGAGCTGGCGTCGTCTCCTGGTGCGCAGTGCCGGCGACTCCCGCGTGCGCGGGTCCGTCACGACCCTTGGCCGGCGTCGCCGGAACCGGGACCCTCGTCGCCGCCGACGTCCGGGAGCCGGCCGCCGAGGGGCGCCGCCGTCTCGCCGAGGGGCGCCGCCGTCTCGCCGAGGGCGATCTCCTCGAGGCGGGACGCGATCGCGAGCATCAGCGTCTCGATCTGTGCGTCGGGGTCCCTCCCGTCGTGCGCGACGAAGTCGACCACCTGGGCCTGGTCGAGCAGGTGGTCGTCGGTGACGACCATGAGGTAGGCCAGCCTGCCGAGGGCGCGCTCGGAGACGAGCCCGAGCTGCCAGCCCAGCGCGAACCACTCGACGACCCGGCTCGCGAGCTCGCCCCTCGAGAGCGACGCCGTCGCGTCCGGTGCCGTGCTGCGGAGGAAGGCTTCGACCCGGAGCCGGGACGCGAGGACAGACAGCTCGCCCGCGACGTCGCCGGTGAACATCGACACGACGTCGATCGCCTCCAGGTTGGCCAGAAGCCCGATCCCCTCGAGAGACGTCACGTCGAAGTCCTCCTCGCCGTCCCAGAAGTCGTGGATGTCGCTGTAGATGTCGAGCGCGCCGTCGAAGGTGAGCGCGGTCACGGACTCGAGCTGCGCGCGGGTGAGCGGGTAGCAGGCGAGGTCGTCGTAGGCGGGCTGGAGAAGCTCGTAACCGTCCTTTTCGAGGTCGACACGGCGGCCGAGGACGTGCTCGGCGAGCTGGCGCGGCGAGCCGAGGTCGATCGAGCCCCTGCGCATCAGCTCGTCGAGGACGACGAGCTTCAAGTTGGGGTCGCGAAACGGTTCGCCCGGAGCACCCGCGGGTGCGGGGTAGGAGCTGCCGGGCTCGTCACGTGCGCACGTCACGGCGCACACGTCCTGCACCTGCGATGTCGGGCCAGGCCGCCGACGCAGCAGCGCTCGGCACCGAGACGGTCCAGATGAACGGCGGCGGAGCCGGCGCGCTCGCGAGGAGCACGGCGAGGTAGATCGCGCGCCTGTTCGCAGCCGGCGGGACAGATGGCCAGGGCGTGAAGCCGTCGGTCACGACGACGACGAGGTCTGCCGCAGGTCGCAGCTCGGCTGCGGCCGCGATCCCGACCCGCAGGTCCGTCCCGCACCGCCGCGCAGCTCGAGGGCTCTCGGCTCGAGGACCCGGCGCGCGACCGTCGCCGCGGTGTCGCAGAGCACGACGTCGATCGGCTGACCGCGCAGCGCGCGCACCAGGCTGGCCAGCTCGGCGAGCGCGGTGCCGAGCTCCCGCTCGTCGGTCGAGCCCGAGGTGTCGACGACCGCGACACAGCGCGGTGGCGCGGGCGCCGCCATGGACGCAAGCACGAAGGGGTCCGCGTCGCGCCGCGCGAGCCGGCGCGTCGTGTAGTCGGTCGCACCTTGTCGGACGAGAGCGCGCCGCGTGAGCTTCGCGAGCTGCGTGCGCCAGTCGATCCGGTCCTCGAGCACCTCCTCCGCCCAGAGCGCCCGGGCCCCCGGGATCGTGCCGGGCGACCCGCTGCTCATGCCGGGAGCTCCGCTGTGCGAGCCGTGGCCACTGTCGCCGCCCCGCGTGCCCGCCGAGACGATCGCACGGGCGACCTTGCGGGCGATCGCCTCGGCGATCTCGGCTCCCTGCGCGATCTCGGGCGTGTCCTCCCAGGACCGGGGGTCGCCTCCTGCTCCTGGCCCGCAGTCCGGGTGGTGCGCCGAGCCGAGCGTGTCGTGGTCGAGTGCGGTGATGCGGGCGAAGATCTCCTCGGCGGACAGCCGAGCCTGTACGCCGAGGTCCTCGGTGAAGACGCCCGCGGGGAGGTCGAGCCCCATGTCCCGTAAGTCGGAGTTGATAGCCATGTCGCATGCGATGTTCCACGATCGTCTCGTCTGGTCCGTCACGCCGATCGCGGCCCCACGTTGCGCGTGGTGGCGTAGGAGATGGGAGACCTCGTGGACCAAGACCGCGGCGCACTGCTCGACGTCGAGGGTGGCGACGAAGTTGGGAGACCAGTAGAGGTCGTAGGCGGGCGTGACGGCCATCGTCTCGACGTCGGACGTCTCGTGGGGGCGCAGCGCGAACAGGGCTGCTGCGAGGTAGGGCGCGATGGTCGCAGCACGCGCGCGGCCGGACTGGAGCCGACGCTGCGTGGCCACCCGAGCTGGATGACCGTCGCCGCTCTCGCCGCTCACGGTCCCGGCTCGCGTGCAGGGCGTACGTCCGCGAGCAGCGGCTGGAGCGCGAGCAGCGTGCGTGTCGCGGGCAGCGCTCCGTCGGGGCGCTCCCGGATCCAGGTGCGGCCCGCGTCGTAGGCGACGTCGACGAAGCCGGCCTCGGCGATCCGTGCGAGCACGACGCCGGCCGCCTCGCACGACTCGCGAGTCCGCAGGCTCGCGGCGAGCGACAGCGCCGACGCGACGACTGCGTCGACCACGTCGCCACGCTGGCTCGGCATCTCCCAGCCGTCGGGGTCCGCGAGCACGTCCTGCGGGGCCGGGACGTCGAGGTGCTCGAGGTAGTACAGCAGCTCGGCAGCGGCACCGGCGCCGACGCAACCGGCGACCAGCTTGCGCGTCACCGCAGGGGCACAGGCGCGTGCGCGCGCGACAGCGAGGAGCCGGCCCGCCATCTCCCACGAGCGAGGCGTGGGGAAGCCCCCCTCGTGGGCGTCGGACGTCGGCACGGCGACGACGAGGATCGGGCGCAGCAGGGCGGCCTGAACAGCCGGAGGTGCCGTGGAGACCTCGTTGTAGACGACGATGCCGCCGCCGTGGTCGACGACGGCCTGCGCCCATCTCGGCGAGGCGAACGACACGGAGCTGCCAACACGGATGGGGAGCCCTGCGAAGTCGCTCGGCTCCCGGATGGACGCGATGACGGTCTCGAGGTGCAGTCCGACCTCGGCTGCCACGGCGCGCACGACCGAGCTCTTTCCGACTCCCGGTGGCCCCCCACGATGACGGGGACGGCCGCTTCGACGCAGACGACGAGAGCCGTGCGCATGTCCGCGATCGTCGTGCCGCCTCGTCGCGCACCCCGAGGCGCCCGAGGACCTCCGGAACGAGCTCGATGTCGGGCCATTCGAGTAGGAGGACGGTGGCGACGGCAGGCGTCAGGTCGGCGCGCCCGGCGACGGCCGAGCGGACCCAGTCGACCGGGTCGGAGGCGAGCGCGGCAAGGGTGGCCTCGCTTGCGTGCACGTTGAGCGCGACGGCCCTGCGGACGATGCCGTCG
>DAHWHN010000124.1 GCA_027335685.1 Acidimicrobiaceae bacterium
GCACGGCTCGTCGGGCCGGACCGCGCGCCGGTCGCGGCCTCGGCCCACGTGCGGCTCGCTCCGGCCGACGCGTGGCCTGCGCACGGGCTCGCCCGCCGCAGCTGGGCGAGCCGGCGCGCACCCGAGCTCGTGCTCGACTGGGCCGTGGCGGCCGATCCCCTCCCGGACGGGGCGCTCCTCACAGCCCATGCCCTCGCGGTGCGCCGCGGCGCGTTCCATGCTGCCGGCTGCTTCGACGAGCACTACGCCGGGCTGTCCAGGGACCTCGACCTCGCCATGGCGCTCCAGGCTCGCGGTGCGGGGCTCGCCCTCGCTTCCGGGGCTGTCGTCGTGCTCGGATCTGACGTGCTCGGATCCGACGTAGTCGGATCCGACCTGCGCGGCCGGACAGGAGACAGCGAGCCCGGATCGGGTCAGGCGTCCAGGCTGCTCGCCTGCGCGTTCGGGACGCAGATCGCGAGGTCCGAGCTCGTGGGCGGGCCTGCGGGCCTGTGGTGGTGCGCGCGCGACGACGCCGAGCGGTTCGCTGCCCGCTGGGCGCCCTCGTCCACCTCGGACGCGAGCCCGGCAGCCGAGCCCGTCGGGCCAGACCCGCTGGCTCAGGCGGGCTGGTCGAGATAGAGCGAGATCGCGGCCCGACGCGCGAGCGGCTCGTGGCGCATCGCGTGGCCGAGGATGCCGACCCGCTCGCGCAGCGCGACCTCGACGTCGCGCTGCGCGGCGAGCAGGACCCGTGCTCGCGGCGCGAGGTCCCGGGGCAGCGGCGCGACAGGTAGCGCCACGGCGTGCGGAGCGGGCATCTCCTCGCCACGTTCGAGCGCAGCACGGACGCCGGTGACGTAGCGCTCCATCGCCTCGAGCGCGTCGGCCCAGGAGCAGCTCCCGTCGGGGTCGCGACCGTCCTGTAGCCCTGCTGCGGGGTCGGCAGCGAGGTCGGCAGCGAGCTCAGCCGGCACGCGCGGCCTCCGACGTCGCCGCGCACTGCGCTGCGGCTGTCCGGTTCGCCTCTGCGATCCGCTCGACGATCTCCCGGACCGCCGGGAGCATCGCCGGGTCCTTGCGCAGGTTCGCCTGGACGAGGTGCTCGAGGCAGAAGCCGTAGACGCCGCGCAGCGACCGTCCGAGATCGGTCCCGGGGTCGAGGGGGTCGCGCAGCGCCTGGATCACCTCCTGCGCGTGGACCAGGTGGTCCGAGATCTCCTTCAGGTCCGTGCCGGCGAACGCGGCCTCGGCGCGGAGCAGGTCCCGGCGCAGCTGGTCGAAGAGCATGAGCAGCCGCTGGACCGGCGTCGCCGTGCGGACCTGGTCGGCGAGGTAGCGGGCGAGCTGGGCGTCGGCGCCGCGATCCGGCGTCCCCGACGACGGGGTCGGCGTGCTGGTCAGCGTCATGGGAGCTGCGCGATCGCGCTCGAGAGCTCGGCGCTCTGGTTCTTCAGCGTCCCGAGGGTCGCCTCCATCGTCGCGAACTCGTTCTGCAAGAGCCGCTGCTGGCTCGCTTCGACCTGGACGTAGTTCGCGATCTCGCCGTTCAACCCGGCCGACTGCGACGTGAGGCCCTTGATCGTCGCCGTGATCGATCCGGTGATCGGGTTCGACGCGCCGTCGGCGAGCGTCTGGAGCTGCTGGGCGAGGCCCGGCTGGTAGGAGAAGGTGCCGACCGTCGTCGCCGAGGTGATCCCCGGCGTCGTGACGAGGAGCGACAGTCCGGCGAGCGTCGGGTCCGTCGTCGGCGCCGCGAGGACCTGCCCCGTTCCGGTCGCCGCGACGCCGTTGATCGTGCCGGCGACGTCGGTGCCGGCGAACGTCGCCGGCGTGCCAGCCGTCGAGCCCCCGAGGCCCGTCGTGCCCGACCCGGTGTTGGTCGAGGTGACGGAGAAGCTGGCCGCGCTCCCGTAGGCGGTGCTCGTGAGCTGGAGCTGGGTGCCGCTCGGCAGCACCGACGCGTCGAGGGAGAGCCCCTGGCTCGCGAACTGCTGGTCGAGGCCGGACGCGATCTGCGCGAGCGACTCCCCGGCGGTCGTCGTGTACGACGCCGTCGCACCGGACTGGGTGACCGTGAGGGTCTCCCCTGCGCTGACCGTCGTCGTGCCGAGAGCTGCACCGGTGTCCGTCGCCTGCGTCGCGGAGTGGCTGACCGACACGGCGTAGCTGCCCGGTGCGGTGCCGTTGCCCGCGTAGACGAAGGAGACGCCTCCGTCGTAGCTCGAAGACGCCGGCGTGAAGCTGCCTCCTTGCGCGAACAGGGCGGCGACCTTGGTCGGGTTGGCGGCGAATGCCGACTCGAACGTGCTCTGGTCGAAGCTGAGGCTGCCCGACGAGGTGAGGCTCACCCCCGCGACGAGCGCGTTGCCGTAGCCGGAGCTGCCACCCGTGCTCGCGAAGAGCGAGAGGACCTGCTGCTGGAGGTTCTCGAGCACGGAGGAGCCCATGAGCGGCCCGCCTGTCTTGGTCGCCTCGTTGTAGCCGGCGTAGGTGTGGATGTCGGACAGGACCTGGTTCGCCGCGCTGACGAGGCTCGACACCTTGCCGGCCTCGCCGGACGCGTCAGGCGAGACGGTCACCGTCGTGCTGCCCGTGCTCGCGACCGTCACCGATGTCCCGGCGATGATGCTCGAGAAGACGTCGTTCGACGAGCTCAGCTGGTAGCCCCCGGTGCCCCCGACGCTCACGAGCGCGTCCTGGGCCGAGGTGATCGTGTTGAGCTGGCCGAGCGGGCCGCCTGCGAACGCCGAGGTGTCGACGCTCGCCGAGCCGGCGAGGCCCGTCCCGTCGGCGGCGACTTGGAGCAGGTACTGCCCGGCGGCGTCCTGGACGGCCGACGCGGTCATCTTGAGCCCCGCGTCGTTGATCGCGGACACGACGGAGCCAAGTGTCCCGCCGCTCGTCGAGACGTTGTCCGCCGTCACCGAGCCGGCGGTGAGAAGCGAGCCGGACAGACCCGGAGCGGTGGCGAGCGTCGCGGTGATCGTGCCTGTCGGCGCAGCAAGGCTCACCTGCGCGCCGGGGTCGATCGCGGACAGCGTCGTCGAGGTGCCGTCGACGTTGACGACCGCGTCCGTGCCCGTCCCGCTCTGGCCGGAGCTGAGCCCGAGCGCTCCGAGCGCGGTGCCACCGGTCACGGCGAGCGTCGCGGAGCTGCCCTGCTCGGTCGTCGCGAGCTGGAGCGCCCCGGTCGAGGAGAGCGACGCCGTGACGCCCGCCCCGGCCGCCTGGGCTGCAGTGTTCACCGCCGCGACGAGAGACGACGGCGTCTCGGCCGTCCCGGGCGCGAGCGTGAGGGTGTAGGCGGTTCCGCCGACGGAGAGCGCAAGGGTGTCGTTCGAGCCCGACGTGATCGTCGTCGAGGCGGCGAGCGGCGTCGACCCGGTGACGGCTGCAGCCGCGGACGACTGCGTGACGGTGATCGTGTGGGAGCCGAGGGAGACGCCCGAGCTCGCCGAGAGGTTGGCGAAGCCGACGGCCGCGCCGCCGGTCGCGAGCAGCAGCGAGCTCGCGCTCGTCACGACCGATCCGGTCGAGCCGACGCCCCCGGCAGAAGCCAGGACGTTGCCCTGGGCGAGCTGGTCGACCGTGAAGCTCGCCGTCCCCTGCTGGGCGCCCGGAGCGGCTGTCGCGCTCGCGACGGCAGAGTCCGCGGTCGTCGCCGCCATGAGGTTCCAGCTGCCGGGCGTGCCGATCGCCTGGGCAGCGGTCACGAGGGCCTGGAAGTCGGAGTTGATCGTCTGGTAGTCGGCGCTCTGGGTCCCGAGGCTCGACTGCTCGTTCTGCAGGTTCGTGATCGGGACCTGGTAAGACGTCAGCAGGGCCTGGATCACCTGGGGCGTGTTGATGCCCGAGATCAGGCCGTTGACGACGATCGGCGCACCGGTGCTCGAGCCCGTCGACGTGGTGCTTGTTGTCACGCGTCACTCCCCTCGCAGGCGGTCGGGCGCTCCGCCGTCCCGCAGGGCCACTGGGCCCTACGGGACGGCGTTGCGCATCGGTCAGATGAGCTTTTCGACCAATGCCGGAGCCTGCTGAGCCTGGGACAGCATCGCCGTGCCGGTCTGCATGAGGATCTGGTCCGTCGAGAAGACGGTCATCTCCTGGGCCATGTTGACGTCGGTGAGCTGGCTGTTCGCAGCTGTGAGGTTCTGCTGGCCGACCGTGAGGTTCGCGGCGACGGCCTGGAGCTCGTTCTGGATGGCACCGACGTTCGCCTCGATCGAGTCGACCGTCGAGATGGCAGACTGGACGAGGGCGATCGCGGAGAACGCCGCGGCGGCCGAGCCGACTGACGCCGCGCCCGTGCTGATGCCGAGCGCACCCGTCGAGGCACCACTGATCGAGAACGTGATCGTGTTCGACGTCTCGCCGAACGCTCCGACCTGCAGGGTCTGGCCCGTGAACGTGCCGTTCAAGATGTTCGTCGTGCCGTAGCTCGTGGTGTTCGCGATCTGGTCGATCGTGGCCTGCAGAGCCGAGAACTCCTGCTGGTTCGCCGCGAGCGACGTGGAGTCGTTCGTCGCGCCGTTGGCCGAGGAGATCGCGAGCTGGTTCATCGTCTGCAGGATCGACGAGATCTGGTTGAGCGCACCCGAGGCCGTCTGGACGAGCGACACGCCGTCCTGGGCGTTCGAGATCGCCTGCTGGTAGCCGTTCGCCTGCGACTGGAGCGCCTGGCTCTGGACGTAGGCGGCGGGACCGTCGGCGGCCGTCTGGATCTGCAGACCCGACGAGAGCTCGGAGATCGCCTTGCTCATGTTCGTGTCGGTGACGTTCAGGTTGTTGTACGCGTTGATGGCCGAGAGGTTCGTGTTGACGACGAGAGAGGACATCCGTGTTCTCCATTGCTCGTTGGGGCGGTCCACGTCCGTGCGGGTCGCCCGTGCTCGATCCGGGACCGATGGCCCGGAGCCCGCCATGGCGGGCCACCACTTCTATCGGCACGCTCGGCGCAGGACTTGAACGGTCTTCTCCGTCCGCCGTTGGATGGACAGCGCAGGCGGCGACGCCGCCTGGGAGACGAGCGGCACGCGAGCCGGCGTCTCGACCGACGACCAGGCAGCAAAAGGAGCCCTCGATGACACGGACCACCGCCGTGACGATCGCCGTCGTCACCGGCAGCGACCGGCGCGTGACGAGAGAGCTCCTCGACCGGCTCGCTCCCGAGCTCGGCCCGCACGACAACGTCGTCCTGCTCGGCAAGGGGTCGGCAGGTCTCGCCGAGCCGGCAACGTGGCGCCTCGTCTCCGCGCGTGGCGACCTGCGCCGACCGAGAGACGGCGAGCACCCGAGGACGCGCCCGACTGTCGTCGTCGTCGACGACCGCGTCGACGTGGCCCCGGGCTGGGTCGACCTCCTCGCGGCCGCGCTCGCGGACCCGACCGTCGGGGCTGTCGCGCCGAGGTCGAACTGGGCCGACGGCGACGAGCTCTTCGTCGGCGTCCCCTACCGTCCCGACGAGCACGGAGCCCGTCGTGTCTTCCAGCGCGAGACGATGGCGTCCAAAAGGGACCTCACGACCGAGGTCGGGCTCCTCGCGGGACCGTGCATCGCCGCGCGGCGCGAAGTCCTCGATGGTCTCGGCGGGCTCGGCGCCGTGCTCGGCGACGGCTTCGACCCGGCACGGCTTGCCCGGAAGGTGTCGGAGGCGGGCCTGCGCCTCGTCGTCGCGGAGGGTTGCTATGTCCACCACCCCGGTGGCCCGACACGGCGCCCCGACCCGTCGCTCTCGGGCACGCCGCTCGTCTCTGCGTGCCTCATCGTCCGCGACGAGCAGGAGAACCTCCTGCGCTGCCTGCAGTCGATCGACGGGCTCGCCGACGAGATCGTCGTCTACGACACGGGATCGACCGACTCGACCGTCCAGATCGCGACCGACGCGGGCGCTCGGGTCCTCCTCGGCTACTGGGACGACGACTTCGGCCGCGCCCGCAACGACGCGCTCGCCGCGTGCCGCGGCCAGTGGGTGCTCTGGCTGGACGCCGACGAGACGCTCGTCTGCGACGACACGACTGCGCTGCGCGCGCACCTCGCCGCCTCCCCGACGAGCGTCGAGTCCTACGTCCTGCTCATCGACAACCTCGTCGGCAACGAGGCCGGGTCCACTTTCACGCATCCTGCCTGCCGGCTCTTCCGGCGCGCCTATGGCCACTGGGAGGGGCACGTCCACGAGCAGGTCCAGGCGCGCGCCGGGCGGGAATGGCTGACGCGTGAGCTGCTCGAGGACGCTCGCATCGCCCACCGTGGCTACCTGCAGTCGGCCATCAGCGAGCGGTCCAAAGGAGAGCGCAACCTGCGCACGGCCTTCAGCGACCTCGTCGACGGCCCTGGTCTCGACTGGAGCACCCGGCTGCTCAGCCTCGGACGCTCCTACGGCATGGCCGGCCGCATCGAGGAGAGCCTCGACCACTGCCGGGACGCGGCGTCAAAGACGACGAGCCCGTGGGAGCTGCGCCTTGCTCAACGCACGGTCATCGACGCGCTCCTCGGCCTCGGCAGGACCTCGGAGGCGCTCCAGGAGATCGCCGCCCTGCGCGCGACGATGACGAGCTCCGCGCTCGCCGACATCTTCGAGGGACAGGCGCACCTCGCTCGCAAGGAGTACGACGAAGCCCTCGTGATCCTCGACCGGGTCGGCCACTCGATCGACGAGGACGGCTTCCAGTACTCGCCGTCGATGGTCGCGAGCGCGAAGGCCGAGGCGCTGATCGCGCTCGGCCGCCACGGCGAGGCCGCCGACGCCCTCCTCGGCTCGATCCGCGAGTCGAACGGCGTGGACGCCCACCTCGGACGGTTGATCGAGTGCCTCGAGACGACCGGGCGCGACCTCGGCGAGATCCACGACGCGCTCGGGACGGCACGGATCCAGACCTTCGTCCCCCAGCTGCTCCAGCTCGAGCCCGCGGCGGCGGACCGGACCCTCGAGGCCTGGTACGGGCGCGACGCGACGTCACGACCGATCCTTGCTGGCGCGGCGCAGGTCGCCTGGAAGCTCGGGATCGAACGGCAGCTCGTCTGGTCCTCCCGCCTGCGCTCCGTCGGCCTCGCCAACGCGTGCCCTCTCCTGCGCTCGGCCATGGACTCGAGAGCGCCCGCTCGCTATCGCGCGCTGTCGGCCGCCGCGTGCCACACGCTCTTCGGTGACACGCGGGCGCTCCACAGCTACGCCGCCGCGCTCCTTGCGACGCCTGCAGCAGAGCGAGCGCAGCTGCGCACCGACGTCGCGGCGATCGCCCCGACGCTCGCCGGCCTCCTCGACGAGCTCGAGCCCCCGGAGAGTGTCTTCTCCGACACCCCGGCGCCGTCGGACCGCGCGGGCGCCTCGGTCGCGGACGGGGCACCGGGCGTCGCCGTCCTCGTGCTCGACCGTCGTTGCTCGAGCCTGCGGACCCTCTCGCTCGCCGGCCTCCTCGCCGCGGCTGGCCACGAGGTCACCCTTGCCCAGCCCCTCCCCCCGCAGGCTTCTCAGGACCTGCTCGGCAACCTCGGCGTGACGGTGCGCGGCTGGCACGACTCCCCGACGCCAGACGGTTCCTGGCTGGAGCGATCGACGGCAGTGCTCGCGACCATCACCGCGGAGCGGGCCCACGACGTCGTCGTCGTCGCCGCAGGCGCCGCCGAGATGCTCCCGGCGCTGCGGCGCCTCATGCCGGCGGCCCTCGTCGCGGTCGACCTCGACGACGGCACGACCCTCCCCGACTTGACCGGCGACGTGGACCTCGTCCTGTCCGCAGACCGATCCGTCGGAGGGCCCGGCGCGCCCGGCGTCGCCGTCCCGACCTCGACGCGCTCGCTCCTGCCCCCCCAGGCGCACCTGCCGCTCTCCGGCCGCAGCGGACTCGTCCTCGTCGCCGACGTCCGCCAGCTCGACCGTGGCGCGGCGACGGCACTCTGTGACCGCCTCGAGCCGGTTGTCGAGCTCGCCCTGCGCACGAGCTCGGTCACCTTCTGCGGCGACGACCCGGCACGCGCCGTGCGCGACAGGTTTCCGGGCGTGCTGATCTGCGACCCGATGGCGAACCCCGCACCGCACATCGGTGCCGCGCGGGTCGTGCTCGTCTGCCACCTCGACGGCGCGAGCCACTGGGTCGACGCGGCGCGGCAGTGTGGCACGCCGGTCGTCGTCCTCCCGCCTGACGCGAGCACCGACGGCGAGGTGCTCGACGCGACGCGCAGCCTGCTCCTCGACGACGTGGCCTGGGCGAGCCGGGCAGCGACGAGGCCGACGGCGCCGACCAGCCGAGCGGACCGACTGCCCGAGGACCCGATCGCGCTCGTGACGTCCCTGGTGCACGCCCGCCGACGTCGTGGAGCGACGGGAGACCCGCGACCGGTGGTCGTGACGATCCCGTCGCTCGCCGGCGCGCCGGCAGCGGCGCCACTCGAGCCCTCGCACCTTCGGCCGGCTCCTGAGCTGTTCACGCCGCTGCTCGCCGGCAACCCTACCCAAGACGCCGCTCGCGTCGGCGACGAGACCTGGCCGCCCCGATCTGCCCCCTTGGCCGGCGCCGCCGTCGTCGCCGCCGTCGCGTGGCCCTTCGGCGGGCTGCCGGCCGAGTGGATCGCGCCGCTGCGTGACGTCGTCACCGAGGTGTGGGTGCCGACAGACGCAGACCGCACGACGGCGCTGCGCAGCGGGGTCGCTCCCGGAACCGTGCGCGTCGTGCAGCCCGGTGTCGACACCGCGCTGTTCAACCCCGCCGGCGCGCGCTTCCCCCTCGCGACGGACAAGTCCGTCCGCCTGCTGTTCGTCGGACCCTGGAGCGAGGACGGCGGGATCGACGTCGCCCTCGAGGGCTACCTCGCCACGTTCGGCGCGCACGACGACGTCTGCCTCGTCGTCGCCGCGCACGGCCCGGGGAGCGCGACCCATGGTGTCTCACTCGAGCGCGACTGCCGCCGCGCAGCGGCGACCGGCCGCGCCGCGATCGAGATCGTCGAGGAGCCCCTCGCCGATGCGCAGATGGCCGATCTCTACCGGAGCTGCACCGCCCTCGTCCACACCAGCCGCTCGACGACGCTCGCTCGGCCTGTGCTGGAGGCACTCGCGTCCGGTCTGCCCGTCGTCGCCTCCCGTCGCGCCGGGCTCACCTCGCTCCTCGACGACACCGAGTCCTGGCTGCTGTCGAGCCGGGAGGCCTCCATAACGTCGACGGCGTGGACGGCCTCGAAGGCTGGGAGCTGGTGGCTGGAGCCACGGCGGACGGAGCTGCGTGCGGCGCTCGCCGAGATCGCCGCGCACCCCGCGGAGGCTGCACGGCGCGGCGCGCGGGCGCGGCGCGTCGCCGTCGACCAGCTCGACCTCGCGGCAGCGCGCGCAGACCTCGCCCGCGCGATCGGCGAGATCAGCCGGCCAGCTTCGATAGACGTCACGGACCGCGGCGCGCGCGAGCCCGTCACTGCCGTGGGTGCCTGATCTCGCCGATCTCGCCAGGCTTCGGACGGCCGCCGGCACGTCCCATCCCGCGGGCGGCGGGCAGTACCGGCGCCAACCCGGGCCTGGCGCGTGGCGCGTGACCCTCAGCTGGCGATCAGGACTGCGATCCGCGACGAGACGACCTCGTGCTGGCCGAGGGTCGCCCTGTCACGCGCCCGCATCAGGGACAGCGCGGCCTTTTTCAGCACCACCTCGGGCTCGTCCACGACACGCTCCATCGCGTCGACGAGCCCCTGTCCGTCCACCTCGAACCACGAGCTCTCGCGAAACAGCGGGATGTTCCAGCTCATGGCGCACGGCACCTCGTGGGTCGGGACGAGGAAGGAGGTCTCGCCGTCGCAGAAGTCACGATGCCCGCCGCGATCCGGGCAGATCGCGGGAACGCCGGCGGCCATCGCCTCGAGGAAGGCGAGCCCGAACCCCTCGCCCCTCGTGGGCAGCACGAAGGCGTCCGAGCAGCGGATCAGGTCCCGTAGCGCCATGTCGTCGAGACGCGACGTGACGAGCTCGCAGCGTTGCTGCAGGGCGCCTCGACCGTCCCGCCCGAGGACGGTCTCTGCCCAACGCCAGAACGACGCGTCGTCG
>DAHWHN010000131.1 GCA_027335685.1 Acidimicrobiaceae bacterium
CGGCAAGGTCGTCGCGATCGACGGCGACCGCGTCTCGGTCGAGATCGCGCCCGGCACGACGATCGACATCGCGCGGCGGGCCATGGGCCAGCGCATCGACCGACCGGTCGACGACGAGCCCGAGGCGGAGCCGGACGACGAGCACGACGGCTACGGCGACGAGCACGACGGCTACGACGACGAGCAGGACGACGAGCAGGACGACGACGAGCGGGACGACGAGCACGGCGGCGCCGACGGCGAGAGGCCCGCGGCGGGGAGCTCGTCCTAGGTGCGCCGCAGTCTCCTCACGAGCGTCGTCGTCAGCGCGCTCGTCTGCGTCGGGATGCTCGGGCTGGCACTCGGCTTCGGCTGGTCGCCGCGCCTCGGGCTCGACCTGCGTGGCGGGCTCTCGGTCACCTACAAGCCCGCCCGCAAGGTGACGAACGCGACGCTGCAGACGGTCGTGAACATCATGTCGGCCCGTGCGAACGCGCTCGGTGTCGCGCAGCCGAGCATCACGACCCAGGGGACCGACGTCGTCGTCCAGCTCCCGGGCGTGAAGAACGCGAACCAGGTGCTCAACACCATCGGCACGACGGCGCAGCTCTACTTCCGCCCGGTGCTCTGCGGCGCACCGGCCTTCGTCGCCCCGAAGACCAAGTCCGGTGCCCCGGTCCCCGTCCGCTACACGACGCCGCCGACGTGCCCGGCGAGCTACCAGTACACCTCGGCGTACTTCGACGCGTCGAACTCCGGCTACTCCGTCCCGCCGTCGATCGCGCAGTACCCGGGCTACGCGAGCTACGAGACGACGAGCTCCGCCTACGACCAGGCACACCCGCACGAGAACGTGATCTTGCCGACCGGTGGCCAGGGCGAGGCTGCCCGCTACGTCCTCGGCCCGGAGATCGCGAGCGGAAAGATCATCAAGAGCGCGACGGCGCAGCTCTCGACGAGCGGGACCTGGGCGGTCGACTTCAACCTGACCGGACCAGGCTCGACGATCTTCAACAAGCTCGCGGCGAAGTACTACGGCCGGCTCGTCGCGGACGACCTCGACGGCCAGGTCATCTCCGCCCCGGTCATCGCGTCGACGAGCTTCCCGGGTAGCGGCCAGGTGAGCGGCTCGTTCACCTCGCAGAGCGCGAACGCCCTCGCGCTCCAGCTCAACTACGGGTCGTTCCCGGTCCGGATGGTCGCGCTGACCTCCCAGACGGTCTCGGCAAGCCTCGGATCGGCCTCGCTGCGGGCCGGGTTGCTCGCCGGTGCCCTCGGGCTCCTGCTCGTCATGGCCTACACGGTCGTCTACTACCGCGCGCTCGGCATCGTCGTCGTGCTCGGCCTTGCCACCACGGGCGCTTTCCTCTACGGGCTGATCTCCGCTCTCGGCGCGTCCTCGCTCGGCCTCACGCTCGACCTGTCGGGCGTCACGGGGCTCATCGTCTCGGTCGGCATCACGGTGGACTCCTACATCGTCTACTTCGAGCGCCTGAAAGACGAGGTGCGTGCGGGACGGTCGATCCGGGCCTCGGTCGACAAGGGCTTCAAGAGCGCGTACCGCACGATCTTGTCGGCCGACGCCGTGTCGTTCCTCGGCGCCCTCGTCCTGTGGCTCTTGTCGGTCGGGGCCGTGAAGGGGTTCGCGTTCATGCTCGGCATCTCGACGCTCACCGACGTGGCGACCGCGTACGTCTTCACCCGGCCGCTCGTCATCTTGCTCGGGAGGAACCCGATGTTCACCGAGGCGCGCTGGCTCGGGATCGCCCGAGGCCTCGCCCAGAGCGTGGAGCCCGTCGCATGAGCCCCGACCGGATCCGTCCCGGCTCGGCCCGGGGCGCACGTGCCGTGCCGTCCGAGGCGGTGACGCCCGCGAGCCCGGCGACCGAGGAGACGCGCGCGAGCGGTGGCACCGCCCCGGCCGGGTCCGATCCCGGCCGAACGGTCACGTACCCCGCCGGCCCGTACCCGACCGGTCCAGACCCGACCGGACCGGACCAAGTCGACGCGGACACCGGCGACGTGAGCGCCAGCGACGTGGGCCCCGACGACGCGGGCTCTGTCGACGCGGGCTCCACCGAGGCCGATGCAGCCGAGGCGCCGGCGCGTCGTGGCGGTCCGGCCGTCGTGGCCGGCGCCGTCCACCACGGCTTTTTCCGTAGGCTCTACTTCGGCGAGTCGAACCTCGACTTTGTCGGGCGCCGGCGGCTGTGGTTCACGCTCTCGACCATCCTCATCCTCGCCGGCGTCATCTCGCTCGCGACGCGGGGGCTCAACCTCGACATCGAGTTCGTCGGTGGCACGTCCTGGACGGTCCAGTCGCCGACGGTGACCGTGAGCGAGGCGAAGTCCGCGCTCGCGCCGTTCAACTTGAGCGGGTCGACCATCACCGTCCTCGGCGGGACGGGCACGAGCGCGCGCTCGCTCGAGGTCCAGGCCAAGATCCCGAAGGGCCAGACGCCGGCCGAGACGCACGCGCAGCTCGTCAAGGTCGAGGACGCCCTCGCGCACCTCGCGCACACGAGTCCCCAGCAGGTGAGCATCGAGTCGGTCGGGCCGTCCTGGGGCGGGCAGGTGACGACGAAGGCGATCCAGGCGCTCGTCGTGTTCTTCGTCCTCGTCGCGCTCTACATCTCCGTGTTCTTCGAGTGGCGCATGGCGCTCGGCGCGATCATCGCCGTCCTCCACGACATCCTCGTGACGGTCGGCATCTACTCGCTCACCGGCTTCGACGTGACGCCGGACACGGTCGTCGCGATCCTGACGATCCTCGGCTACTCGCTCTACGACACGATCGTCGTGTTCGACCGGGTGCGCGACAACTTGAAAGGCGTCGGCGCCTCGGGCCGGCTCTCGATATCCGACGTCGTCAACCTCTCGATGAACCAGACCCTGGCCCGGTCGATCAACACCTCGCTCGTCGCGATCATGCCGATCTTCGCCGTGCTGATCCTCGGCGCGGAGATCCTCGGCGCGACGACGCTGCAGTACTTCGGCTGGGCTCTGCTGATCGGCCTCACCTCGGGCGCGTACTCCTCGATCTTCGTCGCGTCGCCGATCGTCGCGATGCTGAAAGAGCGCGAGCCCCGCTGGCGGCGCATCCGGGAGCGGCTCGCCCTGCGCAACGAGCACCTCGTGCTGAGCCCGGCTGCGCTGGCCGCCGGTCTGCTCGGCGGGGACGGTGCGAGCGCCGGTCTGCAGCGCAACCGCACGGCACGGGCCTCTGCGGCACGCCGGGCGAGCGAGGCTCGTGCCACCGCCGGCGCCCAGGGCGAGGGTCCAGGGACAGGCTCGCCGGGCGAGGCCGCTGCGACCTCCGCGGGCACCCCGGCGCGCGTCGCGTCAGGCAGCGGGGCGCGGCGGTCGGGGGCGGGCCGCCCGCCGGCTGGTCGTCCGAGCGGGGGAGCGCGTCGCAAGGGGGGCCGGCGCTGATCGACCTGCGCGCCGCGCGAGCCGATCCTGGCCCGGTCCGCGCGGCCCTCGTGCGCAAGGGCGCGGCGTCGCTCTTCGACGAGCTGCTCGCGGCGGACGTCGCGTGGCGGGAGGCGACCCGGCGGGTGGAGGCGCTCCGGAGCGCCACGCGTCCGAAGGGCAAGCCGACCGAGGCCGAGCGGGCAGCGCTCGTCGCGACCAAGGCGGAGCTGAAGCTCGCGGAGGAGCAGCTCGAGGCCGACCAGCAGCGTCTCGACGCCTTGTTGGCCCGGGTGCCGAACCCGCCGGACCCGAGCGTCCCCGACGGCGACAGCGACGCCGACGCCGTCGAGGTGCGCCGTGTCGGCACGCCCCGTGACCCCGAGAGCGCGCCGCGGGACCACGTCGAGCTCGGAGGGTTCGACGTCGAGCGCGGCGCGCGCCTGTCGGGCTCGCGGTTCGTCTACCGGATGGGTCCGGTCGCCCTCGTCGAGCTCGCCCTCTACCGCTACGCCCTCGACCGGCTCGTCGGCCTCGGCTTCGTGCCGGTGCTGCCGCCTGTCCTCGTGCGCGAAGAGGCCATGTACGGCACGGGTTTCCTGCCGACCGAGGAGTCGAACATCTACCGGGTCGAGCCCGACGGGCTCTACCTGACCGGCACCTCGGAGGTCGCGCTCGCGAGCCTCCACGTCGGCGAGGTCCTCGAGCTCGCGGAGCTGCCGTTGCGCTACGCGGGCTACTCGACGTGCTTCCGGCGCGAGGCGGGCGCGGCCGGGCGCGACACCCGCGGCATCTTCCGCGTCCACCAGTTCGACAAGGTCGAGATGTTCGCGTTCGTCGAGCCCGAGCGGTCGGTCGACGAGCACGAGGCGATGCTCGCGATCGAAGAGGAGCTCGTCCAGGGCCTCGGCCTCGCGTACCGGGTCGTGAACGTCGCAGCCGGCGACCTCGGTGCTCCGACGGCGAAGAAGTACGACATCGAGGCGTGGATCCCGAGCCAGCGCCGCTATCGCGAGATCACGTCCTGCTCGAACGACACCGACTATCAGGCGCGGCGACTCGGCACGCGCGTGCGTGCGACGCCTGGCGGCCAGCTGCGCTACCCCCACACGCTCAACGGCACGGCGATGACGGCTCGCTGGCTCATCGCGCTCCTCGAGTCGTTCCAGGACGACGACGGCGCAGTCGTCGTCCCCGAGCCGCTCGTCGCGCTCGGCGCTCCGTCGCGCGTCGAGGCGCCGGAGCGCTAGGGGCGGGTTGCCCCGGTCCGCTCAGATGGGTGTGCCGACGACGTAACCGAGGTCGAAGGTGTGCGACCACGAGTCGGACTGGAGCGTCGTGGTCTGGCAGCCGTTCGGGACCGAGCAGCCCGAGAGCTGCTGGTCGTTCTGGTAGGGCGTGCTCGAATCGGTGCCGGTCGGGCAGACGAGGATGCTGCCGTCGCCCTGGTCCGAGTCGCCTCGCACGATCACGTAGCAGGGTAGGGGGTAGTTCGACGTCGTCCCGTCCGAGACGACCTGGCAGTTGCCGTAGTCGTCGAAGCTCCCCGTGTAGTTCTGGCCGCTTGTCGGGTAGGTGAAGCAGTCCGTCGACGGGAACTGGAAGCCCGTCCACCCGCTGCCGCTCGAGTTGTCGCAGGACGGCAGGGAGGTCTCCCATTTCCCGGTGTTGCCGGAGTTGTCGCACGACCACAGGTGCCACTCGCCGGACTTCTCGCCCTTGCAGGCGAGGTAGACGCACGAGGTGAGGTAGGTCGTCTGCTTGCCGTCCTTCCCGCCGGTCGTCGAGCAGCTCGACGCCGACGCGACCCTGGTCGAGAGGATCTCGACGGCAGGGACGGCCCAGACGAGCGTCGCCCCGACGGCGGCGCCACCTTTCAGCACCTGGCGACGAGTCGCCGTTCGGCCACGAGGAGTGATGAGAACATCACTTTCCGCCATATCGTTGGACACTGAGGCCTCCCTGCCGGAACGTTGTCGTGCACGCAGTGTAGTTGTCTTGGCGACTGTGCGACAGATGCTAGTTGGCGTATCCCGGGCTCGACCTACCTTTGCGCGGCTCGCGCGGCGGGCTCGCCGCGCATGCACCGAGCATGCTCCTCCGACCGCCGCGCGCGCCGCGAGCGGAGGAACCCATCGTGAGGTGGACGGCAACGGCTGCCCTCAGGCAGAGACAGCGTGCGTGCGACTTACCTCGGGTGGCTCGGAAGGACGTCGCGCGGGGCCGTCGAATGGGCAGCGAACGGCACTGCTGCCGTCGTGTCGTCTAGGCGGTCGGGAGCTGCACTTGGTTGCCAACCGCCGCGACGAAGATCAGTTTCGAGCCACCGATGCTCGCGTAGTTGCCAGAGAAGGCAAAAGCGCCCAGGATCGTGATGGTGGACCCGGTCGAGGGACTGATGAGGTTGTTGGACTCCTGCAGCGGAGCGCTACCGGTCGTCGACGTGGCGGTGAAGGACGAGCTGCCACTCGGGCTCACGGTGACCGGAGCAGGTCCAGGAGTGGCCGCAGCGATGCTGAGCCCGATCTCGCCGAGTGTCTTATTGGTGAACGATCCGGTCTGGGTATTGTTTGGATTGGCAGCGTTGCCCTGGTCACCGGGGTACGTGAAGCCAGCGCTGAACACCGAACTCGCGTCGAGCCCAGCTGCGTCGGTTGCCGTCGTGTAGATGACGTATGCCCAAGATGGGAACGTGTACGACGCTGCCGGCACGCCGCTCGCCGAGGCGCTTGCGGTCGTGAGGACCTCGACGACCGGGACCGCCCAGACGACGGCCGCCCCGACGGCTGCGCCGCCCTTGAGGACTTGACGGCGGCTCGTCCGACCACGTAGTGTGTTGGCTAGACCACCGTGTGACTCCCTGTCGTCCATCTTGGGCTCCTTCATGCGCGCTCCTGGGTGCGCTGATCGTAGTCGAACGCGCAACGCGCAGGCAAGATGTCACCTGTGGCACATTCCCTGCGCTGGCGACGAGGTGACGCGCTCCCTCTCAGGACACGCGTCGCAGCGAGTACGAGACGGGCCCGCGTCCCGCGAGGTCGAGCCGCACGAGGCCCGCGTGGCCGTGCCGGCACTCGTAGCCGTGGGTGAGGTGGACGGCGCGCTCGACGGCAGCCTCGACTACGACCTCGAGGGCCTCGCCGTGGGCACTGAGCCGCAGGCCGCGTTCGAGGAGCCTGACCGTGGTCTCTGCCCCGTCGCCGCGGTCACGCAAGTACGGGACGAGCAGGCTGCACGCCTCGTCGCCGAGAGCCTCGACGACCCGGACCTCGCCGGCGTCGAGCGTCGCGTCGATGCGGTAGTCGAGCGTGCCGGCGCGGGCGCGACCGTGCAGGTGGCGGCTGTCGGCTCGGAGCTCCTGGCCGGCCACGGGCGCCATCGCGGCGACGGGCTCGATCGCGCCGGACGGGTCGCGGCGCGCGATCCCGAGGGCGAGCGGCAGCCGGCAGGCGCAGCCCGCACCGTGTGCTCCGGGGTCGTCGACGCCGTGGTGGACCTGCCCGCCGAAGCGGAGGAGCCGACCGACGCCGCACGTCAGGTCCGCGATGCCGAGGGCGTCGTAGCCTGCAGCCGGCGCGAGGTCGACGTGGAGCGACCAGCCGTGCGCGTGCACGACGGCGCGGTGCAGCGGTGCAGGCTCGACGAGGTGGGCTGGATCGGGCTCGTCGAGCGCGGCGTCTGCGCCGGTGAAGCCGGCGTCCACCGCGGTCGCGAGGAACGCGAGCGCGAGGCTCGAGTAGTGCGCGTCGGCGGTGTAGGGCTCGTAGCCGACGCGCTCTCCTGCCGGCAGGACGGACTCGACGGGCGAGAGGGTGCCGTCCGCGCGTCGGCAGGACGCGAGCGCGACGAAGGCGCGTGCCGCCGCGCGCCCGGCGCGCGCTGCCGCCGCCGGGTCCGAGCCCGACAGCATCTCGGCAGCGAGGTGGAAGTAGGCGACCTGCGCGCCGAGGGTCCAGCTTTGGCCCGTGCTGCGGTGCGCGCTCGCGAGCGAGCCGGACGAGAGCTGGACGCCGAGGCTGCGGCGCAGGCCCGTCGCCACGAGGCGCTCGAGCGCGCCGCGCCACCGGCCGGCGTAGCCCGCGCGGAGCAGCTCGAGAAGGTGGTAGCGGGTGAACAGGTCGTAGGAGTTGGACAGGCCGGGCTCGCGGTAGAAGCCGGCGTCGAGGTCGACGCGCGGTGTGCGCGAGGGCGAACCGTCGGCCTCGAGGTCGGCTCCGGCCCGCTCGGCGGCTCGGGGATCGAGGAAGGGGGCCAGCCAGGCGTCGACGTCGGCCTCGCTGGACGGCGAGAGGCCGCGTCGGATGCGGAGCTGCTCGCCGAGGAGCCACACCGCGGCCCAGTTGTTCGGTGGACGCTTCGCGAACGCGCCGGGCACCGCGACTGTCGCGACCACGCCGGCGAGGTGGGCGACGTCGTGGCCGAGCCGCTCGAGCAGGACGAGCGTGCGGAGCGCCGGTGGCCACATGAAGTCGTTGTGGCTCGTGCGACGGACGTCGCCGAGCGCGCGGCCGAACGACGACGCTGCGCTCGTGCGACCCGGCGTGACGAGATAGGCGAGGGTCGCGCCGAGGCCGCGCGCCGCATCGTCCGCGTCCGCACCCCCCGTCGCGTCTGTTCTCGTGCCACGGGCACCGTGCGACGCGAGGACGGCGTTGACGTACGCGTAGTAGGCCGTCGCGTACTGGGTCGGCTCGGCGAAGACGGGGTCGTGGAGCTCGCCGTCGGGCTGCAGGCCGGGGCGGAGCCCGTCCGCGCCGCGTCGCAGGAGCGCGAGCGCCGGCGTGTCGCGCCGCTCGGTCGATCCCGACCGTGCCCGGTCGCGCGCTGCGC
Source organism: Acidimicrobiaceae bacterium (assembly GCA_027335685.1). Lineage (GTDB taxonomy): Bacteria > Actinomycetota > Acidimicrobiia > Acidimicrobiales > Bog-793 > JAJZCK01. Next base: position 8,221 of record DAHWHN010000131.1, read on the forward strand.
CCTGCGCCCCGCCCTGCGCCCCGCCCTGCGCGCGGTCGTGCCCGTCTTCGTGCACCGTCCCCCCTGTCCGCCATGAGCGACCCGCTCTGTCGAGCGCCGCCGGTCGGGCGCGACGCTAGTGCGGTGGTCGTGCGCACTCCTCGGAAAGGGCGTCCCGGCAGACCTGGTGACCCTGGCGACCCTGGCGACCCCGACGGATCCGGACGGCACGCCCGGGGCACCGGCTGGGTCGCAGGCGAGTGTGCCGCGTCCGCCGTCGTGGCGGGCGCGTGGTCGTGGTGGACTGCGGGGACGCGCCCGTTCGGAGCGGTTGCGTATAGCGCGATCGGGGTCCCCTCCGCCGTGGCCCTCGTTGTCGTCGTCACGACGGGCGCACGAGCCGACGGCCGGCGCGCCGCGAGCGCGTCGTTCGCTGCACAGGCCGCAAAGGTCCCCGTCGGGGTCCGGGTCGCCTGGGTCGCCTGGCTGGTCGCAGCGCTCGGGTGCGAGGCCGTTGCGCTGGCGCTCGGCGGGCGGTCGACGACGTTCGCGACGCTCAGCACGGCGGTGGACCACCTCCTTCGCACACGCCTTTCGCGAGGGGGGCTCGTCGCGCTGTGGCTGGCCACCGGTGCTGGCGGGGTCGCGCGTCTCGCGCGGGCGGCACGGGGGCAGCTGCGGTGAACCTCGACGGCACGGCGCCGTGGGTCGCGCTCGCGCTCCTCGCCGCCGTCCTCGATCTCGTCGCCCGGCTGCGGTGGGGTCGGGCGGCCGGAGCGGGAGCGGTGCTCGCGTCGTGCGCACGCACGCTCCCCGGGCGCCTCGTGCTCGCATGCTTCTGGGTCTTTATCGGCGTCCACGTCTTCGGCCGTTACACCGTCCCGGGCCGCTGACGTGGGCGCCGCGGGATCGGCGATGCCGCCCCGGGACGCGTGCGCATCTCGGGCGCGAAGACGACCCAGCGGTCCTTGCCCGCGGACTTCGCCCGGTACATCGCGACGTCCGCGTCCCGCAGCATCTCCTCGGCCGAGCCGTCGCGCGCGGTCGCGACGCCGATGCTCGCGGCGACCGCGTAGTCGCGACCGCGCAAGGTGAAGGGACGGCTCATCGCGTCGTGGAGGCGCTCGGCGAGGACGACGGCGGCATCGGGCGCCGCGTGGTGGTCGACGAGGACGACGAACTCGTCGCCGCCGAGGCGACCGACCGTGTCGGCTGCCCGGGCTGCCGCGACGAGCCGTCTCGCGACCGCGACGAGCAGCTCGTCGCCCGCGCTGTGGCCGAGGCCGTCGTTGATCTCCTTGAAGTCGTCGAGGTCGAGGAAGAGCGCGGCGCACGTCCCACCGGTGCGGCGCGCCGCGGCGAGCATCAGCTCGGCCCGGTCGAGCACGAGCGCACGGTTCGCGAGCCCGGTGAGCGGGTCGTGCAGCGCCTGGTGCCGGAGCTGCTCTTCGAGCTTGCGCCGCTCGGTCACGTCCGCGAGCGAGCCGACGATGCGCCGGGCTGGTGCCGGCGCGCCCGGCACGGCGAGGCCGCGGCAGTGGACCCAGCGCCAGCTGCCGCCGGGGGCTCGGATCCGGTGCTCGCACTCGATCGTCGACGCCGAGCCGGTCAGGCACCGGTCGACCGCTGCAGCGAGATCGTCGAGGTCGTCGGGATGGACGCGCGCGTACCACCACTGCGGGACCGCTTCGAGGTCGCCGGGCCCTTCGGCGGTCGCCTCGCCGGCGATCTCGCGGAACCGCCGGGAGTAGAAGATGCTCTCGCGCTCGACGTCCCAGTCGAACAGCCCGTCGCTCGTCGCCGCCGCGGCGAGCGCGTAGCGCTGCTCGCTCTGGCCGAGCCGCTCGCTCTGGCGGCGCAGGGAGGAGACGGTCGCGTCGTGCTCGAGCGCGCTCGCGAGCAGCGCGGCGAGCTGGAAGTAGAAGTCGCGCCCGCTCGCCACCTCGTCCTCGAGCGGTCCGGCGAGGGCGAGCAGGCCCCAGTCGGCCGTCGGGGTCCGCAGGGGCAGGACGACGACGACCTCGCTGTCGGCGCCGGCGGCGAGATCGAGGAAGGCGCGTGGCGGGAAGGACGCGGCGTCGAGCGCCGTCGCCGGCCTGGGACGAGCGCGTCCGTCGTGCGCGTAGGTGCTCGCCAGCTCGATCGGGCGCTCCGGCGTGAGCTCCGGTCCCGGCTCGGACGCGGTCTCGCTCCAGAGCCCGAGGCACGCGAGGCGCACGCGCGTGCGCGCGAGGAACGCGAGGTCGCGGGGATTGCGGTCCTGGCTGCGCAGCAGCTCGAAGCTCATCCGGTACTCGTCGCGCAGCGACTCGGAGAGCCGCTTGGCCTCGAGGGTCGTCGAGCGTCCCTGCGCGGCGGCGAGCGCGAGCCCGAGGTCGGTGACGAGCTGCGCGCGTGCGAGCGCGTCCTCGGGGTGTGCCTCGTCGAGCGTGGCCGCCAGGTACCGGACGCACGCGACGGTGTCGTGGACGCGCGCCCAGCGTCCCGGGCGGGCGCAGAGCAGCTCCGCGACGGCGTCGAGGTCGGCGTGCGTGGCTGCCCGAGGCGCGCCGAGCAGGCGGGTGAGCGTCGCGGCCACCGCCGTCGCGAGCGCCTCGGCGTCGCAGCGGCCTCCGCTCGCGAGCACCGTCGCGAGCCCTCTCTGCAGCGCCGTCGTGGGGTCCTCGGGCGCCGGCTGATCCGCGGGGGCGGCCGGCGTGCCGAGAAGCGGGCAGCCACAGGTCTCGCGCACGACGAGAGCGGTGCGGACGCGGTGGCGCCGGGCGGGAACCTCTGTGCCTGCGAGTGCTCCGAGGAGGAGCTCGAGAGCGAGCGTCCCGATGGCCGCACCGTCCTGGCGGACGCTCGTCAGCCCCGGCGTGAGCGCCGCGCCGGCCTCGATGTCGTCGAAGCCGATGACCGCCTGGTCGCCGGGCACGGTGAGGCCCGCCGCAGCGAGCGTCCGCATGACCCCGATCGCGTTGAAGTCCGTCGCGGCGACGAGGGCGCTCGAGGGGAGGCCGGCGGCGAGCATCGCGTTGCCCGCTCGGTCCCCTCCGGACTCGACGTTGTCGCCCGTGTCGTAGAGCAGGTCCTCCTCGGGCGTGATCCCGCGCGCGGCGAGCGCCTCCCGGTAGGCCTCGTGGCGCTCGCGGATGTCGTGCTGGGCGAGGTTGCCGGCGAACGCGATCCGACGGTGGCCGTGCGCGAGGAGGTGCGCGACCGCAGCGTCCACGCCCGAGCGGTTGTCCGGCGAGACCACGGGGCAGGAGAAGCCGTCCACCTCGTGGGAGATCATGACGACGGCCTTGTCTGCGTCGCGCAGCGCGTGCAGGTAGGCGGCGTCGACGGCGTTGAGCACGACGATCGCCCCGTCGAGGTGCGTCCAGGCGACGTGCGTGGCGAGCTCGGGGACGGGATGGTCGAGGTCCCTGCTCGCGTCGAGGGTCTGGATCCCGAGAAGACGCGTGCCCGTACGGGCCGCTCCGGCGCGGATGCCGCGCATCATCCCGGCGAAGTAGGTCCCGGCGAGCAGGGGGGAGAAGACGGCGACGGTCGGCCCGGCGGCGGGCGCGAGGTCGGCCTCGGAGCCGGCGAGGACGCCTGAGCCAGCTCCGGTCATCGCCTCACCCCCTCGGGTCCGTCCCCAGCTGCGCCGCTGCAGCCCTCGCGCGGCCACACCACCGGTCCAACGGCGGAGCCGCCGGCGGCGTTGAGCGCCACGACGCCCTGCGCCACGGCCGGCTGTGCGGTCAGGGCGTGCAGAGCACCTCGCCGTGGAGCACGGCGAACCAGCCGTCCGGCTCGACGGCCCAGCTCCGCCACGCCGTCGCGAGGTCCTCGAGCTCCTCGGGCGAGCAGAGGTC
>DAHWHN010000147.1 GCA_027335685.1 Acidimicrobiaceae bacterium
GGCCGGGTCGACCTCGGCCACGACCGAGCCCGCCCGAAGCACGACGATCCTGTCGGCGATGCGGAACAGCTGCTCGATGTCGTGGGAGACGAGCACCATGGCGACGCCGCGTGCCCGCAGCCGGAGCACGAGGCTCTCGACCTCGGCCGTCTCGCTCATGCCGAGCGCCGTCGTCGGCTCGTCGAGCAGCAGCACCTCGGGGCTGTCGCGCACGGCACGGGCGACGGCAAGGAGCTGGCGCTGGCCGCCCGACAGCGAGCGCACGCTCGCGGTCGTGTCGCCGAGGCGGATCTCCAGGCGATCGAGCAGCGCGGCCGCGCGCGCGTGGAAGCGGCCGTCGGAGAGCAGGAGCAAGCTCTTCTCCTGGCCGAGGAGAAGGTTCGCTGCGACGTCCATGTTGTCGCAGAGGGCGAGGTCCTGCCAGACGACCGAGACGCCGAGGCGCCGCGCGCCCGACGGCCCGCCGACGACGGGCCGGCCCGAGACGAGGATCTCCCCGCTCGTCGGGGCGATGTCGCCGGCGACGCTGCGCACGAGCGTCGTCTTGCCGGCGCCGTTCTCGCCGACCAGGGCGACGATCTCGCCGGGCCACACGGCGAGGTCGACGCCGCGGACGGCGGTGATCAGGCCGAAGTCGACCGTGACGCCGCGCAGGCGCAGGCGCGGCTCGTCCCGCGGGAACGCCTCGGCGCTCGCGCGTGACACTCCGGCCGACATGGTGCCATTGTGCTCCGCCGCCGGGCGGCCCGCACCGGGCCGGCTGCTGCTGCTGCTGTCGTTCGTGACTGGTCGGTAGCATCGCAGCGTGGACCCGGGGAGCAGGCGGCGGCGCGCCGTGCCGCTCACGGCGCTCCTCGTCCTGCTCGGCGTCACGATGGTTGCACGAGCTAGCCAGAATATGGCGCAGACGACGCTGCCGGTCGTGGCCGCGGATCTCGTCCACCTGCGAGGGGGCCCGATCGGGCTCGTCAGCGCAGCGAGCGGCGTGGTGGCGGTCGTGACGATGTCGGTCGTGTCGTCCCGGATACCGGTGCGCTTCGTCCGGGGGAGCCTCGTGCTCGCGCTGCTCGTGCTCGCCGGCTCGTTCCCGCTCGTCGGCGACGCCCGCGGTCCGCTCTCGCTCACGGCCGGCGCGCGCGTGCTCGGGCTCGCGGGCGGCCTCGTGTTCCCGACCCTGCTCACGGCCGTCGGCGGGCTCGGTGGGGACGAGGTGGCACGTGGAGCCCGGGATCGGCCGATCGCGCTGTTGAGCGTCGCGCTGAGCGTCGGCCTAGCGTGGGGTCCCTTCGTCGAAGGCGGTGTGCTCGCGTCGAGCGCGGGCGACCTCCGGGCGGTCTTCGCCTGGTTCGTGATCGGCCCGGTCGCCGGTGCGGCCGCGCTCGTCGTGCTCGGAGGCCCCCGTCGCCGCTCCTCCCGGCCCGCCCCGGTCGCCGCGGCGGCTCGCCCCGGCCCGGGTGACAAGGTCCGGGTTCCCCTCCTCGCCGCCTTGCGCGACGAGCACTTCCAGATCGCGCTGCTCGGCCAGCTTCTCTACACCGCCCCGTTCGCCGCGGTCGTCGTCTTCGGCGCCCTGTTCGCGCGCCACGACTACGGCTTGTCGCTCGCCGGTGTCGAGGTCGCCTTCGGGGTCTTCTTCGCCGTGTCGCTCGCTGTCCGGTCGCTCGTGGCGTGGCGGTCGCCGATCGTGTCCAAGCTCGCGTGGTTCCAGCTCGCCGCCGTGCTCACCGTCGCCGGTCTCGCCCTGATGGCCATCGGCCGAGACGACGCAGAGCTCCTCGTTGCCATGGCCCTGCTCGGGGTGCCCCACGGGCTCACGTACCCGCTCGCGATGGGCATGGTCGCCGAGGGTCGACCGTCTGCCCAGCTCGCCTCGGTGAACGCGCACCTGAGCGCGACGGTCCAGGTCGCGAACCTCCTCCTCGCGCCGCTGCTCGGCGTCGGGATCGACGCGGCCGGCTACCGCGTGACCTTCGGCGCCCTCGTCGCACCGGTCGTCGTCGCGGCGCTCCTCCAGCGGCGGATCGGCCGCAGGGACGCCTCGGGCGAGAGCGACACCTCGGGCGAGAGCGACATCTCGGGCCCCGGCGACGGCAGGGCCGGCGTCGCAGGCGGGCACGGTACGATCACCACGGGTGGGCGCGCGGCCCCCCGTGGGCTCTGGAGGGCGTCGCCATGGAGTACGTGAAGCTCGGCTCGACGGGTCTCGACGTCTCGCGGCTGTGCCTCGGCTGCATGAGCTTCGGCGAGCCGAGCCGCGGGAACCACCCGTGGAGCCTCGGCGAGGACGCCTCCCGCGCGGTCATCCGCCAGGCGATCGAGGCGGGGATCAACTTCTTCGACACGGCGAACGTCTACTCCGACGGCAGCAGCGAGGAGATCGTCGGCCGGGCGCTCGCGGACTTCGGCCGCCGCGACGAGATCGTGCTCGCGACGAAGGTCAACGGCCGGATGCACGACGGGCCGAACGGCGCGGGGCTTTCTCGCAAGGCGATCCTCGCCGAGATCGACAACAGCTTGCGCCGTCTCGGAACCGACTACGTCGACCTCTACCAGATCCACCGCTTCGACCCGCTCGTGCCGGTCGAGGAGACCGTCGAGGCCCTCCACGACGTCGTGCGGTCCGGCAAGGCGCGCTACGTCGGGGCGTCGTCGATGGACGCGTGGCAGTTCGCGAAGATGCTGCACGTCGCCGAGCGGCACGGCTGGACGCGCTTCGTCACGATGCAGGACCACTACAACCTGCTCTACCGCGAGGAGGAGCGCGAGATGCTCCCGCTCTGCGCGGACGAGGGGATCGGCGTGATCCCGTGGAGCCCGCTCGCCCGTGGCCGGCTGACGCGGGACTGGGACGAGCAGACCGAGCGCAGCGCGACCGACGAGTTCGGCAAGCGCCTCTACCGACCGGGCGACCGGGCGATCGTCGAGCAGGTCGCCGAGGTGGCGCGCCGGCGGGGCGTGAGCAGGGCGCAGGTCGCCCTCGCCTGGATCCTCGCGCAGCCGGTCGTGTCCGCGCCGATCGTCGGCGTCACGACGACGGCGCAGCTCGCCGACCTGCTCGCTGCGGTGTCGCTCGAGCTCGGACCCGACGAGATCGACCTGCTCGCGCAGAGCTACGAGCCCCACGCGGTGGCCGGGCACTGACCCGTTACCCGAACCGTAACTAAACGTCATCACGGCTCAAGCAGCCGCGCCTTGCGACGCGACGGTGGCGGTCCTATCCGGCGAACCGGTGCCGTCTTCGCGCTTCACCGGAGGCTTCGGCCGAGGCCGGGGGTGCCCTCCTCCACGCGCGTTTCGCGTCTCCGGGCCACTCCCGGCGACGTGCTGCTGTTCGAGCACCCGTCGCCCGTAGGCGGCGAGGTTGAGCGCTGCGTTCAGGTCGCGGTCTATCTCGAGACCGCAGTGCTCGCAGCGATAGGTGCGCGTCGCGAGGGAGAGCTTGGCTTTCGCAGCTCCGCACGACGAACAGGTCTTGCTGGACGGGAAGAAGCGGTCGGCGACGACGAGGATGCCGCCGTGCCAGGCGAGCTTGTAGCCGAGCTGGCGACGGAGCTCGGCCGGCGAGGCATCGAGGACTGCTCGGTTGAGCCCGGCCTTCGCGCGCCGGCCGTTGTGGGCGTGGCCACCGGCGCTGTTCGGCACCGGCTTCGGTGCAGCGGTCATCCCGGCGACGTTCAGGTCCTCGACGACGACCGTGCTGTAGGTCGATGCGAGCTCGCTCGTGAGCTTGTGGAGCGCGTCGCGGCGGGAGTTCGCGACCCGGGCGTGGGTGCGCGCGAGGCGGCCCTTGCTCTGCGCTCGCCGGCGCGATCCCTTCTGGCGACGCGAGAGCTCGCGCTGAAGGCGCGCCATGCGGCGCCGGTAGCGGTCGAGTGCCTTCGGGTTCGCAACGAGCTCGCCTGTCGAGAGCGCGGCGAGGTGCTTCACGCCGAGGTCGACACCGACGACGGCATCCGCGAGCGTGGCGGGCGCGTCCGCGCGCTCGACCTCACAGGTGAACGAGACGAACCATCGCCCGGCCTCCTCGGAGACGGTCGCGGAGAGGACGCGGGCCCGGCCGGCGTCGAGGGCCGTCCGGAGCTTCGTCGTGAGCTCGAGCGTCCGGATCTGGCCGAGACGCGGGAGCTGGACGTGGCGGTCGTCGACGATCTTGATGGCGCCGGTCGTGAAGCGGCAGGAACGGCGGGCCCACCGCTTCTTGAAGCGCGGGAAGCCGACGGTGCCGGCGCGCTCGCCGCTTCGCGCCTGAGCGAAGCCCTCAAGCGCTCGGGCGAGCGCGTCGAGGCCGCTCGAGTAGGCCTCCTTTGAGTTCTCGGCCCACCACAGCCCAGCCGTGGCCTTCTCGAGATTCCACGCCCGGCGCAACGCCGGGAGGTTCCACGGCACCTCGACCGTGCGGGCGAGCTGCTCGACCTCGTCGTCGAGAAGCAGCTCGCGAAGCGCCGCCGCTCGGATCTCCTCGCGCGCTTCGAGACGGGCCTTCACGAGCGCGAGGCCCCAGTTGTAGGCGTAGCGGCTTGCGCCGGCGTGGCTCGCGAGCGCAGACCGCGTCCGGTCGCTCGGATCGAGCGCGAAGCGGAAGGCCTGATGGATGGGCACTACACGACCTCGGCGTTCTTCGCCGTCGTGAGCGCGCGAAGCGCCCGGTTGCGGGCGCCGCGACGCCCGTAGAGGCGGGCGCAGAACGAGGTGAGCACCTCAGTCATGTCCCGCACGAGGTCGTCGTCGACCTCGACCTCCTCGACGACGAGGATCTCCCGTCCCTGGGCAGAGAGCGCGGCGGCGAGATGCTCGACCCCGAAGCGAGCGAGCCGGTCCCGGTGTTCGACGACGATCCGGGCGACGCTCGCGTCGGCGAGCAGCCGCGCGAGACGTGGACGCTTCGCGTTCAGGCCGGAACCCACCTCGGTGACGACCTCGTCGACCGAGAGGCCGTGCTCGGACACCCACAGGCTCACCCGACCGGCCTGGCGCTCGAGATCGTCGCGCTGGTCATGTGAGCTCACCCGACAGTAGGCGACGGTCCTGCCGGCGCCGTTCGCGCGTTGCTGCTCAACGACGATCGTGCCCGACGCCAGCCGCCGGGCGGCCACGGGCAACGTGTCGTCCCGGAACCAGCGATACGCAGTGTTCGGGTGGACGCCGTACGAACGGGCCCACTCAGCGAGCTTCACGCGCATAAGCGTACACACGTTCG
>DAHWHN010000150.1 GCA_027335685.1 Acidimicrobiaceae bacterium
ACGACAGCGCGAGCGCGCCGCCGGCGAGCACGGCCGCGCAGGCCGCCCGCTCGCCGGCCGGCATCGGCGCGGCGGACGACGACCTCGTGCGGCGGGTCGAGGCGTGGCGCCCCTCCCCGCCGACGATGCGCCGGCCGCTGCTCACGACGCGCCCACGAGGCGCGCGTCGGTGTCGACCAGGTGGCTCTCGCCCGGGGCCAGCCGGTGCTCGACGAGGTAGGACCGACCGCCGACTCGCCAGAGCGCGACGCCGCGTCGCAGCGCGGCGACGATGCGCACCTCCTCGTCGGACAGCCCGAGCGCCGCGGCGAGCCCGGGCAGCTCGGATGCCGGCTGGGCGTAGCAGACGACCGTCTCGGAGTCCGCGATGAGCCCTTGCGCGAGCCGCGTCGCCGCGCTGTCCGCGTCGCCGACCGCGGCGAGGTCCGACACGCGGTGCACGACGGCGAGGTTCGCGATGCCGCGGGCGCGCGCGAGCTTCCACGACGACTGGAGGAACCGGGCGACGCCGAGGTTCGCGAGGACGGCCCAGGCCTCGTCGACCACGAGCACGGTGCGCGCGGTCGTGTCGGCTTCGACCGCCGCGAGCACGGACGCGGTCGCGCACGCGACGAGCACCCCGAGCGCGGGCGAGTGGTAGACCGCGGCGAGGTCGAGCACGACGGCGGCTCCGCCGAGCGCGAGCCCGGGGCTCGTCGGACCGTCGAACATGCCGCGCAGCTCGCCGTGGACGAGCCGGCGCAGCTCGAGCGCGAGATCCCGGCTGGCCGAGCGCAGCTCGGCGGCGTCGCTCCCGACACGGCGCGCCGCGTCGGCGAGCGGGAACAGCAGCGCCTCGACGACGGCGGGCAGCGTCGGCTGCGCGCCCCCCGCGCTCGCCGCGTCGAGCGCGATCTCCACGGCCGTGTGCTCGACCGGGACGAGCGGGCGGCCGAGCGCGGACGCCGCGATCGCCGAGCACAGGGCGAGACGGCGCCGTGCGGCGTCGTCGCACCCCGCTCGGGTCGTCCGCACCTCGAGGGGGTTCAGGCGGACGCGCCCGCCCGGGCGGAGCGCGATCGGCACGGTGCCAAGAGCGGCCGCGAGCGGCCCGTACTCCCCCTTCGGGTCGAGGACGACGATCCGGCGCCCGAACGCGGCCTGGCGGTAGAGGTAGCTCTTGACGAGGGCGCTCTTGCCGCGGCCGATCTGGCCGAGGACGATCATGTTGGGATTGGTTAGCGCGCCCGCGCCGTAGAGCTCGAAGGGGTCGTGGACGAAGGATCCGCCGAGCAGGTCCCGCCCGACGAGCACGCCGCCGGAGGGCAGCGGGCGGCTCGCGACGAGCGGGTAGACGGCACCGAGCTGGGCGGTCGTGGCCTCGTGCGTCGGGAGCCTCATGCGCAGCCTCGACCCGTCGGGAGCGAGAACGCGAGCGCGTCGCCCTGCGCGCCGTAGAGGCGGCGCAGCTCGAGACGGGCGAGCGCAGCGGCCTGCTCGACGCGCGAGCACGCCGACTCGAGCTCCGCCGGGCTCGTGGCCGTGACCGTGACGTAGCCGGAGAAGCGGTACGCGACGTGGCCGTCGGCAAGCTCGCCCTCGCGCCGCGCGACCGCTTCGTGCTCCCGGTGGCGCCGCGCCGAGGTGGCGATGCCGTGCCGCCGGCGCAGCTCCGCGTCTGCCGTCACCGACGTGCGTGCGTGCTCGGCCGCCCGGATGGCCCGGTGGGGCGGGACGGCGGCCATCACGACCGCGACGGATCTGCGCTCCGCGCAGCCGACGAGGAGCGGGACGAGGAAGTCGCTCGCGACGTCGCTGCGCGGCCACTCCGCGATCCAGTAGGTCGCATGCCAGGTCCCGTCGGTGCGCACGCTCGACCACGAGATCGCGACCGCCATCGGCCACGGCCACGAGATCGGACCGGCCCCGGGGACCTCGTCGAAGCTCCGGCGCACGAGCAAGGACAGCCCCGCGCGCGACAGGACGCCCTCGACGGGGATCCCGGCGTCCCGGCAGCGCCGGTCGAGGCGTCCGATCTCCTCGGCCAGCACGTCGGCACCGCCGCGCGCCCCCCGCCCGGCGCGGACGGTGCACGCGAGGAACAGCTCGTGGCGCATCCGCCCGACCTGCTCGCGCTCGAGAAGCTCGGCGTAGGAGCGGCGCGCGCCGGCGCGCGCCGGGTCGTCCGGGCCCACGCCCTTGGCCTCGAGGTGCCGGACGAGCGGCTCACCGAGGTCGGGAAGGGTGCGCTCGATCCACTGCAGGCGATGCAGAGCCCCCGAACCGCTCGACACCGCGGCGAGCACGCCCGCCCATGCGGCAACCTGGCGCGAGCGCTCCTCCTCGCCGAGCAGGGCAAAGGGAGTCGAGCCGAGCGACAACACGGCGGTCCACGTTCCCGACCTGCGGTCGTGCAGAGCCCCGAAGCTCCCCGCGACAGCGGACCCGGCGAGCTCGCGCAGCGCGAAGCCGCCGAGCGGACCGGGTGGTCGGGACGGCGGGCCCGGCGAGCGCCGCGCCGGCACCGCGCTCGAGCCGCCGAGGAGCAGCCCGGAGACGTAGGCGAGCGCGACCGGGACCCACTGCTCGACCGTGCGTCCGCGCACGGGCCAGAACGCGGACCACCCCGCAGCCGCCACGACTCCCGCGCCGACGAGCACGCCGGCCGCGCCGTGCAGCGAGCGGAGCAGGCCGACGGCGACGAGGAGGCCGGCGCAGACGAGAACCACCTGGCTCGCGCGCGCGCCGGCGACGAGACCGCGACGGTCCCGCGGACCGAAGCGGTAGCGCGGGCCGCCGGACGTCGTCACTGCTGCTCCGACGAACGGCGGCGGAGCTCGCGTTCGATGCGGTCCGTCTCGGCGACGACCTCGGGGTCGTCCCACGCGACCACGATCGGCCCGGCGTCGTCGACGACTGGCGAACCGCCTCCCGGACCGCGCCCGTTGCCGGTCGGACCGGATCCCGGACCGTTGAACGGCCAGCCGTCACCGGCGCTCGCATCCGGGCCGCCGCCTGCACCGAGCGCTTCTGCTGCCGCACCGGCGACGCCACCGAGCGCCGCTGCGTAGCCCGCGTACTCGGCGGCGCCGCGCAGCGAGCGGTGGCCGAGGCCGTCGAGGTGGGAGACCGCTCCGGCTTCAACGAACGGGACGAGGCGCAGGAGCGTGAAGGGAGCGAGCGCGCACAGCAGGAGCAGCGCCGTTCCCTCGACCAGCGCGGAGACGCCCGCGCCCGAGACGAGGGTGAGGCTGGCGAGGGCGATGACCCCCGCGATCACGACCTTCGCGAAGACGAGCGCGACGAGGGTCTCGGCGAGCCGCCTCGCCCAGTGCGCCGTCGCGGGGAGGACGAGACCGGCGAGGGCGAGCGGGAGGAACAGCGTCGCGGCTGCCACCGCCGCCGAGCGCACCGCGAGCTCGAACCACACGGCGAACGACAGCACGATCACGAGCGCCGCGAGCAGCAGGGCCGCGAAGCCGCCGATCGCGACGCCGGGCGCGCCCCCGGCGAGCACGGAGCCGGCGAGTGCGGCACCGAGCGACGCGACGAGGGTCTCGACCGGATTGCCGGCCGCCGCGAGGATGGCGCCGCTCATCGCGTCGGACGCCTCGAGGGCGAGCGAGACGAGCTCGACGCCCGCGGCGGCGAGCAGGATCGCGACGGGGAGCCGGAGGAGCGCGGCGCGCAAGACGGCGCCGAGGTCCTGGCGCACGACCGCCTGGACCATGGCGAGGACGAGCAGGAACAGCGCGAGCAGCGCGCCGATCACCGCCGTCACGCCGAGCTCGCCCGACACGCCGTGGACGAGGTCGGGCTCGGTCGTGCTCGTCAAGACGCTGCCGAGCGCCCCGAGCACCGATCCGGCGCTCGACGCGACCCAACGGAGGATCTGGCCGAGGACCAGGTCGACGAGGCTCGTGACGACCGAGGAGCCGATCCCGAGCAGCGCGAGGACGTCTGCTGGCACGGAGCGGGTCAATGGACTGCCGGGCCGGAGCTGAACAGGAAGTTCAACAGCTGCGGCGCCGCACCGATGACGAGCGCCGCCGCGCCCGAGACGAGCACGGCGCGGCGGCCCGCCGAGGCGTGCTGGTAGCTGTTCGTATGCGAGCCGATCGCCCAGCTCGCCGCGCCGACGATCGCTCCGACGAGGCAGACCACGAGGCCCCACCAGCCGATCCCGTTCATCAGGGTCGTGATGACGCTGCTGCCCGGCAGGGCCGTGTCGCTCGGGCTGAGGCTGAGGGTGGCCGCCGCGACGACGGGGCCGGCAAGGGAAAGCACGGGCACAGGGCACCTCCTCGATCCCGGCTGGAGCCGGGGCGTTCTGCTGGTCGAGGACGTCCTGTGCGCGTGGCTGACGCTCGGCCCCGCCGGACGACGACAGCGGGGCAGTCGATACCTTACATGCTATTTCATGTTGTCACAATCTATTTCATTCCGCTCCTCGGCACCGCACCTGCGGGGGCGGGCACGGCGGCCGAGCTGCCATGCTGGAGGCGTGCACCTACCGGACAGGCTCCCGTGCTTCTAGCGGCGAGCACGTCGCTACCACCCGCGGCGATCGCCGTCGCTGCCGGCGTCGCGGTCGTCCTTGCGGTCGGCTCCTACCTGCTCGGGAGCAGGCGGGGCGCCGGCTCGCTCGGTCAGCGCCTCGTCTCGCTCGGCAACCGCCTCGGCGCCGACGCGCTCGAGACCGAGCCGCGGCGCGTCGAGGATGCCCTCGCCTACGTCGAGCGAGCGACCGACCGGGCCGCGGAGGCCGTCGCGGAGTCGAGCGCGGACGCCATCCGGCTGCGCCGTGCCTTCGACGCGCTCGCCCAGGCCGTGATCGTCTGCGACGAGCGCGGTGAGCCGGTCTTCCGCAACGCCCGCGCCGTCGCGCTGATGGGGAGCCGGCACGGCGACGCCCTCGCGGCGCACGCCGTCGACGAGCTGCTCGCCGCGACGCCGGCGGGCGCGTCGGAGGAGAGGACGCTCGAGCTCTATGGCCCGCCACGACGGACGCTCACGATGCGCACCGTGAGCCTCGACAACGGCCAGCGGGCGCTCGGGGTCATCGCGGTGATCGACGACGTCTCCGAGCGGCGCCGCCTCGAAGAGGTCCGCCGGGACTTCGTCGCCAACGTGAGCCACGAGATGAAGACCCCGATGGGAGCGCTCGGGCTCCTCGCCGAGACCCTCCTGTCCGAGACCGAGCCTGAGGTGTCCCGCCGCCTGGCGGAGCGGATCCACTCCGAGGCGTTCAGGATCTCGCGGATCATCGACGACCTGCTCGACCTGACCCGGATCGAGAGCGAGGAGTCGCCCCCGCGCGAGCCCGTCCTCGTCAACCTCGTCATGGCAGAGGCGGCCGAGCGGGTGCGGACGGCCGCCGAGCAGCGCGACGTCAAGGTGGTGCTCGACGAGCCCTCGCCGCCCGTCGCCGTGCTCGGCGACAGGCGTCAGCTCACCTCGGCCCTCTACAACCTGCTCGAGAACGCCGTGAAGTTCTCCTACGAGGGCGGCGTCGTCACCGCGCACGGGCACGTCGAGGGTGACGAGGTCGTGCTCACGGTCCGAGACGAGGGGATCGGGATCCCGGCGCGGGACCTCGAGCGCGTCTTCGAGCGTTTCTACCGGGTCGACCACGGGCGCAGCCGCCAGACTGGCGGGACGGGGCTCGGCCTCGCGATCGTCCGCCACGTCGCGCACAACCACCACGGCTCCGTGCAGGTCGACTCCCGTGAGGGCGAGGGCGCGACGTTCACCCTCCGGCTCCCGGCGAAGGGACGGGCCGACTCGTGACCGCTGCCGACGACCGCAGGATCGAGGTGCTCGTCGCGGAGGACGAGGAGTCGTTCGTCGAGGCCCTGATCGTCGGCCTCGAGCGCGAGGGCTTCGGCGTCACGATCGCCCGCGACGGCCTCGAGGCCCTGCGGCTGTTCGACGCACGGACCCCCGACCTGCTCCTGCTCGACGTGATGCTGCCGAAGATGTCGGGGCTCGACGTCTGCCGCGCGATCCGCGCCCGGTCGAGCGTGCCGATCATCATGGTCACCGCCAAGTCGACCGAGATCGACACCGTCGTCGGCCTCGAGGTCGGCGCGGACGACTACGTCGCGAAGCCCTACCGGCTGCGGGAGCTCGTCTCGCGCATGCGGGCCGTGCTGCGGCGGGCACCGCGTCCGCTCGAGCCGGACGCGCGCGCGCCGGCGAGCGCGCCCCCGGCGCTTCCGCTGGCGGAGCCGCCCGCTCTCGTGCTCGAGGTCGGGGAGGTGCGGCTCGACCCCGAGCGGCACGAGTGCACGGTCCGCGGCGAGGAGGTGCAGCTCCCGCTCAAGGAGTTCGAGCTGCTCGAGGCGCTGCTGCTCAGCGCCGGGCGCGTCGTCACCCGCGACGCGCTGATCGACCGGGTGTGGGGGCTCGACTACGTCGGCGACACCAAGACCCTCGACGTCCACGTCAAGCGCCTCCGCTCGCGGATCGAAAAAGACCCGTCGAAGCCCGTGCTCATCACGACGATCCGCGGCCTCGGCTACCGGTTCGAGGCGCCGCGCCGCCACTGAGCGGTCGAGCGGCTGGAGAGCGCGCCCGCTGGGTAGTGACCGGCTGGGCAGGGCACCGCCCAGCCGGTAGCCTCCGGAGGGTGCCGACGATCGAGGTGGAGGGTCTCGTCGTCCGCTACGGCGAGCTGGCCGCGGTCGACGGCGTTGCGTTCTGCGTCGAGCCCGGCGAGGTCGTCGCCCTCCTCGGACCGAACGGCGCCGGCAAGACGACGACGGTCGAGACCCTCGAGGGCTACCGTCGCCCGGCAGCCGGGCAGGTCCGCGTCCTCGGGCTCGACCCCGTGGCAGACCGTCGCCGCCTCGCACCGCACGTGGGCGTCATGCTCCAAGAGGGCGGGACCTACCCCGTGCTCAGCCCCGCTCGGGCGCTGCGCCTCTTCGCCTCGTACTACGACGATGCCCGGGACCCTGCGGAGCTCCTCGCGCTGACCGGCCTCGAGGAGGTGGCTGCGACTCCGGCCAAGCGCCTCTCGGGGGGCGAGCGCCAGCGCCTGTCACTCGCGCTCGCGCTGGTCGGTCGACCCCGCGTCGCCTTCCTCGACGAGCCGACCGCCGGGGTCGACCCCGCCGGGCGCATCGCGATCCGGGAGATCGTCGCGTCGCTCCGCGCGGACGGCGCGGCGGTCCTGCTGACGACCCACGAGCTCGGCGAGGCGGAGCGGATGGCGGACCGCGTCGTGATCGTCGACCACGGTCGCGTCGTCGCCGCCGGTCGGCCGGCGGACCTCGTGACGGCGGCAGAGGAGATCCGCTTCGCAGCTCCGACGGGCATCGACGTCGCCGCGCTCGGCGCCCGGATCGGGGCGGCGGTGACCGAGGTCGGCCCCGGGGAGTACCGGGTCGCGGCGCCAGCCACCCCGGGCCTCGTCGCGGCCGTCACCGCCTGGCTCGCCGAGCACGACCTCGTCCTCGCCGACCTGCGCGCCGGACGTCAGACGCTCGAAGACACGTTCTTGCGCCTGACCGGGAGCGACGCAGCGACCCGAGGAGGCGCGCCGTGAGCACGCGCAGTGCGGGGGCGCCGTGGGGATGGGTGCAGTGAGGATGGGTGCAGTGAGGATGGGCGCAGTGAGGATGGGTGCAGTGAACTGGCGTGCCCTGCGGGCCCAGACGGCCGCAGAGGTCCGCATGACCCTCGAGCAGGGCGAGCGGCTCCTCGTGACCTTCCTGATCCCCGTCGCCGGCCTCGTTCTCTTCTCGCTCGTTCCGATCGTGGCGACGGGCGCGGCATCGCGCGTCGACTTCTTCGCCCCGAGCGTGCTCGCCCTCGCGGTCGTCTCGACGGCGATGGTCAACCTCGGCATCTCGACGGGCTTCGAGCGCAGCTGGGGGGTGCTGAAACGGCTCGGGTCGACGCCGCTCGGCAGCTCGACCCTGCTCGGCGCGAAGATCCTCGCCGTCCTCGCCGTCGAAGTCGTCCAGGTCGTCGTCCTCGGAGCGATCGCCGCCGGCCTCGGTTGGCGTCCCCATGGTGACGTCCTCGCTGCTGTCGGGGCCGAGCTGCTCGGCACCATCGCGTTCGCCGGCATCGGCTTCCTCCTCGCCGGCACGCTGCGCGCCGAGGTGACGCTCGCCGTCGCGAACGGGGCCTACCTGGTCGTGCTCGGCATCAGCGGCATCATGTTCCCGCTCGCAAAGCTCGGAGGCGCCGCAGGTGCCGCTCGTCTCCTGCCCGGCGCCGCCCTCGCGGACGCCCTCCACCCGAGCCTCAGCACGGGTGGCGCGGTGCCGGTCGAAGCCTGGGTCGTCCTCGCCGTCTGGGCCGTCGTCGCGCCGGCAGTCGCGGCGGCGGCGTTCCGCTTCGAGTGATCCCGCACGAGGCGAACGGACATACCCGCCGGCGCGGGTGGCCCCGGGTGGCCGGCCTCCCTACGATGGTCTGCGCGTGTCCATGCCCAAGGTGAGCCCCCTCGTGTTCCGCCGGATCGCCCTCGTCGCGGCGATCTGCTACGCCCTGCTCGTCGTCACCGGCGGGGCAGTCCGGCTGACGGGGTCCGGGCTCGGCTGCCACGACTGGCCGACCTGCTCGCGCTCGAGCGTGACGCCGGCGGTGTCGTTCCACCCCCTCGTCGAGTTCTCGAACCGGATGGTGAGCGTCGCCGTCACGGTCGTGTCGATCGTCGCGTTCCTCGCGGCGCTGTCGCCCTCCGTGCGTCGCCGCGACCTCGTCTGGCTGTCGTCGGGGTTGATCGCAGGGATCGCCGGGCAGATCGTCATCGGCGGCGTCGTCGTGCTGACCAAGCTGAACCCCTACTGGGTCGCACTCCACTTCCTGCTCACCCTTGCGATCGTGGCCGACGCGATCGTCCTCTACGTCCACGCGAGCCAAGGCGAGCGTGCCGTCGAGCGGCTCGTCGGCAAGGACCTGCTCTGGCTGTCTCGTCTCCTCCTCGCCACGATCACCGTCCTCGTGATGGCCGGGACGATGGTCACGGGCAGCGGTCCGCACGCCGGCGGCCCGGGAGCAGAGCGCGTCCCGGAGTCCTTCCGTGACATGGCCGAGCTCCATGCGGACATCGCGCTGTTCCTCGTCGGGATGACGCTCGCCCTGCTCTTCGCGCTCCACCAGACCCGAGCCCCCGCCGCCGTCCAGCGGCGCGCCCGACTGCTGCTCGAGATCCTGTTCGTCCAGGGGACGCTCGGCTACACCCAGTACTTCCTCCACGACAACGCGGCCGTCGTCGAGGTCCACCTCGCGGGGGCAGCCGCTGCGTGGTCCGCGATGGTCGTGTTCTACCTCGGCCTGCACCGCCGTTCGACCACCGCCGAGGCCCGGGCACTCGAGGCCATCGGGTTCGCAGCCGGCGCGCACGACGAGCTGGCCGTGACGGACGCCCTGCTGTGAGCAGGCACGCCGGCAGCGGCGCCGGGACGACGATCGAACGGGAGCTGTCCGCCGATACCCTGCTCGCGACGGAGCGGCCATGGCTCGTCGTCGTGTGGAACGACCCGATCAACCTCATGACCTACGTGACCTACGTGCTCCAGAAGCTGTTCGGCTACTCGCGGGAGAAGGCCACCAAGCTCATGCTCGACGTCCACCACAAGGGCCGTGCGGTCGTCGCCTCGGGCCCCCGGGAGCGGGCGGAGAACGACGTCTCCCGCCTGCACCGCTGCGGCCTCTGGGCGACGCTCGAGCAGCCGGAGTGAGCCCGCGCCGGCGCATCAGCCGTGCCCGGCGGGGCGGCTTCGACGTCCGCCTGCCGCCCGAGGAACGCGATCTCCTGGCGTCTCTGCCCGGCCAGCTCGAAGCGCTGCTCGACAGGCTCGGCGATGGTGCCTCGGCGCCTCCGCCCGCTCTGCGCAGGCTCTTCCCCGTCGCATACGCGCGCGACGAGGTGTCCGAGGCCGCGTACGCCTCCCTCGTCCGCCAGGAGCTGCTCGACCACCGCCGAGAGGCACTCGCCGTGCTGGCGCAGACGGCCTCCGCGAGCCACCTCGACGACGAGGAGGCCGCGGCGTGGCTCGGCGCCCTCAACGACCTGCGACTCGTGCTCGGGACGACGCTCGAGGTGAGCGAAGAGCCCGTCGAGGTCCTGCCCGACGACCCGCGCTACGTGGACTGGGTCTGCTACGGCTTCCTCTCCCTGGTCCAGGGCGAGCTCGTCGACGCGCTCGGGTCGACGCTCGGTCCCCCGGTGCCGGGGGCGGACGACGGCGTCCCCGACGACCCCTGGGGCGAGCTTCCCGGCGGACTGCGCTGGGACGGCACCATGCGGCCGGAGCAACCGTGACCGCGCCGGGCGCGGCGACCTCTGAGCCTTGGCGCGACCGCCCGACAGGTCCCGACGGGGTGCCGGCCCCGGTGCCGGACGCTCTGCCGCGGATCGTCACCTTGATGGGCTCGGGTGAGACCTCGCCGACCATGGTGCGCACCCACCGCGACATCCTCCGGCGGCTCGGTTCGCAGGCAGGGCCCGTCGTGCTGCTCGACACGCCGTTCGGCTTCCAGGAGAACGCCCGGGAGATCGCGGCCCGGGTCGAGTCCTACTTCCTCGAGAGCCTCCAGGCGGCGGTCGACGTGGCCTCCGGCAGGCTCGACGCCGGCCCGCCGGCCGACGACCGGTTCGCGACCGAGCAGCTCACCGCCAAGTTGCGAGACGCCCGCTACGTCTTCTCCGGGCCGGGCAGCCCGACCTACGCGCTGCGCCAGTGGGCCGGCAGCGTCGTGCCCGGCCTGCTCACCGAGAAGCTGACCCGCGGGGGCGCCGTGACCTTCTCGAGCGCCGCCGCGCTGACGCTCGGCGCGTTCACGATCCCGGTCTATGAGATCTACAAGGCGGGCGAGGACCCCCACTGGCTCGACGGGCTCGACGTGCTCGGGTCGGTCGGCCTCGACGTCGCCGTCGTGCCGCACTACAACAACGCCGAGGGCGGGACCCACGACACGCGGTTTTGCTATCTCGGGGAACGGCGGCTGGCCGCCATGGAGAGGATGCTTCCGGCGTCCCACGTCGTGCTCGGCGTCGACGAGCACACGGCCTGCGTCGTCGACCTCGCCGCGAGGACGGCGACGGTCGCCGGTCTCGGCGTCGTGACCGTCCGCAGGCTCGGACGCTCGGCGAGCTTCCCGGCAGGCAGCGAGGTCCCCCTCGACGAGCTGCTCGCCGCAGCGGACGGCCCGCCGGCATACGGGGGCCGGACCGCCGGCCAGACCACCGACGTTGCGTCGGGTGTCGACGGCGAGCCGTCGCTGCCGGATCAGGCCAGCTCGCGGCCGGCGCCCCCGACATCCCCCCTGCTCGACCTCGTGCGGGGGCACGAGGCAGCCTTTGGCGACGCCATCGCCGCCCGGGACGCGCCGGGAGCCGTCGCGGCCGTGCTCGGGGTCGAGCAGCTCATCGTCGACTGGTCGACCGATATTCCCCAGGCCGACGAGCTCGAGCGCGCCCGTGCGAGCCTCCGGGCGATGATCGTCGAGCTCGGCCAGATCGCCAGCGAGGGCCTCCGGGATCCCCGCTCCGTCGTCGGGCCCTTCGTCGACGCGCTCGTCGAGCTCCGTCGTGCCGCCCGCGAGCAGCGCCGCTTCGCGGACGCGGACGCCGTGCGCGATCTCCTGACGGGACTCGGCGTCGAGCTGCGCGACAGCGCAGCCGGCACGCAGTGGCTCTTGACGCCGGTACCGGCAGCACCGTGAGCCACAGCCCGGCTCAGCCGGGTCGCTGCGCTCGGTCGGGCCCGTTCGCTGCGCTCGAGGCTCGGCTCAGCCCGGTCGCCGCGCTGCCCCGAGCGCGGGGCGCAACGCCGCGTCGAGGCGGTCGGGATCGCACGTGCACAGCCGCGTGTCGTGGTTCCCGACCGGCCTGGGCGTCGCCGTGAGCCGTGGGCAGTCGGAAAAGTGACGCTCCACGTGCGCAGCACCTGGCCGCACCGCCTGCACGGTGGTCCGGTCCTCGGTCATCGCCCCTCCGTCGTCTCGTCGACCCATGTCACCGCCGCCCTTCGGCTGCCCCGGCCGGGCTGCACCGGTCCGCCCCTGCCATCGCCCGCACCCCCACCGTACGGCGCCGGAGCGCGCTGGCCGGCACCGGACCCGCTCACGTGGCCTCGACCACGAGGGCGACGAGGAAGCCGTCGTGACCCTTGGACCCGACCGTCTGGACCGCCGTCGCCCGGACGCGTGGCTCTGCTGCGACGGCGTCGTACAGCCGTCGGGTCCCGACGACGTCCGGGTCGGCGCTCGACGAGTCGAGGAGGCGACCACCGCGCACGACGTTGTCGACGACCACGACACTGCCGACGTGGGTGAGCCGCAGCGCCCAGGCGAAGTACTCGGCGTTGTGCGCCTTGTCGGCGTCGACGAAGACCATGTCGAACGGGTCGACACCCTCGCGCTCGAGCTCGGGTAGCAGCTCGAGCGCCGGGCCGACCCGGATCTCGACGAGCCCGGCGAGCCCGGCCTGCGCGACGTTGGCTCGGGCGACCGCGGCGTGGCGGTCCTGCGCCTCGAGCGAGACGAGACGGCCCGCGGGCGGCAGGGCGCGAGCGAGCCAGATCGTGCTGTAGCCACCGAGGGTGCCGATCTCGAGCACGCGCCGGGCGTGCGTCATGGACGCGAGCAGGCCGAGGAGCGCACCTTGGTTGGGGGCGACGTTGATCGACGGCAGGCCGGCCGCCGCGCTGTGCGCGAGGGCGGCGTCGAGCGCCCCGTCCGCGGGTAGGAGCCGGTCGACGATGTAGCGGTCGATCTCGTCCCACGACTCCTGCGAGTTCTCGTGCGCCATGATCGCCTCCTTCGAGGTCCAGCCCGGGATCGGTCCGACGCCGGGGGAGGCTGGAGGCTCGTGGCAGGACCGTAGCGCGCTCGTGGCCACCGACGAGATCGGCTCGGGACGAGGACCAGGTCCGGGGCGGGCACGACCAGGTGCGGCTGGTAACCTCGGACAGCCTGCAACCTGCCCCCATCGTCCAGCGGCCGAGGACGCCGCCCTTTCAAGGCGGTAACACGGGTTCGAATCCCGTTGGGGGTGCCACGCAGATCCGTGCCGGGAGGTAGCGGCCGACGTCGGCTTAGGCGAGCGGGCTCCCCTAGCGAAGAGGGGGACGACGTTCGTGTTGAGGTGGTCGATGGTGTCGTCCGTGAGGGTCACCCGGACGAGAGCCTGATGCTGGGGTCTGTCGTAGCGGATGGCGAGCCGGAACGCCTCGAACAGCGCTCGGAGTTGTTCGGGGGAACATCTACGAGGTCCGCGCTGAGCACCGGTAGTTGATCGAGGAGGTCGACCGGGACGTTCTCCTTCAAGTCGTCCGCTTCGAGGTCGGCGACAGCGTCGAGCTTGGTGCGCCGTTCGGTTTCGAGTTCGCTGAGGCGCTCTTGGACTCGGGTGAAGACAGCGCCACCGGGGTCGTCTTGGGTTTCGAGAGTGCGGATGAGGCGATTCTGACGATTGGCGATGTCGTCGAGGGATCGGCGAAGAGCTTCAAGCTTGGCGGTTCGATCGGCGTCAGCTTGATGGTCAATGGCGCCAAGGTCGACAGCGAGCAGGGCGCTTCGATCGGAACCGAGGATGCGCTGAGTGAAGAACTCGGTGATGGCTGCAAGAAGCGGGTCTTCTCGGATCCAGATGCTGGCGGGGTGGTCGGGGAAACGCTCCGCGACCTTGCCGGCGTGGTTGAGGGCTGGTTGACAGACTCGTCATTCCAACCAGTCGCTGGCGCACAAACGTCCTCAATGAACTGAAGGAGTCTGGTGGTCTTGGCGTCGGCCTTGGCTCGATGGCGCTCAGCCCAGGAGATCAGCGTCCGCCTGTTCAGCGCAGGCCCGGATCCGCTCGGGATCCTTGCCTGAAACGTAGAACGAGAAGGTCTGTCGAAGAGCGACGGACCGAGACACGAGTGCAATAGCCATCGCCGGACCTCAGTTCTCCACCGTGATGTAGGGACGCACCCGAGGGATAGACCGACGTAGCAGCCCCCAATCTTGGCGAGCCCGCTGGATGCGACCGATTACGAAGCTGGTATGGATCCGATGACGTCCAGCTATCTGGAGGATTGCGCCCATGGACGGCCGACCGGCGGGGAGCGGGGTCTCTTCAGGGAGAATCCATTCGGCGGCCTGTCGATTCGCTTCAGCCTCGGGGCCGTCGAGTCCGGTAGCGGTGACGATGTCCTCGTCCGCTCGGACAGCCACTGTCTCGAGGTGTCCCAGACAAACATGGGCGAGCTCGTGGAGCAACGTGAACACGTATCCGTCCATCCGATCGCCCCGACTCGTGAGCCCAATGACCGGGCTACCGTCATCGAGCAGCATCACCGCTCCATCCAGCTTGCTGGACTTGAGCGGGAGCAAAGTAACCAGGATCACCCCGACCTCTGCCAGCCAGCTCTCAAGCTCCCCGAGATCAGTCGGATCATGGATTCGATGCACCAAGTCCCCCGCCAGCGCACAGACCGAGCTGGCATCGAAGGCAGCCACCGTCCGAGCCTGAGCGACGCGGCGAAGCCGAGCTAGCCACGCGGTCTGCTGAGGTGAGAACGACACAGTCGCGTTCGAGCGACGCGCTGCCACCGCAAACTGCGGCTCGGCGTCCAGATCCGAAATACCCAGAAGCTCCTTGACGGCAGCCTCCAACACGTCAAGGTCGTTGGTATCGGGAAGCCACCCGCGCTGGCGCAACTCGGCCACCGGCACTCGATATCGGAGCCGAGCGCGGCGCGTCACCTCAGTCACCAGCGGTCGGTTGGACTTCGCTTCATGGAGATTGAACGCCGTCTGTAGGTTTACCCACAATTCGGCGCTCGTGCCGAGCGCCTCCGCAAACGCGAGGGCCGTCTCGGGAACGCTCTGCTTGCGCCCGTTCAAGATCTCCGACACGGCCTGCACCGGCCGGCCGACGATCTCCGCGAACTCCTTCTCGCTCCACCCCCGCTCCTCGAGCTCATCCCGCAAGTACTCGCCCGGAGGGAACGCTTCGGCAGCTATCAGGGTACTGGTCATCATGCCCTCCTTTCGCTCAGTGGTAGTCGACGACCTCGATGACGACGACCTGTTTGCCTTCCTGTGTGGTGTCCAGCCTGACGATCAGCCTCCACTGCTTGTTCAGCCGTAGAGAGTGCTGCCCGAGTCGATCGCCTTCGAGCTTCTCGAAGTGCAACGACCTCATGGCACGCAGGTCTCGCTCGTCGGACACCGCCGCCACGAACCCGACGACCTTCCGGTAGGCCCGCGTGAGGTCGTGCCCGAGGCTCGACAGCCGGAAGTCCGGCTCCTCGTAGAGTCGCCGCAGATCGTCGTCCCCGAACTCGACACGCATGGACCGTCAGCTTCACCCTTAGCCTGAGGTAGCTGTAACACATATCCGATACCAATCTTCACCTTATGGGTGAACATACTATCACACGGACATCGCAGCGCGACGGAGAAGGCCCCTGACATGACGACGGCTCCGACCAACTCCTTTGGGCTACGGAACCCGACGGGCCTCTTGCTGGGCCTTCCACCTCGCTCTAGGACTCGGCAACTCGGGCTCTGGCAGCTCGAATGCCGCCTGGATCGTCAGAGACCGCGCGAAGCCGCTGGCCAAGCCCCCTCGGATCTGGTTGGCACCCCGTTGGGGGTGCCAGCCCTTTCCACAGCTCAGAGGGTGTTTGCGGCTCCCGAGCGCTCGGCTTCGGACGCCGGCGTGCGCGCTACCTGCGCGATGACGGTTGCCGAGACGAGCCACCTCGCCCGTCGCGAGGGAGGCCAGCGCGTCGGCGATCGCTCGGTCACGGTCCTCGGTGGCGTGCCGGTAACGGAGCGCAGCGACCGGGTTCGCGTGGCCGCCGCGCCGCATCAGCTCGGCCACCGGGGCACCTGAGGCGGCCGCCCAGGTCAGTCCGCTGTGACGGAGGTCGTGGTCGTGCAGATCGCCCCGGCCGATCGCCCGGCGGGCCTGCTGCCAGACCCGGTTCAGGGTGACCGGGACCATCGGCCTGCCGGCCTCGCTCGTGAAGAGCCGGGCGTCCGCCCGGGCCTCGACGAAGCGCTCGAGATGAGCCCGAAGGTCCGGCAGCACGTTCGCCGGCACGGCGAGGACCCGGGAGCCAGCGCTCGTCTTCGGCGGGCCGACGACCGTCGAGCCGTCCATCGGCCGCACGACCGCTCGGTCGATCCGGATCGTGTCGTGGAGGAGGTCCACGTCACGTCGCTGCAGCCCGAGCACCTCGCCACGGCGCAGCTGACACCACGCCGGGAGCAGGATCGCCAGGCGGTAGCGCTCGGGCACCGTCTCGACCGCCGCGGCGACCTCGGCGACCGACGCCACGGGTCGCTCCGCCGACCGGGTGCGCCCGGCGCCGCGGACCTGGCAGGGGTTCTTGGCGATCAGCCCGTCGGTCACCGCCGTGTTGAGGATCGCCCGCAGCATCCGATAGGCGTCGTCGCCTGTCGTGACGAACCGCTCGCGCAGGACCAAGCACCACGAGCGCACCATCGACGGCGACAGTCTGGCCAGCTCGACCTCGCCGAGAACCGGTAGCACGTGGTGCTCCAGCATGTGCCGGTACGTCTCCCTCGTGACCGGCCGCAGGTCCGTCCGGCTCTCCAACCACCTCGTCCCTCACGCGCCGAGCGTCACCTTGCCCGCAGAGGGATCGAGCCAGGTGCCACGGCGGAGGTCGGTCTCGATCGAGGAGAGATGAGCGAACGCGTCCTCCTTCGTCACGAACGTCTGCCCAGCGATCTGGCGCAGACCTTCGTGCCGGTAGCTCGCCTGGTAGCGGCCGGACGGCAGCCGGCGGACCGAGCCGAAGTGACGCTTGGCCATGGGATCGCTCCTCCGTTCGAGCGCGAGCCGTGATCTTGCCACGCGGCTGTGGCGCCTAGCTCCGGCCGGGGCGGCGCTGCTCCTCGATCCAGCACCGGATCTCCGCCAGGTCGAAGCGGACGAGCCGCCCGACCTTCACCGTCGGCACCCGGCGCTCGGCGACCATCCGCCGGACGTAGCGCTCGCCGACCCCGAGCAGGTCGGCCAGCCTCGCGATGTCGATAAGCTCAGGGAAGCCCAGCTGCATGTAACCCGCCACGATCGACCTCCTGGTCTCGTCTCGCTGTAGGGCGGGCCCGCCGGCAGCCGGGACCTCCCGCCGCACACCGACTCGCCCCGCTACGACGAGCGAGGCATCCATGCTGTGGCCCTTCGCCCGAGCAGGACCGCCGCGTACCGCCGAGCTGTCGGCTCCGAGCGCTCGCCGAGAACGCACGACCACGGCGTGGCGCGATCCCCGCCAACACCCGAGCGATCCCTCCCAGATGGCCTCACGACAGCCTCACGTCGATCTCCCAACCGGCCTTCGCGCTCCCCCGTCGCTCTGTCCGCTGCTGTCCCCCATTGACCACTGTCACCCGCTCGCCAGAAACTCCTGTACAGGCCGTTCGCGCTCTGCCATAACCCAAGGTGTGCTTGACGCCGCTGCACCGTGGGTGCGCCTCCGGCCCGGAGCGTCGCGCCGGTGATGAGCCTGTCGAAGATGGCCCCGCTCGCCTGGCGCTACGACGCCGAGGAGGTGGCGGCCGGGCGAGAGGACTACTTCGCCGCCGGGGCCGAGCGCCCCGGTCGCTTCCTCGGCCGCGGCGCGCAGGACCTCGGGATCGCCGAGATGGAGGTCACGAGCGAGGCGATGGAGCGCCGCTTCGGTCGCGGGTGCGACCCGCGAGATGGCGCGGCCCTCGGGCGGAGCTTCTCGCCGGAGGACGAGCGGGCGGTGGCGGGCTTCGCGTTGACGTTCTCGCCCCCGAAGACCGTCTCGGTGCTCTGGGCGCTCGGCGACGCGGCGGTCTCGTCCGCCGTGCTCGTTGCGCACGAGGCGGCCGTCGAGGAAGCGCTGGCCTTCCTCGAGGACCACGCGGCCTTCACCCGGCGCGGGCACGGCGGCATCTTGCAGGTCGACACCGACGGGCTCGTCGCGGCGAGCTTCGTCCACCGGACGTCGCGCGCCTCGGACCCGCAGCTGCACACCCGCGTGCTCGTCGCGAACAAGGTGCGCGCGAA
>DAHWHN010000002.1 GCA_027335685.1 Acidimicrobiaceae bacterium
GATCATCGTCGGGATGCTCATGACCTCGAAACGCTGCGCGGTCTTGACGTTGTCGTCGACGTTGAGCTTCGCGATGCGGAGCGCGCCGGCCTTCTCGGCGGCGATCTCGTCGAGGATCGGCGCGACCATCTTGCACGGGCCGCACCATTCGGCCCAGAAGTCGACGAGCATCGGCTGCTCGGCCAGCTTGACCGTCTCGTCGAAGGTCGCGTCGGTCAGCGTCACTGCGGCGTCTGCCATGGTCTGCTCACTTTCCGGGGCTGCTTGTGGCCCCTCGTCGGACTCGGAGCTCTCCGGGTCGAACTTCCTGGTCGGCCTGCGGTCGGCGAGGTCGCTCGGGCATTGTCGCCCGGCTGGACGACGACGACTGGCGGGTGGCCCCCGCTGCGCTGCCCGGTCCTTGCCGCGTGGCGCTCCGGGCTCACGTCGCCGGGTGGTGCTCGGCCTCGAGGTAGCGCTCGACGTCGATCGCTGCCATGCACCCCGATCCTGCGGCCGTGATGGCCTGCCGGTAGACGTGGTCCTGGACGTCGCCGCACGCGAACACGCCGGGGACGCCCGTCGCCGTGCCGGGGCCGGTCACGAGGTAGCCGGCCTCGTCCATCGACAGCTGGCCCGCGAACAGCGAGGTGTTGGGCGCGTGGCCGATCGCCACGAAGCAGCCCTGCACGTCGAGCACCGACGTCTCGCCCGTCACGGTGTCGCGGACGGCGAGGCCGACCAGGGTGCTCTCCCCGAGCACCTCCTCGACGACGGTGTTCCAGCGGAACGAGATCTTCGGGTTGGCCATCGCCCGGTCCTGCATGATCTTCGACGCCCGCAGCTCGCTGCGCCGGTGGACGACGAGGACGGAGGACGCGAACTTCGACAAGAAGATCGCCTCTTCGAGCGCAGAGTCGCCGCCACCGACGACGGCGATGGGCTTGTCCCGAAAGAAGAAGCCGTCGCAGGTCGCGCAGGTGGACAGGCCGTGACCGAGCAGCCGGTCCTCGCCGGGCACCTCGAGCAGGATCGACTGCGCGCCGGTTGCGACGACGAGCGCCCGAGCCCGGTAGGTCGGTTCGGGAGCGTCGGGATCGCCGACCCAGATCCGGAACGGGCGCGCGGACAGGTCGACCTTCGTCGCCTTGACCGTGAGGATCTCGGCGCCGAAACGCAGGGCCTGCTTGCGAAAGCTCGCCATGAGCTCGGGCCCCATGACGCCGTCGACGAAGCCGGGGAAGTTCTCGACCTCGGTCGTGAGCATGAGCTGGCCCCCGGGCTGGTCGGTCGTCGAGGACGGTTCCCCCTCGAGCACGAGCGGGCGCAGGTCCGCGCGCGCGGTGTAGATCGCAGCCGTGAGCCCCGCCGGACCGGAGCCCACGATCACGACGTCGTGTGTCGCCTCCGGCGCGTTCGTCACGTTCTCATTCGGCATCGTCGTCGCTCCTTCGCGTGCGGCTGCGTGCTAGCAGGAACGCTCCTGCTGCCGCGAAGATTCCCCCGACGACGAGGTCGCTCGCCCAGACCCGGCCCCCGAACGCGTCGACCGTGAGCAGGCGGACGATACCGATCGCGCTCGCGACGGCCACGAACGCGCCGACGAGCGCGACGAGGACGCCGACGACAAGGACGCGGACCGCGAACAGCACGGGCCGGACCGACCGGTCGCGGACGGCCTCGACGACGCGCTCGACCCAGACCGTGGCATGTCGCGCCCAGTCGTCGGAGGTCGCTTCACCCTGCTCGGCCCGGTCCATACCCGGGAGGTTAGAAGCTGGCGGTCGGCGCGCGCCGGACCGCGCGGCCGACTGCACGCGGCGCGCGCCGTCGATGCGGGCTCACGACCGCTGCAGGCAGAGCCCGATCGTCCCGGGACCGGCGTGCGCGCCGATCACGGGCCCGATGTAGGTGACGAGGATCTCGACGCCGGGAAGTGCCGCGCCGAGCATCGCGACGAACTCGTCGAGGTCGGCCGCGGCGCCGTGCGCGACCGCGACGCGCCGCAGGGGCATGGCCTCGACGGCCTTGTCGACGAGGTAGCGGAGCGACCGGGACCGGGTCCGTTGGCGGGACTCGCCGGTGACGACCCCCTCGCGGATCTCGACGATCGGCTTGACGGCGAGGAGGGTGCCGAAGAAGGCCTGGGCGGCGCCGATGCGGCCGCCACGGCGGAGCGCGTCGAGGCCGCCGAGCGCGCCGAGCACGCGCACCGTCGCGATCGAGGCGTGCGCAGCCGCGCGCACGGCCTCGAGGTCGCCACCCTTGGCGGCCGCGTCCACCGCGTCGAGCACGACGAAGCCTTCGCCCATCGTCACGGTCGTCGAGTCGACGACGCAGACGGGGACCTCGGCGAGCTGTGCGCCTGCGACGGCGGCCTGGTAGGTCGCCGACAGGCTTGCGGACAGTGTCACGCAGACGACTCCCGACGCACCGTCGTGCGCGGCGCGCGCGAAGGCCTCGGCGAAGGCGCCGGGCGCGGGCGCTGCCGTCCGGGCGATCGCGTCGGTCGAGGCCGTCATCTCCCAGAATGCCGCCGGCGTCAGGGCAGAGGTCGTGGCGGGGTCGGCGTCTCCCAGCCGCACCTCGAGCGGCACGACCGCGATGCCGAGGGTGTCGACAAGCTCGGCAGGCAGGTCAGCCGCGCTGTCGGTGACGATGCGAACTCCGGGCACCAGCTCTCCTTGTGTGCGAGCGACCACCGCGCGCAGCCTGCCGGGAAGTCTGCCAGGCGGCGAGGGACCCTGCCGCACCCGCACCGCCAAGGTAGACGAGCCCGCCCGCGAGCACCTCGACGCCGAGCTTGGCCCATCCGACGATGCCGGTGCCGCTGCCGACGAGCGCGGAGACCAGGGCGACCGCGAACGCCATCACCACGCTCAGCAGCACGGCTCGACCGGCGCCGAGGAGCAGCGAGCGCCCGCCGATGTGCCCGAGGCGCTCGCGCAGGATGGCGATCGCGACGATCGCCGACACGGTGTACGCGACCGAGTACGAGAGCGCGAGCCCGCGGACGCCGAGCGGCGTGTCGAGCACGAACGCGAGCAGGACGTTGGTGCCGTTCTCGAGCGCGTAGCAGACGAAGGCCGTCCGTGTGTCATGCATCGCCTGGAAGGCGCGCGTCGTGAGGAAGAACACGCAAAAGCCCGGGAGGCCGAGGGCGAACATCGCGAGCACCGACGCGGTCAGCTCGGCGTCGTGGTGGTGCTCGGCGCCGTGCTGGAGCAAGAGGACCATCGCCTGGCGCGCGAGCAGCAGGTAGCCGATCGCCGACGGCAGCACGAGAGCGAGCGTCTGGCGGGTCGCGCGTGCGTAGCGCGCGCTCATCGAGCCGACGTCGCCGCTCGTCCAGGCTCGGGCCATGTCGGGGCTCGCGACGTTGATGACCGAGACGGCGACGACCGCGAAGGGGAACACGAAGAACTGGTACGCGTACGTGTACGCGCTGACGCTCCCTCCACCGAGGTGGTATTCGAGGGCGAGCACGACGAAGACGGCGACCTGGTTCGCGACGACGAAGCCGAAGGTCCACCCCGACAGGGCGAGGATCGTGCGCACCGCGGGATCGCGGGGTCGCCAGGTGAAGCGGAGCCGCATCCCGCTGCGCAGCACCGCCGGCACGAGGGCGAGCGCCTGGACGGCCACCCCGCAGGTCGTCCCGAGGCCGAGGAGCACGACGAGGTGCTGGTCGCGCTGTGCCGCGGCGATCGACACGGTGCCGTCGACGGCGAGGTGGTGGGCGCTGAGCGCGAACGCGAGCAGCACGCCGATGCCCGCGAGGTTGTTGAGCACCGGGACGACCCCGACGACCGCGAAGCGGTCCTGGGTCGCGAGCACGGCGCCCATCAAGCTGACGAGGCCGTAGAAGAGCACCTGCGGGGCGAACCAGCGGAGCAGCTCGACGGCGACGGCTCGGGCAGCCGGGCTCGCGGCGCTCGCGCCGTCGGTGTAGGCGCCGATCACCTCGGGCGCGAGCACGACGAGCAGGACCGTCGCGACGACGAGCACGACCAGGGCGAGGCTCACGACCGCCGAGATCGACTCGGTGGCCGAGGCGCGGTCTCGCGTCGCGAGCCGCTCGACGAACACCGGGACGAACGTGGCGGCGAGCACCCCGCCGAGCACGAGGTCGTGGACCATGTTCGGCGTGTTGTTGGCGAGGTTGAAGCCGTTCGCGAGGCTCGCGCCGCCGAGCGCGCCGGCGAGCACGATGAGGCGGGCGAGCCCGCTGAGGCGCGAGAGCAGCGTGCCCGCGGCCGTCCACAGCGAGGAGCGGTCGAGCTGGGCCCGCCGCCCGCCGCCCGCGCCCGAGGAACCGCCCGAACGCCGCGCGTGCTCGGGTCCCGTGTGGTCTCTGCCGGTCCGGGTCGCCACGCCGGGCGGGCGCGCGCGGGTGGTCGGGGTCGGGAACGACAGGGGCGGTTCGCTCATGGCGCGGCCGGCACACCGCTGCCGGCACGCCGCGCGGCGAGCGCGTTGCGGCGGTGCCGGAGCACCGAGCGCAGCCACCAGACGGCGAGGACGAGCAGGGCACCGGCGCTCAGCGCGACGGCCACGCCGGACACGGCCGTCGCGTGGACGCTGAGCGAGCTCCGGAGCAGGGCCGTGCCGCCGACCGGCGCGACGATCTCGATGTCGAGGCGAGACGCGCCCGAGGTTCGGGCCGTGACCTTGTCGTCGATCGTCGTCGTCTTCGACGCGAACACGACCGGTGACGGGCCGACGGCCGGCCCGGAGAACGCGAGCGAGGGGTCACGCAGCTCGACGAGGGCATGGACGGGATAGCGCGACGACGAGAGGATGCCGATCGGGATGTCCCCGGTCCGCGACGTCAAGGTGACGGTGCGGCCCCCCGTCGGGTGGAGCACGGTCGTGAGCTCGTGGAGCGCGCCGGCTGGGGCGTCGCTGTAGTGCCGTCGGGCTCTCGACCCGAGGCCGGACGACTGCGCGAGCAGCACGTCGTCACCGAGGTGCGCGACGAGGGCGCGGTCCGTGGGAACGACGGACTGGACGCTCGCGAGCGCCCGGCGGGCGGACACGATGGCGGCACCGGGGACGGTCGACGTCGGCGCACCGGGTACGAGCTGCTCTGCCGGCGGCGATCCGTTCCCGCCCACCGGCAGGGCGCTGAAGGCCTGCTGGAGCGTCACGGTCGCGAGGATCGGGCTGTCAACGAGCCCGCCGAGGACGGTCGAGAGGAACGCCTCGTCGGGTCGCCATGCCCGCGGCGCGACGACGACGCCGCGGCGCTGGGGGTCGGAGGGGGCGTCGAAGTAGATCTCGGCCAAGTCGGCGAGGAGCTGGTGCGCGGCGAGGACGGGATCTGCGGCGTCGCCCGAGAAGTGCGCGGCGAGCTGCGGGTCGGCGACGAGGGCGAGCGGTGCGCCGTCCTGCCTTGTCGAACCGGGAAGGTCGAGCGCGAACGGCGAGGTGCGGGCGAC
Source organism: Acidimicrobiaceae bacterium (assembly GCA_027335685.1). Lineage (GTDB taxonomy): Bacteria > Actinomycetota > Acidimicrobiia > Acidimicrobiales > Bog-793 > JAJZCK01. Next base: position 5,421 of record DAHWHN010000002.1, read on the forward strand.
GACGAGCGGCGTCGTGCCGGGCAGGGTCGTGGCGTCGGGGGAGGGCACGACGAGATCGTGGACACCCGACCGGACGAGCAGCTCGAGTGACGTTGCGTCGAGCGGGCCGTAGGTGACGAACGGCGTCGACACGACGGGGCGGTGCAGGCCCGCTTCGAGGGCCTGCGTGCTGCGCGCGAGCTGCGGGCCGAGCTCGTCGCCGAGGCGCGCCCGCGTGAGGGCGGTGGGGTCGACGGGGGCGAAGGTCGTGCCGAGCACCTCGTGGCGGACGGGAGGCAGGTGGCCGGGCTGGCCCGCGAGGACGCGGTCGACGAGCGTGAGGACGTGCGCGGCCGTGCGGGAGCGGTCTCGCTCGAGCGCGACGAGCAGCTGGGGGTAGAGCGCGACGGTCAGCCGGAGCCCGGGACGCGCGGCGATCGGCGCGAAGAGCTGCGCCAGGCTGTCGAGCCGCGCGGCGTCGAGAAGCGGCGCCCCCGAGCTCGACAGGGCCGGTGTCGTCCCGGCGGGCAGGACGAGCGCGACGCCGAGGGGGAGCAGGCCCGGTGTCGCCGGGGCGTAGACGAGGTGCGTCGTGAGCACGGCGAGCGGGGTCGTGCTCGCCGAGTCGACGAGCGCGGCCTCGAGGGGGTAGACGCCGTCGCAGGTGTCGCCGCAGGCCAGCCCGAGCGTCGGTGCGAGCAGGGAGCCGCTCGAGGCGACCGCGCCGGTCGTGACGGGGAAGTGGATCGTGACGGCGCCGTCGAGCGGTCCGTGGCGGACGAGCCGGTCGAGGGGGATCGTCGCGGGGGACTCGAGGGCGATCTCGCTCGACGCCTCGACGCCGCCGAGCGACTCCTCGAAGGCGGACCGGCTCGTCAGGCGGCTGTAGAGCACGAACTTCAGTCCCAGGTCCGCGACCGGGATGCGGGTCGACACCTCGAGGCGCAGCGTGAGCCCCGACCGTTCGTCGACCCAGGAGGTCTGAGCCGCGAGCGTGAGGCTGGGTCGCGCCCTCGACAGCACGGCGCCCGCCGGCGCAGCCCGGCGTGCCGTTGGCGTTGCCGCGGCGTCGCCGGTGCACGCTGTTGCGATGGTCGCGCACGCGGCGAGCGCGAGGCTGGCCACGACGAGCGCAGCCCGGCGGAGCGCCTCGACGGTCGTCGTCGGGCGCGTGGGTGACGGCACTGCAGACGGCACGGCGGTCTCGTCCTCCGATCGGTCCGCGAGGTCGAGCGGAGCCTACCGGTGCGCCCGGCGCCCGGTCGTGCGTCGGGCGCGTCACGGCTAGCGTCGGCGAGGTGGCAGTGCTGCTCGGCTCGCACGACGTGTTCGCGGAGCACGATCCCGGGCCCGGGCACCCCGAGTCGCCGTCACGGGTCGCGTCGGCGCTGCGGGGGATCGCCGCCGCCGGTCTCGCCGAGGCGGTCGTGCCGTTCCAGCCCCGGCGCGCGACGAGAGAGGAGCTCGTCCGGGTCCACGACGTCGACTACCTGAGCGCGCTCGAGGAGCGGTGCCTGCTCGGGG
>DAHWHN010000019.1 GCA_027335685.1 Acidimicrobiaceae bacterium
GCGGGTCCGACCCCGCGCGGCGCGCGGGCGTGCGCGTGGATCGCCAGGTGGCCGAGCAGGCGCGCGAGCGCCGTGAGCAGCGCGGCGATGCCCCGGCCGACGCCGCCGACGAGGCGCCCGACGAGCGGCGCCACCGGCGCGAGCACGAACACGACCAGCACGGCGAGGCCACCGACGGCCGCCATCGGCACGCCGATCGCGAGCAGCCAACCTGCGCTCGGGGTGGCGAGCGGGCGCCGCAGGCTCTGGCGTTCCAGGTCGCGCTCGTGGACCAGCGCGAGCGTGGCGATCGCGCCGGGGAACGCGACGAGCAGCAGGGTCGCCGCGTCGTGCGCGATCGCGTGGGCGAAGGCGTCGTGGCCGTGCAGCGCGGCGACGACGAGCACGACGAGGAAGACGGCGGCCCCTGTCGCGACGGAGAAGACGACGGTGGACAGCGCGGGCTCGTCCGCGCCGATCCAGACCCCCCGAAGGACGGCGATCCCGGCGACGACCAGCGCGAGCACGGTCGCCGATCCTGCCGAGCCGGACAGGCTCCAGGGGTGGACTGCGTCGAGCAGGCCCGCGTGCAGGACCGCCGCGTCGTAGACGGCGGCGCTGGCCAGCCAGAGAGCGACGAGCGGCCCTCCGAGCGCGAGCGTGGCCCGCCTCGCGTCGGCCGCCCGGCGCGTCGCCACGAGGGTCGCGAGGCCGGCGAGGGCGCCTGGCACGGCGAGCGCGAGGAACGGCACGTCGCGGTGGGCGCCGCCGGCGCGCACGAGCGCCTCGAGCACCAGGGAGGCCCACGTCGCCTCCGTCGCGGCGAGGACCGCGGGGACGAGCGCGCTAGAGAGCGACGTCGAGCGTGTCGTGGTCGTGCCAATCGTCGGTGTAGGCGATGCTCGCGAGCGCGTCGACGCCGTCACGCGGTGGCGGGCTGCCGGCCCCGGTGAGGATGTGGAGCGCGCTGACCGCGTGGCGCCTGCGCAGGTCGGCGACGGCCGCGCAGGTCGGCTCGGCGAAGTCCGCTGCGAGCACGACGATGCTCGTCTGGCGCGGCAGGGACCTCCCGATCTCCTCGAGCACGCCCGAGACGAACATCGGGCCGTAGGGGACGAGGCGTGCGAGAGACTCGAGCATCTGCGCGAGCGCGAAGGACGCGCTGCTCGGGTCGTGCGCGACCGGCGCACCGGCGCTCGTGCCATTCGCGTAGAGCCCGACGGCGATCCCCGTCGCGGCCAGGGCGCTCACGAGCGACGCAGCCACGGAGATCGTGAACTCGAGCTCGTCCGGCTCGGGACGCCAGCTCAGGAACTGCGGCACGCGCACGTCGAGGAAGAGCGCGACGCGCGGGTCGACGGTCGGCTCGAAGCGCCGGACGAGCAGGCCCGTGCTGCGCGCGGACGCCCGCCAGTCGACGTGGCGGAGGGGATCTCCTGCCTGGTAGGGGCGGACGCCGACGGTCCGGCTCGGGTCCGCGACGATCTCCCGGCGCGTGCGCTCGTCGCCGACGAGAAGGCGCGAAGCGAGCCCCGGCGGTTGCAGGGCGAGGATCTTCGGGTACACGAGGAGTCGCTGCTCGTCGGCGAGCTGGAGCGAGCGGACGCGCCGGCCGATCGGGTCGCCGCTCGAGAGGGTCGCCGGACCGACGTGGTGCTCGCCGCGGCGGTCGCAGTGGACGACGAGGCGCCGGCGCACGCGCTGGTAGGGCAGGAGGGGCAGGACCTGGACGAGCGTCGCGGAGCGGCCGCGGCCGGCGACGACGACGCCACCGTCGATCGCCAGCCCGAGGGGGACCTCGTCGTCGATCTCGAGGTAGGAGAGCGGGAGGATCTTGTCGTTGACGATCTCGATCGACAGCCCGACCTGCTCGCCGAAGCTCGCGCGGGACTGCTCGAGCCGGCGGACGTAGGAGACGCCGTCGAGGCAGTAGCGCTGCCACAGGTGCAAGGCGAGGATCGCGAGCGCGCCGAGGCAGCCGAAGAGCGCGAGCGTGTCCGACGACAGGGCCCAGCCGATCGCCGCGAGGCCGAGCGCGGCCTCGGCGCCGGCGAGCTCGCGCGACGTCGCCCGCAGCCACGTCGCGACCGCCTGCCGCGTCGTCACGGCCGGCCGCCTTGGGCCCGCCGGCTGGCCGTCCCGCGTGGTCACGCGGTCACGGGCACGCGACGTGCCGGCGCACGCGGGCGCGCCGGGACGCCTCGGGTCCTGACACCGTCAATCCGGCTCCGACTCGAGCGCCCGGCGGGCCGCCCGGAGCGCCTCGCTCTCCTCGGGCCTAGGCGACGGCGGGTGCAGCTCGAGCCGCTCGACGGCGTCGACGAGGAGCCCGCCGACGAGCGCGCGCATCGCGTGCTTGTGGTCCGCCGGCACGACGTGCCAGGGCGCCCAGGGTGTCGAGGTCGCGGTGATCGCCTCCTCGTAGGCCTGCTGGTACTGGTCGAAAAAGGCCCGCTCTGCGAGGTCGGCGCTCGAGAACTTCCAGTTCTTCGCCGGTTCGTCGAGGCGCTCGAGGAACCGGCGCTTTTGCTCCCGCTTCGAGACGTGGAGGAATATCTTCACAATCCGCGTGCCATTGTTTACGAGGTGCCGCTCGAAGGAGTTGATCGCCTCGAAGCGCTGCGCCCACAGCCCCGGGCCCGACGGGGACCCCGGTGGCAGGTGCTGGCCTGCGAGCAGCTCCGGGTGGACGCGCACGACGAGCACGTCCTCGTAGTAGGAGCGGTTGAAGATGCCGATGTGGCCGCGCTCGGGGAGCTCGGCGGCACAGCGCCACAAAAAGTCGTGGGCGAGCTCGCGCGGGGACGGCTGCTTGAACGGCGAGACGGAGCAGCCCTGCGGGTTCACGCCGGACATGACGTGCTTGATCGTGCCGTCCTTTCCTGCTGCGTCGAGAGCCTGCAGAACGAGCAGGACGGACCAGGAGCTGCTCGACCAGAGCAGCTCCTGGGCACGCGCGATCTCCTCGCGGAACGCGGCGAGGTGGCGTTCTGCGACGTCGTGCGGCCGCTCGAGGCCCGCGGCGCGCAGCCAGTCGGCGCGCGTCTCGGTCGTGCTGCGCGCACCGAGCCCGGCCGCCGAGCCCGGCCGGACGGTCAGCTCCTCGACGACGGCGTGCGGCAGCCGCAGGTGCCCCTGCGGCGACGTCCCGCTCACCAGTCCGACACCGACCCGTCCTCGCGCCGCAGGATGCGCAGGCCAGGCAGCTGGAACTCGAGCTCGCGGGCGGCCTGCTCGTCGAGCTCGACCCCGAGGCCGGGCGAGCCCCCCGAGTAGAGCTTGCCGCCCTCGAGGGTCATGTCGGTCCGGATCACGTCGGCGAGGACCTCGGGCCGCCAGGTCAGCTCCTGGACCGCGAACAGCGGTGTCGACAGGTCGAAGTGCAGGCAGGCTGCCGTCGAGACGGGACCGAGGGGATTGTGCGGCACCTGCTCGATGTAGTGGGTCTCGCACCACCCGGCGAGCTTTCGGGCTTCGGTCAGGCCGCCGCAGATGCACAGGTCGACCCTGCAGTAGTCGATCAGGTCCTGCTCGACGAGCTCGCGCCACTCCCACTTGCTCGCGAGCTGCTCCCCGGTGGCGATCGGGACGCTGACCTGCCTGCGGAGGTGGGCGAAGGCGCCGGGGCTCTCGGCGCGCAGGGGGTCCTCGACGAAGAACGGGCGCATCGGGGCGAGGGCGTTCGCGAGCTGGACCGCGTAGGCGGGCGTCGTGCGCTGGTGGAAGTCGACGCAGATCTCGACCTGCTCGCCGAGCGCATCGCGCAGCGCGGCGAACGCGTCGACCGTCCAGCGCAGGGCCGCAGCTTGCTCGTAGACGCCGTCGTCGACCATGCGATCGCCCTCGCCGACGCCGAAGCGGACGAACTGCCACCCGGCGGCGACCTGCTCGCGGGCGTAGGCGACCATCTCGTCGATCCCCGAGCGCGCGCCGCCCGGCGAACCCGGGCGCTGGACGTGGCAGTAGCAGCGGGCGTAGTCGCGGGTCTTGCCGCCGAGCAGGGAGTAGACGGGCACGCCGAGGGCCTTGCCGCGCAGGTCCCAGAGCGCGATGTCGATGGCGGCGACGGCGGCGGAATGGACGTGGCCGCCGCGGAAGAACTGGCCACGCCACAGGGTCTGCCAGATGTGCTCGATCCGGGACGGGTCGAGCCCGACGAGGATCGGCCGGTAGGTCTCGACGAGCCCCGCGACCGCGAGCTCCTTGCCGTTGACCCCCGCCTCGCCGAGACCGGTTAGCCCCTCGTCGGTGTCGATCTTGACGAAGGTGTAGTTGCGGGTCGGCCGCTCGCGGTCGTGGACGAGAAAGACCCGGACGTCGGTGATCTTCAAGGCTGCCCCCGTCTCATCCAGTACGACTGGACCGAGGCCGATGGTAGCTGGAGCGGGCACGGTGCTGACATGATCGGGCGGTGCTCGACCCGTGCGCGCTCGGTCGCTCCGTCGTCGTGTCCCCGGGCGGGGTCGTGCCGGCGCCGTGGGCGTCGTGCGAGCGGGTCCGGGTCGACAGGATCGACGCACGGATCGCCGACGAGCTGCAGTCTGCGTGGCGCCGGCGGCACCCGCTCGTCGTCGAGCTGTCGGCCGAGGTCGGTCTCGACGATCCGGCGGCGCCACCACCCGAGGTCGTGGACGGGCGCCAGCCGTGGGAGTGGTCGGTCGGGCTCGACCTCGTCGGCGAGCGGCTCCACCACGGCGTGTGGGCCAATTCCGTCGATGCCCGAGGCGGCTCGGACCGGCAGCGCTACGCGTGGGCCGACCTGGCTCGCCGGCTCGGAGCGGCCGAGCCCCCGCGCGGCCGCGCCGCGGCCTGCGACGCCGTGCTGCCCGACGGCCGGCCAGTCGTCTGCGACGGCGGCCCGCTCGACGCATCCCTCGCGCAGCGCATCGGGGTGCCCGTCGTCCACCGCATCGCCCTCGAGCACGGCGTGCTCACCCCCCTCGGCCCGAACGACACGTCGGGTCTCGCTCTCGCGCCGGACCAGCTGGCGGCGGTCGGCGAGCCGCACGGCGGGGCGCGTGTCATCGCTCCGGCGGGATCGGGCAAGACGCGGGTCCTCACCGAGAGGGCGCGGTTGCTGCTCGGGTCGTGGCGCCTGCCCGCGCAGGGCGTCGCCCTCGTCGCGTTCAACGTCCGGGCGGCCGGCGAGATGCGCGAGCGTCTCGGCGACGTGCCGGGCGCGCGTATCCGCACCTTGAACGCGCTCGGCCTGCGCCTGTGCGGGCGGTCGACGACGATCGAGCAGACCGAGGTGCGCAGGCGCCTCGCCGGACTCGTCGCGTTCCCCCGTCGTGCCGAGAGCGACCCGGCCGCGCCGTGGATCGCCGCGCTGTCCCGCGTGCGCCTCGGGTTGTGCGACCCCGCGACGGTCGAGTCCGAGCAGCCGGACGTCTCCGGCCTCGACGAGGTTGCCCGCGCCTACCGCCGGGACCTCGCGGACCGAGGCGAGGTGGACTTCGACGAGCAGGTGACCGCGGCGATCGAGCGGCTGCTGAGCGACCCTGCGTTCCGCCTGCGCAGCCAGCGCTTCGCGCGTGTCCTGCTCGTCGACGAGCTCCAGGACCTGACGCCAGCGCACATGCTGCTCATCCGGCTCCTGACCGGGCCCGCCGGGTCGGTGTTCGGCGTCGGCGACGACGACCAGACGATCTACGGCTACGCCGGCGCGACGCCCCGCTGGCTCGTCGACTTCGCGACGTGGTTCCCCGGCTCGGCCTCGCATGTGCTCGAGGTGAACTACCGCTGCCCGGCCCCGGTCGTCGTGGCCGCGTCCAACGTCTTGAGCCGCAACACGCTGCGGGTCGCAAAGGCGATCCGCCCCGCGGTCGGCGAGCCTGCGGCGCCCGGGCCGGGTCGGGCGCTCGTCGTGCTCGACGGTCCGGGAGGTCCCGCGTCTCGTACGGCGGGCCACGTCGCCGCGTTGCTCGCCGGCGGGGCGCGCCCGCAGGACGTCGCGGTTCTCGCGCGGGTGAACGCGTCGCTCGCCCCGGTCCAGGTCCTGCTCGGCCACCGCGGCGTCGCCGTCGACGGTGGCGTCGACGCGCGCTTCCTCCAGCGAGGCGGGGTCCGGGCGGCCCTGGCCTGGCTCGGCGTCGCGACAGCCCCGGCCCGGGCGCTGCCGGGCGCGGTGCTGCGCGAGGCGGCCCGGCGGCCGAAGAGGGCGATGAGCGCGTCGCTGCTCGACCTGGTCGCGAAGCAGGCGTCGGTCGAGGCTCTCGGGAGCCTGGCGGGCTGGCTGGAGGGCAAGGGCAGCGGCAACGACGCCGCAAAGGTCCGGGACCTCGCCGCGGACGTCGCGCTCGTGCGCAACGTCGCAGCGGGAGGGACGACGGCGTCGGTGCTCGCCGCCGTGCGCCACCGCGTCGGCGACGGCGGCCTCGACGCCAGCGCAAGCGCTCTCGACAGCTGGAGCCAGGGTGCGATCGCCGCCCACGGTGACGACCTCGAGGCCCTCGCCGAGCTCACCGACCTCGAGCCCGACGCCGGGCGCTTCGGCTCCTGGCTCGCGGGCCAGCTCGGCAGCCCGCTCTCCGGTCCGCGCGACACCGAGGGCGGCGACCGCGAGCGGTCCGCAGTCACGCTCGCGTCGATCCACGCGGTGAAAGGGCGGGAGTGGCCGCACGTCGTGCTCCATCACGTGACCGACGGTCTCTTGCCGCACCGCCTTGCCGACGACGTCGAGGAGGAGCGACGGGTGTTCCACGTCGGTCTCACCCGGTGTCGCGCGAGCGTGGCGCTCGTGCCGGGCGACCCGGCGTCGCCGTTCCTCGCGGAGCTGGGCGCCCCGCGCACCCCCGACGAGGCTGGACCGAGCCGGTCGCCGCGGCGACCGCCGGCCGGTCGTGCAGGGGCGCCGCGTACGCCGGCACGCTCGGCGCGCGAGGATGCGTCACGCCAGGCGCGCGAGGCGACGCCGCGCGCTGCCCGCTCGGCGGTCGGCGATCCTGATCCGTGCGTCGTCGCGCCCGGGTCGCGTCTGTCCTACGCCGGCCACGACTACGACGTCGTCGAGGTGGGCGCCGAGAGCGTCCGGGCGGTGGTCCGCGGCGGCCGGGCAGAGGTCCGGCTGCGTTTCGGCACGGTCGTCGCTCTCGACGGGCGCGAGGTGGTCCTCGCGCACCCCGCCCTCGACGAGGCGGTGCAGCGGCTCAAGCAGTGGCGGGCCGAGCGGGCGCGCGCGACGGGCAAGCCCGCCTACGTCGTGTTCGACGACCGGACCCTGCGCCAGCTCGCCGCCCGGCTGCCGACGAGCGAGGCGGGCCTGCTCGCCGTGAGCGGCATCGGTCCGGTCAAGCTCGAGGCCTACGGCGACGAGCTGATCGAGATCGCCGAGCAGCTCCGGCGCCGCTGAGCGCCGCAGGCCACGGCGAGCGGCGGCTCACGGCGATCCCGGTCCGGCGCCGGACCGGTTCAGCCCGACAGCGAGCCGGGCCCCTCGGGGACGTCGACCGCGTGCTCGCGCAACACCGCGAGGGGGACGATGTCGAGGGCGCGCTCGTGGGTCGCGGCGAGCACGACGTAGCAGGCTGCGCCGTCGAGGTGTGCCCGGAGCCAGTTCGCGGCCGTCACGCACCAGCGGTCTCCGGGGACGAGGCCGGGGAAGCCGTAGGCGGGAGCCGGCGTCGACAAGTCGTTGCCGATGCGGCTCTGGTGCTCGAGGAAGGCCGAGGTGACGACTGCGCAGATCGTGTGGCTCCCGACGTCCTCGGGGCCGGTCGTGCAGCACCCGTCGCGGAAGAACCCCGTGACCGGGTCGTTCCCGCACGTCTCGAGTCGCCCGCCGAGGACGTTGCGGTCCGCCACCGCGCGAGTATGACCCACTGCCGGCCCGTGCGTGGCGACGCGCGGGGTCGTCCTGTCCCGGCCCGCCGGCTCACGACCGCTCCGTGAGCAGCCGCAACATCTCGCGCCGCCACGCCGAGCGGGCGCGTGCTGCCTCGACCGTGTCGGGGTGGACCATCCGCGTGATCGTCGGCTCGCCGGGACCGCGGTGGAACGCGAAGGCACGCGCCTCGACCTCCATGTCCGCCTGCGTGTAGTGCTCCCTTTGGAGCAGGTAGCCGCGCCAGGACGGCACGAGGAAGGTCTCGAGGAAGCGACCGTGCTCGGTGACGTCCTCGAACACGCCCCAGCGCGTGCCGCCGAGCCGTCGACGGACGATGCGCAGGTCCGCCATGGCGACGAGGAAGTCGTCGACGTCCTCCTCGGCGAGGCGGTAGTCGACGAGGATGAGCACGGGCCCGTCGTCCGCGTGGACGTGCGGACCGACGGCGAGCGTCGGGCTGACGGCGAGCTCGAGCGTCGAGCGGTCGACGGTCGGCAGGCCGAAGCGGGGTATGACGAGGATCCCCGGGACGAAGGCGACGACCGATATGAGCAGCGTCGTCCGCAGGGGCAGGAAGGTGTCGACGATGCCGAAGCCGAGCCCGCCGAGCACGAGGGGACCTTGCAGCACGACGTAGTAGATCGACAGCGAGCGCGTCTCGACCCATGCGGGCGTGATCTCGCGTGCGGCGATGATGAAGGCCATCGTCGCCCAGACCCACGTCGCGCCGGTCACGAGCAGGACGGGTACCGTCGTCCACCGGTTGGGCCATATCGCGAGCGCGCCGACGGCGAGGCCGTTCGCGAGCGTGGCTGCGGCGACGAGCGCGTCGAGGTGGAGGTGGCCCTGGAGCCGGGGAAGCAGCACGGCGGCCGCCATCGCGCCGATCCCCGCGACGGCGAGGTAGAGGCCGTAGCCGAAGGCGGACGTGTGGAGGTAGTGCGCGGCGAACAGCGGCAGCAAGGGGCCGAGGGCGGCGGCGGGAAAGACGTACAGGGCGGTGCGCGCGGTGACCGCGCGCAGCCCCGGCGTGTTCGAGAAGTACCGCCACCCCGACGAGATCGCGCCGAGCAGGCTCTCGGCGGCCGTCCCGCCGGGCGTCGAGAGCCGCAGGTCGCTCCGGCCGCGCCAGATCATGAGGAAGCCGACGAGAGGGAGCATCGCGGCGGCGCAGACGAGGAAGAAGGTCGTCGTGCCCTGCGCGTGGAGGATGGCCCCGCCGAGGACGGGTCCGACGACCTGCCCGATGTTCCACTGGAAGCTGTCGACGCTGAGGGCGACCGAGGCGACCTCGGGCGGGACGAGGCTCGCGACCGTCGTCCACCACGACGGCGACGACGTCCCGCTCGACAGGCCCATCCCGGCGATGCCGACCAGGAGCGTTGCCGGTGTGAGGGCGCGGGTGAAGGCCATGAGGGCGAGGAACGTCACCGACGCGACGAGGAGGATCTTCGCGAACAACAGCACGGCGCGCCGGTCACGGGAGTCTGCCGCCGCCCCGGAGAACAAGACCGCGAAGATCCCCGCGAGGGGGCTGACCGAGGACGCGAGCGTCACGAGGACCGGAGAGGTGGTCAGCCGCTCCATGATGTAGCCGCCGACGATGGCGATCATCCACACGCCGGTGTTCGCGAACACGGCGGTGCCCTCGAGCCAGCTGAACGCCCGGCTGCGCAGGGGAGCCAGCAGTGACGTCACCGCTCCCACTCTAGGAACCGACTCGCGTCCCGTGTGGCACGACGCCCTGCACCGGTGCGCCCTGCACCGGCGCGCCCGCGGGTGCCTCGCAGGCTCGAGCGTGCTCGGGCTAGGGTCGCGCCTCGTGGCTGAGCGTCTGCCCGGCGATCTCAGGCTGCGTCTGGCGGGTCCGGCAGACATCGCTCCGGTCGTCGACCTCGTCGAGTCCGCCTACCGGGGCGACGCGAGCCGGGTGGGCTGGACGAGCGAGGCCGACCTGCTCGACGGCCGCCGCACCGACGCGGACGCCGTCGGCCTGCTCGTGTCGGAGCCCGGCGGCATGGTCGTGCTCGCCGAGCGCGCCGAGCGCGCCGGTGAGCTAGTCGGCTGCTACCACCTGCGGCTCGAGCCCGGAGCCTCGGCCTATTTCGGCATGTTCGCGGTGCGCCCGGACGCCCAAGGGCGCGGGATCGGTGCGCGCTTGCTCGACGACGCCGAGCGCCGGGCGCTCGAGGTGCTCGGTGCGTCGCGACTGCGCATGACGGTGCTCGCCCCGCGCGGCGAGCTCATCGCGTTCTACGGCCGGCGCGGCTTCACCGCGACGGGCGAGACGGAGCCCTTCCCCGACGCAGGCGGCCGCGTCGGCGTGCCGCGTGTGTCCGGCCTTCGCTTCGTCGTGCTCGCGAAGAGCCTCGCGGGCAAGGCGGGGGAGTAGGTGCGCGCGCATCCCGGTCGGAGCCGGACGGGCGGGAAAGGGCGGCGCGCCGCCGGCGGCTCCGACCGGCCGGTACGGGCGGGCCTCGGTGGGCTGGGTTGGGCGTGGCCGCTGCTCGGCGCCGCCGGTTCGGTGGCGATGACCGTCGCGGGCCCCGGCCTCGTCGACCGCCCGGGGATCACCTGGTGGTTCGCCCTCCGCGTGCCCGGCGCCCACGCCGGGTCGATGGCGCTGTTCTACCTCGGCGTCGCGTCGGTCGTCGCCGCGTGGCTCGGGGTCGGGTCGCGTCTGCGGCGGCTCCCGGCCGCGAGACCCGTGCACGTGCTCGCGGCGGCAGCGCTGTGGGCGTCCCCGCTCCTCGCCGGCCCGGCGCTGTTCAGCGGCGACAGCTACAGCTACCTCGCCCAGGGCATGCTGCTCCACCTCGGCCTCAGCCCGTACCACGACGCGCCGGTCGTGCTCGCGCGCCTGGGCCGGGCGCGCCTGCTCGACGCGGTCTCGCCGTTCTGGCGCCGGACCACCGCTCCCTACGGCCCGCTCTTCCTCGGCATCGTCAGCCTGGTCGACGGTGCCGTCGGGAGCGCGCGCCTCGTGCTCGGCGTCGTGCTCCAGCGTGGCGTCGAGCTCGGCGGCTGCGCCCTGCTCGCCGCCTTCGTCCCGCGCCTCGCGCGCGTGCTCGGCGGCGACGCAGCGCGGGCGACCTGGCTCGCCGTCGCGAGCCCGCTCGTGCTGTTCGACCTCCTCGCCGCCGGTCACAACGACGCGCTGATGGCCGGTCTCATGGTCGCCGGGGTCGCCCTCGCGCTGGAGGGGCGCCCCCTGCCCGGGCTCGTGCTCTGCGCCGCCGCCGCGACCGTGAAGGCTCCCGCGGGTGTCGCGGTCGCGTTCATCGCGCTCAGCTGGCTGCGCGCCCAGCACGGGGGCGCGGCACGCGCGCGGGTCCTCGCGGCGTCGGTCGCCGCGACCCTCGGTGTGCTCGTCGCCGTCAGCCTCGGGACGGGGACGGGCCTGTCCTGGCTCACGCCGGCCGTGCTCGCCGACCCCGGCAAGGTCCACCTGGCCGTGACACCCTCGACCGCTCTCGGCTACAGCGTCGGCCACGCCCTGCATGCTCTTGGCGCCGGGTGGCACGTCGCGGCTCTCGAGTCCGCGTTCGCCGCGCTCTCGCTCGCCGGGACAGCGACAGTGCTCGTCGTGCTCGCGTGGCGCGTCCGGTTCGCAACGCTCGCCGCGTACCTCGCCGTCGCACTGCTCGTCAGCGCGTTCTTCGGGCCTGCGACCTGGCCGTGGTACCTGAGCTGGGGCCTGTCCCTCGTGGCGGCGCTGCCGGCCGCCCAGCGCTCGCGCGTGCTCCCGGTCGCGATCTGCGTCCTCGCCGTCGAGGTCAAGCCGGACGGGATCCTCGCCCTCGCACGCTCGACGGCCCCCCTCGTCCTCGCCTTCTACGTCGCGCTCGGGCTCGTCGCGTGGCGCCACCTGCGGCGTCAGGTCCGCCGCGATGTGCGGGCGGTTCCTGCGAGCGACGGGACGGCGCTCTCGTGACCGACTGGCGGCGCGCGCTCGTCGTGGCGCTCCCGGCGGCCCTCGCGCTCGCCCTCACCCTCCACGGCCTCGCGGCCCGCAGCATCTGGATCGACGAGTCCGCGAGCGTGACGATCGCGTCCCAGCACGGGCACGCGCTCTGGGCGGGGATCGCGCACGACGGTGGCAACATGCTCGTCTACTACCTCGTGCTCCACGTGCTCGTCGGCGCGTTCGGCGACAGCGAGCTCGTCGTCCGCCTGCCGTCCGCGCTCGCGACGGCGGCAAGCGCGGGCCTCGTGTCGCTCCTCGCGCTGCGGCTGTTCTCGGCCCGTGCGGCCCTGGCCGCGGGGCTCCTCGGCGCCGTCAGCCTCCCGCTCGTGTTCTGGGGCCAGAATGCCCGCTCGTACGCGTCCATGGTCGCGTTCGTCGTCGCCTCGTATCTCGCGTTCCTCGCCCTCGTCGGCGACCGAGGCGACGTCGACGACCGGGGCCACCGGCGGTGGCCGTGGATCGCCTACGTGCTGACCACCGTGCTCGGCTGCTACATGAGCTTCGTCACGGTGCTCGTCGTCCCGGCCCAGCTCGTCGCCCTGGCCGTCACCCGTCCAGGTCGCCGCACGCTCCGCTCGGTCGGCACGGCGCTCGGCGTGGCAGCCTGCGCCTGTGTCCCGCTGGCCCTGCTCGCGACGCGCCGAGGGTCCGGGCAGCTCTTCTGGGTGGTGCGCCCGAACGCGACCGGGCTCGACCAGCTCGCGAACTACCTCGCGTCCTCTGCTGTCCTGCCGAACTTCCACCCGACGGCGACGAGCGACGCGCTGCTCGTGCTGAGCGGCGTCCTCGTCGTCGCGGCGGGTGCGCTCGGCCTTGCCCGCCGCGGCACGTTCCCGCGTTCGGCTGCGCCCGCCGGGGCATCGGGTCCGGGGTCCATCGCCGGCTCGTTCGAGCCGGCGAGCCGGGCGCGGTGGGCCTACGTCCTCGTGGTCTCCTGGCTCGTCGTGCCCGTCGCGCTCGACCTCGTCGAGTCCTTCGTCGGCCCCTCGACGTTCGTCCCGCGCAACTTGTTGATGTGCGTGCCGGCTGTCGCCGTGCTGCTTGGCGCGGCGCTGACCGATGGCCGCGTGCCGCGTCCTCTCGGCTGGTCGGTGCTGGCCGTGCTGCTCGTGCTGCGCGGGCTCCAGGTCGCTCCGAGCTACGGGGTCTCGCCCGAGAACTGGCGCGCCGCGACCCGCGACGTCCTCGCGCACACCGAGAAGGGGGATTGCATCGCCTTCTACCCCTCCGACGGCCGGATGGCCTTCGACTACTACCTCGGGCACACACGCGCGGACATGGCGCGCGCCCCCCGTCCGGTGCTGCCGAGGGCGCCTTTCGACGAGGTGCGCGCCTACGTCGAGGACTACGCGTCGCTCGACGCGCGCGACCTCGCGCGCACCGTGCGGTCCTGCCGGCGACTGTGGCTCGTGACGAGCCACTCCGGCGAGCCGAACGGGACCGCCGCCTCGCGAGCCAACTTCGAGCGCTTCCGCACGCTCGTCGCCGCGGCGCAGCACGACTACGCCTCGTGGCACGTCACGTCGTTCGGCTGGGCGAGCCCGGTCCGCGTCGAGCTCCTGGCACGCCACCGCGTCGCATAGGGCGCCCGGCGCCTTGCGCCGTCAGGGGCGCCCGGCGCCTTGCGCCGTCAGGGGCGCCCGGCGCCTTGCGCCGTCAGGGGCGCAGCGCGATCCCGACGTAGGTGATCGCGCTCAACCCGAGGAGCAGGACCACGTTCGCCCCGACGAGCCACGCGACGCGCCGGCCGCGTACGCGGTAGGCGAGGACTGCGACGACCGGGAAGGCCGTGATGAGCAGGCGCGGGTTGGGCGGGGTGTACTGCGAGGTGACCGAGAGGAACGCGATGCCGAGCGTCCAGGCGAGTGCCTCGGGCGCGACCGCCCGCCGCTGGCCCGCGAGCAGCACGAGGGCGTAGACGAGGTACACGGCGCCGGCGAGGCCGACGACGTAGTTGAGGTTGACGAGGTGGTAGTCGAAGTGGCTGAGCGAGATCTCCTGCGAGAGCGTCTTGACCTCCCGCCATAGGGCGAACGGGGTCGTCCGCTCGCCCCAGCCGTACCGCTGGGCGTCGAAGTTCGCGAACGGCGTGCCCGTCCATGCCCAGAAAAACGCGCCGACGGCACCGATCCCGACCGGCGAGAGCAGCGGTGCGACGAGGGAGCGCCGCGCCGCAGGGTCGCGAACGCCGCGGCGCCGGATCTCGACGGCGGAGGCGACCGCGCAGGCGAGGACGATCGCGACCGAGTCGGGTCCGACCGCGGTCGCGAGCCCGGCGAGGATACCGGCGAGGAGCCACCCCTTGTTGGCGAGCGCGAGCAGGCTGCCCATCGCGAGCGGGAGGAGCACACCCTCGGAGTAGACCATCGAGAAGACGACGGACCCGGGGAACGCGCAGAACACGACGACGGCTCGCCGCGCTGTCGCCGCGTCCCACCAGCGGGTCGCGAGCCTCTCGAGCAGGATCGTCGCGACGAGCCCGCCGAGCGCCGAGACGACGAGCCCGGCCGCGACCATCGGCAGGTCCAGCGCGTGGGCAACGAGCCACATCAGCATCGGGTAGAGCGGGAAGAAGCCGAGGGTCGTTTGCAGGTGCGAGACGTGGGTCGGGTAGCCGTGCTCCGCGAGCGCGAGGTACCACACGCCGTCCCAGTTCGACAGCTCGGAGGCGAGGCCCCAGTGCTGGAGCGCGCTGTCGACGACCCCGAGCAGCACGAGCAGGAGCCTCGAGATGCCGTAGACGCAGACGGGCCATCGCACGGCATGCCAGGCCTCGAGCGCCCTCGTCGAGCGGGTTCGCTCGCCGGCGGCGATCCCGACGCGTCCTCGTGCGCTCGCGAGCGGCGCGCCGTCGGCATCGAGGGTCATGTCGGCGGTCTCACGGCTCGCCCGGCCGCCAGACGGGCGCGGCCCCGCCCACCGAGGGACCGTGTCCATGGTTGCCAACTATACGGCCCGTGCCGGGCGGTCCGCTGCTGGAGATGCCTGTGGGTCCGCGCGCCGCGCCCGGCCCCCTCGCGCGCGAGCTGAGAGAATCGCGGTGTGCGACTCCTGCTCGTCGAGGACGACGACGCGCTCCGAGACGTCCTCGCACGCGGCCTGCGTGAGGCGGGCTACGTCGTCGACGCCGTCGGCGACGGCGACGAGGCGATCTCCTACCTCGGCGTCTACGAGTACGGCCTGTGCATCGCCGACTGGCGGCTGCCGGTCCGCTCGGGCCTCGAGGTCCTCGAGTGGGCGCGCCGGACCGGGCTCGGGATGCCGCTGCTCATGCTCACGGCGCGAGACGCTCCGTCCGACCGCGTCCGCGCCCTCGACGCAGGGGCCGACGACTACCTCGTCAAGCCATTCGACTACGACGAGCTCCTCGCCCGGGTCCGCGCGCTCTTGCGCCGGCCGTCGGGCGAGCGGGCACCGGTGCTGCGCTGCGGCTCGCTCGAGGTCGATCCCGCGAGCCGGGAGGTGCGCATCGGGGGTCGGCTCGTCGAGCTGGCGCCGCGCGAGCTCGCGATCCTCGAGCTGCTCCTGCGGCGCGCGCCGAGCGTCGTCGTGCGCCGGTCGATCGCGCTCCACGCCTGGCCCGAGGAGGCCGACGCCGTCGGGTCGAACACGATCGAGGTGCATATCGCGCGGCTCCGGGCCAAGATCTCGGGCTCCGACGCGGTGATCGAGACCGTCCGCGGCTCGGGCTACAAGATGGTGGCGCCGTGAGCGCGCCGCAACCCCGCGACCAGCAACCCCGCGACCAGCAACCCCGGCGCCAGCGGCCCCGCCACGAGCGGCCCCGCCACCAGCGCCGCTGGGCGACGAGCCGGCGCCTGCTTGCGCCCGCTCGGCGTGTCGCGCTCGGCGCGACGGTCGTCGTGTTCGTCGTCTACCTGCTCGCCGGGGCCGTCGCCGACGTCGTCGTGGTGCGCCACGCGTCCGAGGCGGTCGACGCACGCCTTGCCGACCGCCTCGCCGAGCTCGCGAGCGTCTCGGGACGCGCGGCGATCGTCCCGAGCGCCGGGCCGATCCGGCCGCTTTCCGCCCTCGGGCACCGCGTCGACGGCGACGGCGACGGCGACGACGACATCGACGAGGCCCCGGTCTTTGGCTGGTGGCTGGCCGCGGGTGCGCGCCACCCCGTGGCCGCCGACCTCGGCGCGCCCGCGCTCCCCCTCGCCGACGCGGGGCACCGTGGCGTCGTCGTCGTCGACCTCGGTGGTCGACCGTTCCGGCTCCTCGCGCAGTCCTCGGCCGGCGGCACGATCGTCGCCGCGACGAGCGAGCAGCAGATCGACTCGCTGCGCACGACGCTGCTCGTCACCGAGGCCGCGCTGCTGCCGTTCGTCCTCGGCACCTTCTTCGCCGTCGCGTACGTCATCGGACGGCGGTCTGCGCTACCGGTGGAGCGAGCCCGCCAGCGCCAGCTCGAGTTCACCGCGGACGCGTCGCACGAGCTGCGCACGCCGCTCAGCGTCATCGAGGCCGAGGTCGGGCTCGCGCTGTCCGTCGAGCGCGACGCCGCCGACTACCGGATCGCCCTCGGCCGCGTCGCCACCGAGTCCCGGCGGCTCCGCTCGATCGTCGAGGACCTGCTCTGGCTCGCGCGCCTCGATGCCCTTCCGGCCCCGGCGCACAGAGAGCCCGTCGACCTCGCGGTGATCGCCGAGAGCTGCGTCGAGCGGTTCGCCGCAGTCGCCCGCCAGCGCGGCATCATGCTGCGCACGGCCGCGGACGGCGAGGGTGCCGTCGTGTCCGCGCCGGCCGAGTGGCTCGACCGGCTCGCGTCGGTCCTCGTCGACAACGCGTGCCGCTACTGCACGTCCGGGGGGTCCGTGGTCGTGGGCGTCCAGGTGCACGACGGCCGCCCGGCTCTCCTCGTCGACGACAGTGGGCCCGGGATCGCCGAGCACGAGCGCGAGCGGATCTTCCAGCGGTTCCACCGTGCGTCGTTCTCGACCGCGGGGGCCGGGCTCGGACTTGCCATCGCGGACACGGTCGTGCGGGCGACGGGTGGGAGCTGGGAGGTCGGCTCCTCCCCCGAGGGTGGGGCTCGTTTTGTCGTCTCGTGGCCGAAGAGCGCGGGACCGACCGGAAGCGGTAGCCGCCACGCACAGCCGGTCGGAGCCGACGCCCGGAGCTACCCCGCGATCGGCGCGGCAGGACCGCCGGCCGGAGCTGGTTGATCGCTCCCGCAGTGCAGGCACTTCGACGCAGCGGCCGGCAGGTCGCTCGACAGGCAGGCCGGGCACGTCTTGGTCGCGGGCGCCTCGCCGAAGACGATCGTGCCCCGGCGGGCGGAGATCCTCTTGTACGGCACGACGACGGCGAGGTAGACGACCGCGAGGTAGACGACGAAGTAGACGATCGCCGAGACGAGCTCGCCGAGGTTGACAAAGGTCGTCTTGTCCCCGGCGGCACCGAGCTGCACCCCGAGACCGACCGAGTGGCTGCCCTGCAGGCGGGCGATGAGCGGGTCGATGACGTCGGTCGTGAACGCCGTCACGAGCCCGCTGAACGCGAGCGCGACGACGAGGCCGACGGCTGCCACGATGACGTTGCCGCGCATGAGGAAGTTCTTGAACCCTGTGAACATCGTCCCGCCCCTTTCGCAACCCGCCGGCCCGCCCGGCACGGCACGCCCACCCGGCCACGACCAGGCTCGTTCGCGACGGTAGCCGACGCTCTCCCGGCTCGCTCTGGCCGTCGTGCCCGTCGGCCAGGGTCGGGTTAACCTCGCCGGCGATGGCGAGGACCGGTGGTGCGAAGGACGCGGGCAGCGCGGCCTGGGCACCGCCGGCGGGTGACGACGATCCCGTCGAGGCGGTCCTCGACCTGCTGCGCGCCCGGGGCGGGCGGGTGACGACCTCCCGGCGCGTGCTCGTCACGGCGTTGTTCGGGGGCGAGGACCACCGCACGGCCGAGGCGCTGGCCCGGGCGGTCCAGGAGGTCGCGCCGGACGTCCACCTTTCGACCATCTACCGCAACCTCGAGGAGCTCGAGGCGCTCGGCGTCGTCGTCCACGCACACCTCGGCCACGGGCCGGCCACCTACCACCTCGCGTCGGAGCTCCACGGCCACCTCGTCTGCGAGGTGTGCGATGCCACGATCGAGGTGCCCCTCGCCGTGTTCGCGGCGCTGGAGGCCGAGGCCCGCCGCCGCTACGGCTTCGTCATCGATCCGCGTCACTTCGCCGTGCTCGGCCGGTGCTCGTCCTGCGCCGGGGCGACGCAGGAGCGTGGCTGAGCATCGAGCGGGGGGTCAAAGGCGCGCCGTCGCGAGCACGGTGCCGTGGACCGAGACGAGCGACGCCACCCGCACCGCGGCCGCCGGCATGTCGAGCGGGACGCCCCAGGACCCCCGGCCGTCGGCGAGCCGGAACGTTCCGAGCCGCCGGGTCGAGCCGTCCGCGAGGGTGACCTCGCAGGCGACCAGCTGCCCGCGCCACCCCGGGTCGTGGTCGTCGACGTTCATGAACAGCCAGGGCGTCGGCCCGACCGAGACTCGCACGTCGCCGAGCACTCGGCCGGCGTGGAGGAGACGGGAGGCGAGCATCGCCGGCCGCGCGGCAGCCGGCGAGAGCTGCCGCGGCGCCGGCCGGCTCGTGAGCAGGACCGCTCCCGCGCCGGCGGCAGCCGCCGCGAGCGCCGCAGCGGCGGCGAGACGCCAGCCCGGTCGTCGGGCAGCCCTGTCGTGCCGGGCAGCCCTGTCGTGCAAGGTCTCACGGTCATGGCCAAAAGCCCAAGCGCGGCGGCTGTGGCGGAGCGGGAGCCGATGTGCGGCGACAGCGCCGGCTGCCCGTGCGCGCTCGACGACGCCGAGCTCGAAGCCGACCGGGGGGCTCGCGAGTGGCGCGAGCGTGAGCAGGTCGTCGGCGACGCCGGACAGCTCGGCCAGCTCGCGCGCGCACCCCACGCAGCGCTCGACGTGCGTGAGGGCGTCCGACCTCTCCTGGCCTGCGAGCGTCCCGAGCGCGAGCTCGGCGAGCGCGTCGTGGCGGTCGGGGCACGGACGCTGCTCGCCGGTCACGGCGTCTCCTCGACCCGGACTGCGTCGCGCAGCTTCGCGAGCCCCATCCGGATCCTGCTCTTGGCCGTGCCGAGGGGGATGCGCTCGAGGTCTGCGATCTCCTTGGCGCTCCTGCCGTAGAAGGCGGCGAGCGCGACGGCGCGGCGTTGACCCTCGGGGACCTGCGCGAGCGCGCCGGCAAGGCGCGCGCGCAGGTCTCCAGAGAGCGCAGCCTCCTCCGGCGGGCAGTCGCCACGCGACTGCGCGGAGAACACGACATCCGCCGGGTCCGTCGGCTCCGCACGCCGGAGCCGCAGCGCGTCGATGGCGAGGTTGCGCGTGATCGTGAGCAGCCATGTGCTCGCGCCTGCGCGGCGCGGGTCGAAGACCGACGCGTGCGCCCAGGCCCGCAGGAACGCCTCCTGCGCGACGTCCTCGGCCGTGCCGGGGTCGCCGACGATGCCGAGGGCCAGGCCGTAGACGCGGCGTTGGTAGCGACGGACGAAGACGACACCGGCACGCTCGTCCCCGACGGCCATGCCCGCGAGCAGCGCCTCGTCGGACGCCTCGTCGCCGCTGCTCGAAGGGGTGCGCGCCAAGTCCACCATCTCTTCTACGAAGCGCCGCTCGGTCGGGATCTATCGTAGGGGGATCGCAACGTCCCCGGCCGTTCTCGGACCGTCCCGAACCTGTCGTCGCCGCCGGTGAGATCCGCCCCCGGCGAGGTTGCCCGCCGGACGTTCTCCTCGCTCAAGGTCCCCAACTACCGCCTGTACTTCGCCGGGCAGTCGGTCTCGCTCGCCGGGACCTGGATGCAGGCGACGGCGCAGTCCTGGCTCGTGCTCACCCTCACGCGCTCGAGCACCGACCTCGGCTTCGTCGTCGCGCTGCAGACCCTGCCGGTCCTGATCCTCGGTCCCTACGGTGGCGTGGTCGCGGACCGGGTCGACAAGCGGCGGCTCATGGTCGCTCTGCAGAGCGCGATGGGGCTGCAGGCGCTCGTCCTCGGCCTGCTCACAGTCGTCGGCGCCGTCAGCTTCGTCGACATCTGCGTGCTCGCCGTCGTCCTCGGCGTGAACAACGCGTTCGAGACGCCGTCGCGCCAGGCCTTCGTCCGGGAGATGGTCGGCAAGGACGAGCTGCGCAACGCCGTCACGCTCAACTCGGTGACGGTCAACGCCGCGCGCGCGGTCGGCCCCGCGATCGGTGGGATCCTCATAGCGACCGCCGGAGTCGGCGCGTGCTTCCTCGTCAACGCAGCGAGCTTCGTCGCCGTCGTCGCGTCATTGCTCGCGATGGATCGGGCAGCGTTGCAGCCGGCCCCTCCGGCCCACCGGTCGGCCGGCCAACTCCGCGAGGGCCTCCGCTACGTGGCGCGGACGCGCGAGATCGCCGTGCCCCTCGTGATGATGACGGTCGTCGGCACGCTTGCCTACGAGTTCCAGGTGTCGTTGCCGGTGCTCGCAAAGCAGACCTTCCACGGGGGCGCCGTCGCCTACGGCTTCATGACGGCGGCGATGGGTGTCGGCGCGGTGGTCGGCGGCCTCGTGACGGCGGCGCGCGGACGGACCGGGCTCCGGCCGATGATCGTCGCCGCGGTGGGCTTCGGCGTGGCGATCCTGCTCGCGGCGGTCGCTCCGGTGCTCGCTCTCGCGTACGTGCTCCTGCTCGCCGTCGGCTGGGCGAGCGTGTCGTTCATCGCGATCGGCAACTCGACGATCCAGCTCGCCGCGGCGCCGCAGATGCGCGGTCGCGCGATCGCCCTCTGGCAGGTCGCATTCCAGGGAACGACGCCGATCGGCGGCCCTCTCATCGGCTGGATCATCGCGGCGTCCGACCCGCGCGTCGGCCTCGCCGTCGGGGGCGTGTCCTGCCTCGCGGCGGCGGCCGGGGGCATCGCCCTCGCCCGTCGTCCGGTACGCGCGGCCGAGATCGCTGCCGGAGTTGGTGACGAGATCGCTGCCGGAGTTGGTGACGAGGTTGGCGATGTTGTCGCACCGGCGCCTCCGGACGCGGCACCTGCGACGTGACGGCACGGCTCGGGCGTGCTGCCCGCACCGGCTCAGGTGCGTCGTGGCGTGCGGGACGGACCGGGGCGGCGATCGGGCTCCCCGGTCTCCACGCGCGGCTCGCGTCCAGCGGGCGCGCGATGCGCACCGGACCGCAGCACTGCGCTGTGGCGGTCGTAGACCGTGCTTATGGCGGCGAGGACCCGCCGGGCGGCATCGAGCTCCGCGAGGTCGAAGCGCGAGGCGGCATCTCGGGCCGCGGCGACGAGGGGTGCATGCGCCGACAGGGCTCGGCGGGCTCCGTCGGGCTCTAGCTCGACGAGGACGCGCCGGCGGTCGCCGTCGTCGCGCCGGCGCCGGACGAACCCCGTGGACTCGAGCCGGTCGAGGACGAAGGTCATCGCGCCGGTGGTGATCCCGCTCGCCTCCGCGAGCGATCCCGCCGTCATCGGGTGGTGCCGCTCGAGCAGATCGAGGCAGCGCAAGTCGGTGCGGTTGAGATCGAGCCACTCGCTCACCGCGTCGTCGAACGCGTTCGCCGCCCTCTGGTAGTCGAACAGGGCGTCCCGCAGCTCGCGCATCACCTGGCGCTTCGCGTCGGGGACGGGCGCGCCGGCAAGCGCGCCGGAGCTCGCCGCCGCGTCTGGTCCCGCGCCCTCTGGTCCCGGCGTGGCCGGTCCTGCCCCGTTCCCGTCGATTGACACGAAATTACCTTATAACCTAAGATACTTCGTTCACAAGGAAGGTCGGGGCGATGACGTACGCAATCGAGGCGAACGAGCTGGCCAAGCGCTTCAAGGGCGGTGTCGTCGCCCTCGACGGCGTCAGCTTCGCGGTCGAGCCCGGCACGGTCTTCGGCCTTCTCGGCCCGAACGGCGCCGGCAAGACGACCGTCGTGCGGATCTTGACGACGATCCTCGCGGCCGACACCGGCTGGGCCAAGGTGCTCGGTCACGACGTCGGCCGTGAGCCCGACCTCGTTCGGCGCCTGTTCGGCCTGGCGGGCCAGTACGCCGCGGTCGACGAGAACCTCACCGGCCGCGAGAACCTCGTCATGGTCGGGCGCCTCAACCACCTGACGCGGCGGGAGGCGGCAGTGCGCGCAGCCGAGCTGCTCGAGGAGTTCGAGCTCGTCGAGGCCGCGGACCGGACGCTCAAGACCTACTCCGGCGGAATGCGCAGGCGGATCGACCTCGCGGCCGCGCTCGTCACCCGTCCCGGCGTGCTCTTCCTCGACGAGCCGACGACGGGTCTCGACCCGCAGTCGCGCGCGGGACTGTGGGCGGTGATCGAGAGCCTCGTCGGGTCGGGGACGACGGTGCTGCTCACGACCCAGTACCTCGAGGAGGCGGACCGCCTCGCGAGCCGGGTCGCAGTCGTCGACCACGGGCGTGTCATCTCCCAGGGGACGCCGGCGGAGCTGAAGGCCGCGCTCGGGGCGACGGTGCTCGCGGTCGGTCTCCACGACGCGGCGACGGCCGAGCAGGCCGAGCGAGCGCTCGCGCCGCTCAGCGACAAGAGCCCGCACCTGTCGGGGACGTCGGTCGAGCTGCCGGTCGACGGCGGGCCGAAGGTCGCGATGGAGGCTTTGCGCGTCCTCGACCAGCTCGGCATCGAGCCGGTGACGTTCGTGCTGCGCGAGCCGAGCCTCGACGACGTCTTCCTCGCCCTGACGGGGCGCAGCGCCGAGGCGGGCTCGGATCCGCAGGGCCGCGACCTGGTGACGGAGCCACGCGCGGCGAGCGGCGGGGAGGCCCGCCGGTGAGCGCGCCCGCGACAGCCGTGCGCGACCGGCCCGACGCCGGGCGCGAGCCCGGGATCGGCTCGCGCCTCGGGTGGGGCGTGTCGGACACCGTCGTGCTCACGAGGCGCAACCTCGTCAAGTACGTGCGGATCCCGGAGTCGCTGTTCTTCTCGAGCGTCCAACCGGTGATGTTCGTCCTGCTCTTCCGGTACGTCTTCGGCGGGGCGATCCGCACGCCCGGTGTCAGCTACGTCAACTACCTGATCCCCGGGATCTTCGTCCAGACCATGGCCTTCGGCGCCGTCAACACCTCGATCGGGCTCGCCGAGGATCTCCAGAAGGGGATCATCGAGCGGTTCCGGGCGCTGCCGATGGCGCGATCGTCCGTGCTCACGGCACGCACGCTCGCGGACCTCTTGCGCAACGTGGTCGTCGCCGTGCTCATCGCCGCCGTCGGCTTCGCCGTCGGCTTCCGGATCGAGACGAACGTCCTCGCCTTCCTCGCGGGGGTCGGGCTCATCCTCGTGTTCGCCTACGCGCTGTCGTGGGGATTTGCCGTGATCGGGCTGTTCGCACCCAACAGCGAGACAGCGCAGGTCATGTCGTTCCCGGTGCTGTTCCCCCTCACGTTCGCGTCGTCGGCGTTCGTGCCCGTGCAGTCGATGCCGAGCTGGTTGCGCGGCTTCGCGAGCCACCAGCCGGTCAGCGTGGTCGTCGACGCGGCGCGGGCCCTCATGGTGGGGGGACCGACGACGTCGCTCGTCTGGCAGAGCGTCGCCTGGTCGGTCGGGATCGTCCTCGTTCTCGCACCCCTCGCTGTCCACCGCTACCGGACGAGCACCTAGCGGAACCGAGCACCGAGGAGCGTGCAGCGACGAGGAGCCCGGCTCGTCCTGCTCGTGGCGACCGACCAGGCCAGGCGGCGAGACGACCAGCCGGCCCTCAGCCCGGTGGCTGGTCCTGCGGCACGCTGTCGATGAGCGGCATGAGGTACCCGGCTTCGGCCGTCACGGCGCCGAGGAGCATCAGCCCCATCCCGAGGAGGCGCAGGGACTGCACGATCGCGAGCATCCCTCCGGCCGCGGCGACGCCGACGCCCACGAGGCCCGTGACGGCGCCGACCCACACGACGCGCTCCATGCGCCGGGCGCGCGGGACGACGGCGAGGGCAGCAAGGCCGAGCAGCGCGCCGAGGATCGCGTGCGCGAGGTAGACGACGCGGCCGTGCACGGGGACCACGGCCGTGTGCCGGTGGTAGGGCACGGCGATGAGGGCCACGACGCCGAGCACGAGGTCGACGGTGACGAGCACGCCCATTGTGATGCCCGCCCTGCGGGCGACACGCGGGATCGTGCGTTGCCAGGGTGCAGCGGTGCCGGCCACCGTCCGAGACTACCGGCGCGGGCGTGCACCGGGCAGTCGGGCCGCGTCCTGCCGCCCGCTGCCCCATGCGTCGTCCGGGCGCGCCCGGCCACGTTGCTACGGTCACCGGCGAGATGACGCGGACGATCCACTTGCGCCCGTGGCAGCGTGCGGCCCTCGACGCGTTCCTCGCTGCCGAGGGCAGCGACTTCCTCGCCGTCGCGACGCCGGGTGCCGGCAAGACGACCTTCGCGCTCGCCGCGGCGCGCACCGAGCTCGCGCGCGTGCCGTCGAAGCTCGTCGTCGTCGTGCCGACCGCCCATCTGAAGCTGCAGTGGGCGCGGGCGGCCGGGGCGCTCGACCTGCATCTCGACGCAGCCTGGTCGCCGTCCGACGGTCGTCTGCCGGCGGACATGCACGGCATCGTGACGACCTACCAGCAGGTCGCGACCGCTGCGCCCGCGCTGTCACGCGTCGCGCGGGGGGGCTTCGTCGTCCTCGACGAGGTCCACCACGCCGGCCAGGACCGCGCGTGGGGGGAGTCGCTGCTCACCGCTGTCGGCGGGGCGCGCCGTCGGCTCTCGCTGTCCGGCACGCCGTTCCGCTCCGACACCCGCTCGATCCCGTTCGTCCGCTACGAGCTCGACGAGGCACGACCGGACTTCGAGTACGGCTACGGCGAGGCGCTCGCCGAGCGTAGGGTCGTGCGGCCGGTCTACTTCCCCCGGACGAACGGCTACATGGAATGGTCGGCTCCCGACGGCACGCTGCACGCGGCGACCTTCGACGACGAGCTCGGCACCGTCCAGGCGAACCAGCGGCTGCGCACGGCGCTCTCGCTCGAGGGCCAGTGGCTGCCGGAGGTCCTCGTCGCCGCGCATGCTCGCCTCACCGAGATCCGCCGCAGCCAGCCCGACGCCGGGGGGCTCGTCATCGCGACCGACCAGGTCCACGCCCGGGGGATCGCCGAGCTCATGGCGCGCATGCTCGACACCAAGCCGGAGGTCGCGACGTCCGACGACCCGGATGCCGCCGCAACGATCGCGGGCTTCTCACGCACGGACCGTCCGTGGCTCGTGGCGGTCCGCATGGTGTCCGAAGGCGTCGACATCCCGCGGCTGCGCGTCGGCGTCTACGCGACGACCACGACGACGGAGCTGTTCTTCCGTCAGGCCGTCGGCCGCTTCGTCCGCTGGCTTCCCGGGATCGGGCGCCAGGCGGCGTACGTCTTCATCCCCGACGACCCGAGGTTGCGCGCCGGAGCGGCGCGCATCGCCGAGGCGCGCCGGCACAGCCTGCGACGCCGGGACGGGCCGGGTCGAGAGGACCCGCTCGACGGCGACGGTGACGGCGAGGACCTCGTGCACGACGGCGTCCCTGCCGAGCAGCTCTCGCTGTTCAGCGTGATCTCGGCTGTCGCGACCCATGCCGTCGACCTGGACGGCGAGGGGGAGGACGACCCGCTCCACGCGGACGACGACCCGTCGCTCGTGCTCGACCTCGGCGCGCCACCGCCGCTCGGCAGGCTGGCCGGAGGCGGCCCGGCGGTCCCCGAGGGGATGGCCCGCACGGAGCTGCGCGACGAGCTGCGCGCGGCGAACGCCGAGATCGCCCGGCGGCTGGCCCGGCGCACGGGCTGGTCGCACGCGAAGGTGAACGCGGAGCTCAACCGCCTCGCCGGGCTCGCACGCGTCACGGAGGCGACGACGTCGCAGCTCGCGTCGAGGCTCCGGCACGGCGAGACGTGGCTCGGCCGGCTGTGAGCTACCGCGGGCTCGGCCGGCTGTGAGCCGCCGCGGATAGGATGTCCTGACCTACTACGGGGGGCGTCGCGGTAGCTGCTCGGCGGACGGCACACGGCACAATCGACGGCGGGGAGGATGCCGCGGGCTCGCGCTGGCTCGTGTTCGCGATCGTCTCCCTCGCGCTGTTCATGTCCTCGGTCGACGGGACCATCGTGTCGACCGCGCTCCCGACGCTGCGCCATGCGCTGCACGCTCCGCTCAACTGGGCGAGCTGGACGATCACCGGCTACCAGCTCGGCCTCGTCGTCGCGATGCCGGTCGCAGGGCGGGTCAGCGACCAGCTCGGTCGCAAGCGCGTCTTCGTCGGCTCGGCCGTGCTGTTCACGGCGTCGTCCTTCGCGTGCGGTCTCGTGGGGAACGTCGGTCTCCTCGTCGCCCTGCGCGTCGTGCAGGCGGTCGGCGGCGGCGCCTTCATGCCGTCGGCGACCGGAATCGTCTCGGACACCTTCGGTGCGGGACGGGACCGAGCGATCGGGCTCTTCTCGAGCATCTTCCCGATCGGGGCCCTCGTCGGCCCGGTGATCGGCGGCGTCATCATCGCGGGATGGTCGTGGCGGGGGGTGTTCCTCGTCAACGTCCCGATCGGGGTCGTCTTCACCGTCCTCGCGGTCCGCTACCTCCCCGAGTCGCGCCCGAGCGGGGGACGGACCGACATCCCCGGAGCGCTCGAGCTCGGTGCGTGCATCCTCGCGGCGATGCTTGCCGTCACCTATCTCGGCTACCGCCACGCGAGCCCGCTGTCGGTCGGTTTCCTCGCGCCACTGGCCGTCGCGCTCGCGACCGCTGTCTGGTTCGTCCGCCGGGCGGACCGGGTCCGCGACCCGCTCATCCCCGTCCACCTCCTGCGCGGGCGGGTCTTTGTCGTGATGAACGTCGTGAACTTCGTCTGGGGGGGCTGCGTCATCGGTCTCGGCGCCCTCGTGCCGCTCTACGCGGAGAGCCGCTACCGGCTCGCTCCACTCGAGGCGGGCACGCTCTTGACCGCTCGCGGCGTCGGCGAGATCGTGCTCGCCGTCGCGTCGTCGCTCGCGCTGCGCCGGACCGGCTACCGCGCGCCGATGATCGTCGGCTTCACGCTCGTCTCGGCGGGCTTCGTGCTCGTTGCGCTGCACCCCCCGGTCCTCGGTCCCTACGGCTGGCTCGCGTGCGCGACGGCCGTCACCGGCCTCGGCACGGGCGGCTCGGCGCCGGCGGCGAACAACGCCTCGCTCGAGCTCTCACCGCAGGACGTCGGGGCGATCTCCGGCCTGCGCGGCGCCGTGCGTCAGGCCGGCGCGATCCTCACGGTCGCGGTCGTCACCTCCTACGTCGCGCGCAGCGCCCATGAGGCGACGGCCCTCGCGCACAGCTTCGTCGCCTTCGCGGTGCTCCTCCTCGTCACGACGCCGCTCGTGTTCTTCGTCCCCGACCACGTCGGTCTCGGCGCGAGCGCGAGGGCACATGTCGAGGCGTCCTAGACTCGCCCCCGCGCCCCTCGAGAGGGCACGAGGAAGGACGACCGGGTGATGGGACACGACGCGGCGGTGCTCGACGCGGGGGACTTCGCGGTGGCCGACCTCGGCCTCGCGGCGCTCGGCAGGCGGGAGATCGAGCTTGCCGAGAACGAGATGCCCGGGCTCATGGCACTGCGTCGCGAGCTCGGTCCGGCGCAGCCGCTCGCCGGCGCCCGCGTCAGCGGCTCGCTGCACATGACGGTCCAGACCGCCGTGCTCATCGAGACGCTCGTCGCGCTCGGCGCGTCGGTCCGCTGGGCGTCGTGCAACATCTTCTCGACCCAGGACCACGCGGCGGCGGCCGTCGTCGTCGGCCCGCACGGCACGCCGGCCCAGCCGAGGGGTGTGCCGGTCTTTGCCTGGAAGGGCGAGACGCTCGCGCAGTACTGGGAGTGCACCGTCCGGGCCCTCGTCTGGCCCGGTGGCGAGAGCCCGAACCTGCTCCTCGACGACGGCGGCGACGCGACCCTCGTCGTGCACAAGGGCGTCGAGTACGAGGCGGCGGGCAAGGTGCCCGACGCGCGCATCGACGACCCCGAGGACGTCGTGCAGCTGCTCGAGGTGCTGCGCGAGTCGCTCGCGCAGGACGCGAGCCGCTGGACCCGTGCGGCGCAGGCCATCATCGGCGTGTCGGAGGAGACCACGACCGGGGTCCACCGCCTCTACGAGATGGAGCGCGCGGGCACCTTGCTCTTCCCGGCGATCAACGTCAACGACTCGGTCACGAAGTCGAAGTTCGACAACACCTACGGCTGCCGGCACTCCCTCATCGACGGCCTCAACCGTGCGACCGACGTCCTGATCGGCGGCAAGGTCGCCGTGGTCTGCGGGTTCGGCGACGTCGGCAAGGGCTGCGCGGAGTCGCTGCGCGGCCAGGGCGCCCGGGTCATCGTCACCGAGATCGACCCGATCTGTGCACTCCAGGCGGCGATGGAGGGCTTCCAGGTCGCCACGCTCGACGACGTCGTCGGCATCGCCGACGTCGTCGTGACGGCGACGGGCAACCGCAACGTCGTCTCTGCGGCGCACATGGCCGCGATGAAGCACCTTGCGATCGTGGCGAACATCGGCCACTTCGACAACGAGATCGACATGGCGGGGCTCGCCGCGCTGCCCGGTGTCGAGCGGGTCAACGTCAAGCCCCAGGTCGACGAGTGGCGCTTCGCGGACGGCCACGGCGTGATCGTGCTCTCCGAGGGCAGGCTCATGAACCTCGGCAACGCGACGGGGCACCCGAGCTTTGTCATGTCGTGCTCGTTCTCCAACCAGACCCTTGCCCAAGTCGAGCTGTTCACGAAGGCCGCGCAGTACCCGCTCGGCGTCCACGTGCTTGCGAAGCACCTCGACGAGAAGGTCGCCCGCCTCCACCTCGACGCACTCGGTGTCAAGCTCACGACCCTCACGCCCGAGCAGGCCGAGTACCTCGGCGTGCAGGTGGACGGCCCGTACAAGTCCGACCAGTACCGCTACTGACCTTGGCCGACGACGAGCGGACCCCGCCGCGTGCTGCCGTCCGGTCCAGCCGGCAGCACTCGGGTGCCGTCCTCACCCTCTCCTGCCCCGATCGGGTCGGCATCATCCACGCGGTCGCAGGCTTTCTCGCCGAGCGCGGCGTGAACATCGAGGAGAGCCAGCAGTTTGTCTCCCCGGAGGGCAGGTTCTTCATGCGCGTCCACGCGACGCTGCCGTCGGGCGGATCGGCGGCAAGCCTGCGCGAGGAGGCCGGCCGGCTGTCGGCCGGGCTCGACATGGACTACGAGGTCCACGACGCGGCGCGCAAGCCGCGCCTGCTGCTTCTCGTGAGCAAGCTCGGGCACTGCCTGAACGACCTGCTCTACCGGGTCCGTACGGAGTCGCTGCACGCCGAGGTGGCTGCGGTGGTGTCGAACCACCCCGACTTCTCCGAGCTCGTCGGATCCTTCGGCCTACCCTTCCACCACCTGCCGGTCACGCCCGAGACGCGCACCGAGCAGGAGGGGCGCATCCTCGATCTCGTCCGCGAGCTCGACGTCGACCTCGTCGTGCTGGCACGCTATATGCAGATTCTAGGGCCAGGTCTCGCAGGCGCCCTCGCCGGGCGGGCGATCAACATCCACCACTCGTTCCTGCCGAGCTTCAAGGGCGCTCGCCCCTATCACCAGGCGTACGCGCGGGGCGTCAAGTTGATCGGTGCGACTGCGCACTACGTGACCGCCGCCCTCGACGAGGGGCCGATCATCGAGCAGGAGGTCGCGCGGGTCGACCACTCCCACTCGCCGGAGGACCTCGTC
>DAHWHN010000028.1 GCA_027335685.1 Acidimicrobiaceae bacterium
CTGGCCGAGGCAGTCGCCGGCGCCCGCCTGGCCACGAGCGGCGGCACCAGACCGCTGGAGGAGACCCGGTGATCACCGAGCACGCGCTCATCACCGTCCGGCCGGGCAGCGAGGACCACTTCTTAACGGCGTTCCCCGAAGCGCATGCCGTGATCACCGCTGCGCCTGGCTGCATCTCGGCCCGCCTGCTACGCGGGGTCGAACGGCCATCCACATTCTTGCTTCTCGTCGAGTGGGCAAGCGTCGAGGCCCACATGGAAGGCTTCCGGTCCTCTGAGGCCTTCGCGACGTGGCGCCAGATCATCGGCCCGTTCTTCGACGGCCCACCCGAGGTCGAGCACTTCGGGGAACTGCCCCGCTAGTGCGAGCTCACGACTAGCTCGGTGCAAGCAGCTCCGCGACGTCCGCACGCTCGGCGAGAAGCTCCTCGGTCGTGAGCCGGATCCTCTCGGTCGCGAGCTCGCCGTGCTCGATGCCCTCGACGATGCTCCAACCGTCGCCTGTCGAGCGCACCGGGAAGCCGAACTGCAAGCCCTCCGGAACGCCGTACTCGCCGTGGGAGACCACCGCGAGCGACGTCCAGTCCCCCGCGGGCGTCGGCGTGCGGACGGCGACGACCGAGCCGACCGCAGCTGCGGCCGCCGAGGCCGCAGATGACAAGCCGCGCGCGTCGATGATCGCCGCTCCGCGCTTTTGCACCGTCGTGATGAACTCGCCTTCGAGCCAGGATCGGTCGGCGATCACCTCGGGTGCGGGCGATCCGCCGATCCGTGCGTGCGCGAAGTCGGGGAACTGCGTCGAGGAGTGGTTGCCCCAGATCGCCATGTTGGTCACCGCCGTCACCGGCACACCGGCGCGACCTGCGAGCTGGGACTTCGCGCGGTTCTCGTCGAGTCGCGTCATCGCGAACCAGCGGTCTGCGGGCACCTCGGGCGCATTGGCGCGCGCGATCAGGCAATTGGTGTTGCACGGGTTGCCCACCACGAGCACGCGCACGTCGGAAGCCGCGTTCTCGGCGATAGCCCGGCCCTGTGGCTTGAAGATCCCCCCGTTGATCCCGAGAAGGTCCTTGCGCTCCATCCCGGCCTTGCGGGGAACGGAGCCGACGAGCAGCGCCAGGGACGTCCCGTCGAAGGCCGTCGACAGGTCAGAGGTCGCCTCGATGTCGGCCAGCAACGGCGAGGCGCAGTCGTCGAGCTCCATGACCACGCCTTCGAGCGCCTTCATCGCCGGCTCGATCTCGAGCAGCCGCAGCTCGACCGGCTGGTCGGGACCGAGCAGCTCGCCGGCCGCGATCCGGAACAGCAGCGAATAGCAGATCTGCCCGGCCGCGCCCGTCACCGTGACACGGACCGGAGCCTTCGTCGTCGCGCGCATGTCGTCCACGGCGCGAGGCTACCCCGGGGGGTGCCTGCTCGTCAGATCCTCAAGGAGCGAGGCGGGCCACCCGGGCACGCGCTCGAGGTGCCCTGTCGCACCCGCCCGCCGGGCTCTGCGTGGCACCCGCTAGCGCGGCACGGGCGCAGCGACGAGACTGCGCGGCGGCTGCCAGCCGGCAGCGGCGAACCTCCGCTCGACTGCGTCGACCACCGCGGCGACCGACGAGGCGCGCACGAGGGCGATCGCGGAGCCGCCGAAGCCCCCGCCGATCATCCGGGCTCCAAGCGCACCCGCCCCGAGGGCCGCGTCGACGACGGCGTCGAGCTCCGCGCAGGACGACTCGAAGTCGTCACGGATCGACTCGTGAGCCGCCGTGAGGATCGCACCGATCGGCTCGACGTCGCCCCGGTCGAGAAGTCGTGCGGCGTCGAGCACGCGAGCGTCCTCGGTCACGACGTGCCGGACGCGTCGGACGAGCTCGGGGTCCGCAAGTCGGTCGAGCGCCGCGTCGAGGTCGGCGAGCTCGACGTCGCGCAGCGCCTTGACACCGAGCAGCTGCGCCGCCCGCTCGCAGGCACGGCGCCTGTCCGAGTAGCCCGAGTCGCCGAGGTCGTGGCTCACGCGGGTGTCCACGACGAGCAGCGCCAGCCCCGCGGACTCGAGGTCGAACGGCACCTGTCGCATCTCGAGGCTGCGGGTGTCGAGCAGGAGGGCGTGGTGGGGCACGCACAGCAGCGAGGCCATCTGGTCGAGGACCCCGCACGGCACCCCGACGAACGCGTTCTCCGCGCGCTGCGCGAGCGTGGCGAGGCGCACGCGGTCGACGTCGAGCCCGGAGAGCCCGGCGAAGGCGAGCGCGACGGCGCATTCGAGCGCGGCCGAGGACGAGAGCCCCGCGCCGACCGGCACGTCGCTGTCGATGAAGATGTCGGCCCCGACAAGGGGAAGACCGGCCTCGGCGAAGGCCCACGCGACGCCGAGGACGTAGGCGGGGAAGCCGGCGACCATGCCCGGTCGGAGGTCCGCGAGGTCGGCCTCGAACACCCCCGCGGCGGCGTCCTGGGCGGACGCGACCCGCACGAGCCGATCCGTCCGGCGCGCGGCGAATGCCCGCGCCGCGAGCGGCAGCGAGGTCGGCAGGACGAAGCCCTCGTTGTAGTCGGTGAACTCGCCGACGAGGTTCACCCGCCCGGGAGCGACGAAGGTCCCGTCCGGCACGCCGCCGTAGACGGAGGCGAAGGTGTCGCCCACGGCTAGCTCCGACGAGCGAGGAGGACCCGCCACGCGTCCGCGATCATCGTCGCGATCTCCGGGCGCTCCGGCACCCAGCCGAGCTCGCTCGCGGCCCGGGCCGACGACGCGACGAGCACGGCAGGATCGCCAGCACGCCGCGGCCCGATCGTCACCTCGAGCGACCTGGCGGTCACGGCCTCGACGGCCGACAGCACCTCGCGCACGGTGAACCCGGTGCCGTTGCCGAGGTTGTAGACGCGGTGCCGGCCGGGGACGGCGCGCTCGAGCGCGGCGAGGTGCGCCGCCGCGAGATCCGCGACATGGATGTAGTCGCGCACGCACGTGCCGTCCCGGGTCGGGTAGTCGTCGCCGTAGATCGCAAGCCCCGGACGCAGCCCGAGCGCGGCCTCGAGCGCGATCGGGACGAGGTGGCTCTCGGGGTCGTGCCGCTCGCCGAGCCCTCCGTAGGCGCCGGCGACGTTGAAGTAGCGGAGGCTCACCGCGCCGAGGAGCCCCAGCGAGGCCTGCTCGGCGAGGAGCCCGTCGACCGCGAGCTTCGACGCGCCGTAGGGGTTCACCGGCCTCGCGGGGGCGTCCTCGGTGATCGGGACCTCGTCCGGCTCCCCGTAGACGGCTGCGCTCGAGGAGAACACGAGCCGATCGGCACCGAGACCTGCCAGCGCAGCGACGAGGCGCCGGCTCCCGACCACGTTGTTCTCCTCGTACTTCGCAGGGTTCGCGACCGACTCCGCGACGAGCGACGAGGCGGCGAGGTGGACGACCGCGTCGAACCGCCTGCCCGCGAGCAGCTCCGCCGCGTCGTGGACGCGGCCGAGGACGAAGGCCGCGCCCGCGGGCACGGCGTCGCGGTGCCCGGTCGACAAGTCGTCGAGGACGGTGACGGCGTCGCCCGACTCGACGAGCCGCAGCGCGACGATGCTGCCGATGTAGCCCGCTCCCCCCGTGACGAGGACCCTCACTGCGCCAGCTCCCGCAGGCGAGCCGCCGCAACCTCGGGCACGACGTCGTTCGCGAAGGCGTCCATTCCCGACTCCGACGACGCGAGGTACTTGAGCTTGTCCGCACTGCGGCGGACCGTGAACATCTCGAGGTGGAGGGCGAGCAGCTCGCGGCCAGAGCGCACCGGTGCCTGGTGCCATCCGGACATGTACGGCGTCCTGCCGCCCGCCAAGCCGTCGAAGAGGCCGTCGAAGCGGCGGAGCAGGTCGAGGTAGATCGAGGGGAAGTCCTCCCGCTCCTCGTCCGCCAGGGCCGTCAGGTCCGGCACGCGACGCCGTGGGTACAGGTGGACCTCGTAGGGCCAGCGCGCCGCGAACGGGACGAACGCCGTCCACGAGCGGTTCTCCGCGACGACCCGAGACCCGTCGCGGCGCTCCGCGGCGAGCACGTCGTCGTAGAGGTTGCGGCCGGTCCGGACCTCGTGCTCGCGGGCAGAGTCGAGCGCCCGACGAGTGCGCGGGGTGACGAAGGGGTAGGCGTAGATCTGACCGTGCGGGTGCTGGAGGGTGACGCCGACATCGGCCCCCCTGTTCTCAAAGCAGAACACCTGCTCGACGGCGGGGATCGTCGACAAGGCGGCGGTCCGGTCGGTCCAGGCCTCGAGCACGAGCTCGACGTCGGCCGGGCTCAAGTCGACGAAGGACGCGTCGTGGCGCGGCGAGTAGCAGACGACCTCGCAGCGGCCCGACCCGTCGCGGCGCACGTGCGACGGATCGAGTGGCAGCTCGACGACCGACGCCTGCTCGCCCGAGAGGGCAGGGAACCTGTTCTCGAGCACGGCGACACCGTAGTCCGCAGCGGGCACCTCAGTGTGCCGGCCGTCGCGGGAGGGGCAGAGCGGACAGTCGTCCGCGAGCGGCAGGTACGTCCGGTCCTGGCGGCTCGCCGCGACCATCACCCAGACTCCGAGAAACGGGTCGTAGCGAAGCTCCGAGCCCGGCGGCCGCCCGGCAAGGTCGCGCTCGTCGGAGCCGACCCGCTCGGGAGCACCGTCGTGGTCGTAGTAGACGAGCTCGCGGCCGTCGGCGAGATGGATCCGCTCCCGCCTCATGACGCAGGGCACGTCAGGAGCGCGCCACGGCCCGCACCTCGATGCCGCCTGCGCGCGCCCTCGGGACCGTCGTCTTGTCCCTGAAACTGCCGCCATCCCCCCTTGCCCATAAAACCAGCCTAGTGCGAGCTTCCCGGTAGGCGCCCGTCGAGCGGTCGGGACCGAAGCGCTGCGAGGCCGAGGGCCGACGTCACCTCGAGGGTCGCCTCGACGTCGTTCATCGTATAGAAGTGCAGGCCCGGTGCGCCGCACTCGAGGAGCTGGCTGCACAATTGCGCCGCAACCTCGACTCCGGCGCGGCGGACGAGCTGCGCGTCCGGCCCCGCGCGTGCGATCCGGTCACGGAGCCACTCCGGCACGGGACGGCCCGAGAGCGCCGCCATCCGCTCGAGGGTCCGCGCGCTCGTGACCGGCATGACGCCGGGCACGAGCGGCTTGTCCACCCCGAGGGCCGCGAGGTCGTCACGCAGGACGAGGTACTCCTCCGGGGCGTAGAAGAACTGCGTGATCGCGAAGTCCGCGACGCGCATCTTCTCCGCCAGGCGTCGGCGATCGGTCGCCAGGTCCGGCGACTCGGGATGCCCGGCCGGGTGCGCGGCGACCGCGATGCAGAACTGCCCGACGCTCGACGCCAGCTCGACAAGATCGACGGCGTGCGCGAGCTCGCCGACCGGGCCGGCCGCCGACCCAGTGGCGGGCCGGTCGCCGCGTAGCGCGAGCACGTTCTCGACCCCGGCGTCCCGATAGCGCTGGAGGATCTCGACGAGCTCGGCGCGGCTGTGCGCCACGCAGGTGAGATGTGCCATCGCCGTCGTGGAGCGGCGGCGCTCCATCTCGACGACGAGGTCGTGCGTGCGCTCGCGCGTCGAGCCCGCCGCGCCGTAGGTGATGGAGGCAAAGGACGGACGGAGCTCGGCCAGCCTGTCGAGTGACGCCTCGAGCCGCCGGGCGGCCTGCTCCGACCGAGGAGGCCACAGCTCGACGGAGATACGGGGCGTCCCGTCGAACGCGTCGACGATGCGTGTCATGGCCGGCAGGGCATCCTCTCAGCGCAGCGCGTCGTCACGGGGCCGCCAGTCTTGCACCGACCGGGCGACTGCGAGCTCAGGTCCGCGCCAGCCGCCGTCGTGCGGCTTCGACGGCGTTGCGGAGGAGCATCGCGCGCGTCATCGGGCCGACGCCGCCGATGCGCGGGGTCACGAAGCCGGCGACGTCCGCGACGTCGTCGGCGAGGTCGGAGAGCAGCTTGCGACCCGCCCAGGAGACGCCCGCCCCGACGACCGCCGCTCCGGGCTTGACCATGGAGCCGGTGACGAGACCGGCGACACCGGCTGCCGCGACGACGACGTCCCCGTCACGCACGTAGCGTCCGAGGTCACGCACACCGGTGTGCACGACCGTGACCGCCGCGTTGCAGCCCGGCCGGCGCAGGGCGAGGAGCAGCGCGAGTGGCCGACCGATCGTGAGCCCTCGACCGATGACGACGGCATGGCGGCCGTCGACCGCGACACCGTGCGCGGCGAGCAGCTCGACGATGCCCGCCGGGGTGCACGGCAGCGGTCCCGGAGCCCCCATGACGAGCCGGCCGAGGTTGACCGGGTGCAGGCCGTCGACGTCTTTGTCCGGGTCCACCGCGAGCAGCGCGGCCTCCTCGTCGAGGTGGGCCGGCAACGGGAGCTGCACAAGGTAGGCGTCCACCGTCGGGTCCTCGTTGAAGCGTCGGATCGTCTCGTCGAGCTCTCCCGCGGAGACAGATGCCGGCAGGTGCGCATGGACCGAGACGATGCCGACCTCGGCACAGTCCTCGTGCTTCATCGCGACGTAGCGGGCGCTCGCGGGGTCGTCGCCGACGAGGATCGTCCCGAGGCCCGGGGTGACGCCGCGCGAGACGAGGTACGCGACGTCGGTCGCGAGCTCCGAGCGGATGCGGGCGGCGAGGCCGGCACCGTCGAGCAGGACCGCGCCGCTGCCCGTCCCGCCGCTGCCCGTCCCGCCGCTGCCACGCGAGCCTCCCGCCTGCGACGGCATCGACGGCTCCGACGGCTCCGACGGCTCCGAACCCTCAGTGGCGGAAATGGCGCTCTCCAGTCATGATCATGGCGATGCCGCGCTCGTCGGCCGCGGCGACGACCTCGTCGTCGCGCAGGGACCCGCCCGGCTGGACGACGACGGTGACGCCTGCGTCGGCGACAGCGTCGAGGCCGTCGCGGAAGGGGAAGAACGCGTCGCTCGCGGCGACGCCGCCCGCGGCGCGCCCCGCCGCCTTGCGCCCTGCGATCTCCGCGGCGTCCACCCGGCTCTGCTGCCCGCAGCCGACGCCGACGACCTGGCCGGCGTTGGCCAGCACGATCGCGTTCGACGACGTGCGCGCACAGCTGCGCCACGCGAGCTCGACGTCCGCCCACTGGTCCGCGGCCGGCTCGGCGCGCGTCGCGATCCGCCACGCGGACCGGTCCGCGAGGAACACGTCGGGCTCTTGGACGAGATAGCCACCGGCGAGCTGGCGGACGACCAGGCCGCCGGCGGACGGCGCGGGTCCGGTGAGCACGCGCATGTTCTTCCGCTTGCGGGCGAAGAGCTCGAGCGCGTCGTCGTCGACGGACTGCGCCACGAGGACGTCGGCGAGCGCGTTCGCGACGATCGACTCGCCGAGCGCGAGGTCGACGCGGCCGGAGAGTGCGACGACCCCGCCGAAGGCCGAGACCGGGTCGCCCGCGAAGGCTGCGGCGTAGGCCGCGGCGAGGTCGCCTGCGATCGCGACGCCGCAGGGGTTCGCGTGCTTGACGATGACGGCAGCCGCCGCCGACCCGCCGATGCCGACCAGCTCGTGGACGAGCTGCCAGGCGGCGTCCGCGTCGAACAAGTTGAGATAGGAGAGCTCACGACCGCCGTGCTGGTTGGCTAGGTCGAGCCAGCCGGGCGCGTCGCCGATCCGCCTGTAGCGCGCACCGTGCTGGTGAGGGTTCTCGCCGTAGCGCAACGTCGCGCAGCGTTCGAGCGAGAGGTGGATGGTCGGCGGCAGGACCTCACCTGCCGTGCCCCATGGCCCACCGCCGTCGAGCCAGGTGACGATCGCCGCGTCGTAGGCGGCAGTGTGCGCGAACGCGGTGCGGGCGAGCCGGCGCCTCGTCGCCGATCCGATGCTCCCCTCGCGCCGGAGCTCGTCGAGCACAGCCCCGTAGTCACCCGGGTCCACCACGACGGCGACGTGCTCGTGGTTCTTGGCAGCGGCACGCACCATCGTCGGGCCGCCGACGTCGATCATCTCGATCGACGGTGCGTCGGAGAACGGGTAGAGGTTGCACACGACGAGGTCGACGAGGTCGATGCCTGCCGCCTCGAGCGCCGCGAGGTGGTCCGGCTTGGACCGGTCGGCGAGGATCCCTCCGTGGATCGCCGGGTTCAGCGTCTTCACCCTCCCGCCGAGCATCTCGGGCGCACCGGTCACCTCGGCGACCTCGCGGTGCGCGATCCCTGCGTCCTCGAGCGCGCGCGACGTCCCGCCGCTCGAGACGATCTCGACGCCGAGATCTGCGAGCCCCGTCGCGAAGGCGACCAGGCCCGTCTTGTCGTAGACCGATAGGACTGCTCTCATGTCTGCTCCCCGCTGTCTGTCGGTAGGCCGTCGACGCCCGCGTCGGGCGCGGGCGCGGGCGCGGGCGCGGGCGCGGGCGCGGGCGGCGACGCTGCGCTCG
>DAHWHN010000052.1 GCA_027335685.1 Acidimicrobiaceae bacterium
CGAGGTGCTCGCCCGCATCGACGCGATCGTCGCCTAGCCGGCCTGCCGAGCCCGGCACCTAGCGCCGGCACGCGACCTCGGGGACGCATCTCCTCACGCCGCGTGCCGGCGCGACCGCGTCCGCGCGCGATCGGACCGCGCGCGTGGATGCGGTCCCACGTCGCGCCGTGGCCGGCACGTGACCGAACGTGTCTGCGCCCGATGTCGTGCGCTAGTGTCGCCACCGCGTGCGGACACCCCATGCCTTTGCCAACAAGATCGTCGCAAGCCCGGGCGCCGGCTCGCCCGCGCGGGCCGCAGCGGGGTGGGCGGGCGGGGGCGGCACCGCCGGCATGCCCCGCAGCGGGACGATCGCCGGGCCCTCGCGGGCGCTTCTCGACGCACTCGCGGAGGAGATCGGGCGGTCCGCCCTCGTCGTCGACGCGACGGGCCGCATCGCAGCGGTGCTGGGGCGCTCTCCGCTCGGCCCGGGCTGCATCGGGACGCGACTGTTCGACCATTGCCACCCGGCCGACCTGCCAGCAATGCTCGACCTCGCCGTGGTCGCCCTGCGCTCGGAGCCGGGCTGGCGCGGCGAGATCGCGGTGCGCGTCAGGGCAGACCGCGGCGCGTGGCACGACGTCGCGCTCTCGGTCCGCAACCGCCTCGACGACCCGGACATCCGCGGCTTCGCGGTCGTTCTCGACACGACCGCTGGCGGGCTGGGCGGGGGCGCGGGACCCGGAGGAGCGGCCCGCACCCCGCGGCGAGCCGAGCCGGAGCTCGAGCTGCTCGCGAGCGCGATCCCGCTGCCGATCCTCGTCCTCGAACCCGACGGGACCGCGTCCTTCGTCAACGACGCGGCGCGCAGCCTCTGCGCGCGCCTGCTCGTCCCGCTCGCCACGACCGGGCTCGCCGGCATCGTCGACCCCGCAGACCAGCCGGCCGTCGAGGAGACGCTCGACTCGCTGCGCCGCGCAGGGGGCGAACGGACGATGTCCCTGCGGCTGCTCGCGCCGCGGCCCGGTGCCGAGGAACGGGTCGTCGACGCGACGTTCCGGGCACGGACGCGCCGCGGTGAGGTCGCTGCGATCGTCGTCTCGCTCGTCGACGTGACGGTGCACCACGCCCGGGAGTCCGAGCTGAGGCGCATGGCGAGCTGTGACCCCCTCACGGGACTGCTCAACCGCACCGAGGTCGAGGAGGTGCTCGCAGAGCGGTTGCTCGCGGCGCCCGAGCGTGTCGCGCTGCTCTACGTCGACCTCGACGGCTTCAAGGCGGTGAACGACACGCACGGCCACGACGTCGGCGACGAGCTGCTCGTCCAGATCGCCCAGATCCTCGACGCGAAGACCAGGCCGGACGACGTCGTCGGGCGTCTCGGCGGCGACGAGTTCGCCGTCGTCACCGACAGTCCGGACCCGACGGACGCCCACGGGCTCGCGTGCCGGATCGCGGTCGCCATCGCGGAGCTCAGCGCGTCGCGGCGCCTTCCCGTGAGCGCGAGCGTCGGCGCGGCGACGGCCCAGGCGGGAGACACACCCCGTGATCTGCTCCGCCGGGCCGACTCCGCGATGTACGACGAGAAGCGCCGCCGCCGCGCGCTGGTCCCGTCGGCCCGCTGACGCCACGTCAGCCGGGGCCGGAGCCGGGCAGTTCACACGCCGTTCACAATGCCGTCATGGGACAGAAACGTGCCGCTGGCACCCTTCATGGCGCAAACTAGTCAGCCATTAGCGGACCTCGAGAGCGCAGGAGCAGTGCGTGAGCTATCAAGCTGAGTACATCTGGATCGACGGTACGGAACCCACCGCGCAGCTGCGCTGCAAGACCAAGGTCGTAGCCGACGGCAAGGAGCCGGGGATTTGGGGCTTCGACGGATCGAGCACGAACCAGGCACCGGGGAGCAACTCCGACTGCGTGCTCCAGCCCGTCTACGTCGTGCCCGACCCGCTGCGCGGCGGCACGTCCGTCCTCGTGCTGTGCGAGGTCCAGCTCGTCGACTTCACCCCGCACCCGAGCAACACGCGCGCGACCTGTGTGGCGGTCGCCGAGAAGTACGCCGACCAGGAGCCGATGTTCGGCATCGAGCAGGAGTACACCTTCTTCAAGGACGGTCGCCCGCTCGGATGGCCGGAGGTCGGCTTCCCCGCTCCCCAGGGGCCGTACTACTGCGCGGTGGGCGGCGACTACATCGTCGGGCGCGAGATCGTCGAGCGCCACACGCAAGCGTGCATCGACGCCGGACTCTCCATCGAAGGCACGAACGCCGAGGTGATGAAGGGCCAGTGGGAGTTCCAGATCGGGATCCTGCCGCCACCGGCGATCGGCGACCAGCTCTGGGTGGCCCGGTGGCTGCTCGAGCGGATCGCGGAGGACTTCGGCGTCCAGGTCAGCTACGCGGCCAAGCCCGTCGCCGGGGACTGGAACGGAGCCGGCGCGCACACGAACTTCTCGACCGCTGCGATGCGCGAGGGCTACGACCCGATCATCGCCGCCTGCGAGGCCCTCGGCACCCAGGTCGACAAGCACATCGCGGCCTACGGGGCGGGGATCAAGGACCGCCTGACCGGCGCCCACGAGACCGCCCGCTGGGACCGCTTCAGCTACGGCGCCTCGGACCGGGGGGCGTCGATCCGCATCCCGTGGGCGGCCGAGAAAGCCAAGAAGGGCTGGATCGAGGACCGCCGTCCCAATGCGAACTGCGACCCCTACGTCGTGTCCCGGGTCATCGTCGAGACCGTGTGCGGGGCGGCAGCGGGCAACTGACGCGACCGGACGAGGCCGCGGGCGGCGCGGGGACCGCTCAGGTCACCGCGCCGCCCGTCATACGACGGGGCGAGCCGCCTCGAGTGCCCACTCGACGGCGTCGGTCCACGCGCTCGCGAGCCCGTGGAGCCCGATGCCGGACCGGGTCGGCGCCCCCGAGGCGCCGAGCTCGCCCAGCTGGTAGGCGACGACGTCCGCGACGACGTCGCCGACCGGGCACGCGCCCGCCGAGGCCGCCGTCCGGAGCTGGTCCGGCGCGCCGATACCGTCGAGGACGACGTCGAGCGGGACGCCGAGCAGCACGTCGAACGCCGACACCATGCCCGCGACGAAGGCGAGCCCCGTCGAGGCGTCGGGCACCACGGACGCGACCAGCTCGCACATGCGCGCCCGCACGAGCGCCGTCATCGACTGCTCGCTCGCGCTCGACCGGCCGCCCGCCATGAGCAAGATCGCCGCCCAGCTCTGCATCCTGCGCCGTCCGAGCAGGACCACGGCGTCGCGGATGGTCTCGACGCGGCGGCGTGTGCCGTGCGCGGCGCCGATCCCGGCGAGCGCGAGCAGCTGGTAGACGAGACCGGGGGCGCTCTGCACGATCTGCTCGATCTGCGCGACGTCGCAGTCGTCGGCGATGAGCTTGCCGGCGAGCTGGAGACGGACGGCGGCGTCGGGCTCGAGCGCCCGCCCCGCGACGACCTGCGGGCGGGAGAGCAGGTAGCCCTGGAAGTAGTCGAACCCGAGCTCGACGCAGGCGTCCATCTGCCGGGGCGTCTCGACCTTCTCCGCGAGCAGCTCGACGCCCGCGTCACGGCACGCGCGGACGAGGTCGGCCAGATCACCGGCTGCGACGGCGGGCAGGTCGACCTTCACGATCGACGCGAGCTCGAGCAGCGCGTCGAGGCCCGCGCAGCTCACGACGTCGTCGAGAGCGAGCCGATAGCCGGCCTCGACGAGGCGGCGGCAGCCGGCGAGGGCCTCGGCGTCGGGCACCACCGTCTCGAGCACCTCGACCACGACCCGCTCGGGCGGGAGCGCGAGCAGGGTCTCGCCCGTGAGCAGCTTGTGGTCGGCGTTGACGAAGACCGGCTTGTCGCCGACGAGCCGCTCGACCCCGATGCCGAGCGCGCCGAACACCACCTGCGCGGTCATCAGCTCGCCACCGAGCGCGCCGGAGGCGCCCACCGACTCCGGTGCCTGGCGAAAGAGCAGCTCGTAGGCGACGACGACCTGCTGGCGGTCGAAGATCGCCTGGCGACCGACGACGACGTC
The DNA here is from genome assembly GCA_027335685.1 of Acidimicrobiaceae bacterium. Classification (GTDB taxonomy): domain Bacteria; phylum Actinomycetota; class Acidimicrobiia; order Acidimicrobiales; family Bog-793; genus JAJZCK01. The sequence goes on from DAHWHN010000052.1 coordinate 4,018, forward strand.
CACGATGCCCACCGGTCCTCCTCCCCGCCTTCTGGCGTCAAGGTCCCGCTTCGCCTCGCGAGCCTGGCGAGCACCGCGCGGGCATCCCCCCTTACGGCACGCCGCGGCGCGCGCGACAGCCTCGCGGCCCGCCCCGGGCGCCCGATCGGGCCGCCCCGATCAGCGCGCCGCCAGCGGATCCTCCCGCCCGGGAGTGCCGCGCCGCGCGAGCTCGACGGTCCCGCCGAGCTCGACGAACGACCCCCTGAAGTAGGCGAGGGGCTCGCCGTCGCCCGCGGCGAGCTCGACGACCCGGCCGACGACGAGCTCGTGGTCACCGGCGTCGTGGACGAGCTCGAGCGCGCACTGCACCCAGGCGAGCACCCCGGCGAGCACGGGCGCTCCGAGCCGTCCGGGACGCCAGGCGACGCCTGCGAACTTGTCGGCGCCCGAGCGCGCGAACGACCGGCCGATCTCCTCTTGACCCCGGGCGAGGATGTTCACGCAGAACGCGCCGGCGGCGGCCATGCGGGGCCAGCTCGTCGAGCTCTTCGCCGGCGCCACGGCGACGAGGGGCGGATCGAGGGAGAGCGAGACGAAGCTCTGGCACGTGAAGCCGACCGGTGTCCCCTCGTCGACGGCCGTGACGACCGTAACGCCGGTCACGAAGCGCCCCATGACCTCGCGCAGCCGCTCGCTCCCGCCGACCGGCTCCATCGTGCCCCTCTCCGGTCGCTCCGGCGACCTCCGCATCGTGGCCTCCGTCCGTCCCCCGGTGCGCGGCGGCCGGCAGGCAGGACCGCGCCGACGCCAAGTGCTGGCACCCGTGCCGGCCCCGGGTTCTGTCACCCGTGCCGTCGAGGATAGGGCGCGACCTCCGGCCCGGACGCGCCCCGACGGTCAGGGAAGCGTCGGGACCATCGCCCCGTCGACGAGGATGCACTGGCCCGTCACGTAGGCGGCGGCGTCGGAGGCCAAGAACGCGACGAGGGCGGCCAGCTCCTCGGGGCGCCCGTAGCGTCCGACCGGGATCGCCGCCTCGGACGCGGCGCGCACCACCTCGTAGGCGAGCCCGCCGGCCTGCGCCCGCTGCTCGTCGAGCGTGCGGACGCGGCCGGTGTCGATCCTGCCCGGGCAGACCATGTTGACCGTGATGCCCGACGGTCCGAGCTCGACCGCGAGGGACTTCACGAGCCCGTCGAGCGCGGGGCGGAAGACGTTCGACAGCGTCAGGCCGCGGATCGGGCTGCGCGCGCTCGACGAGCCGACCACGACGACACGACCGCGGCGCTGCGCGGACATCGCCGGCACGGCGACGCGGATCGCAGCGACGGCGCTGCGCAGGACGAGGTGGAAGCCGGCCTCCCAGTCGTCGATGCTCAGGTCCGCGAGCTCGCCGGTGCGCGGTCCACCGGAGTTCGTGACGAGGACGTCGAGGCCGCCGTGGAGATCGACAGCCCGCTCGACGACGCGCTCGACGGCGGCGACGTCCCGCACGTCGGCGACGATCCCTGTGGCGCCGGACCCGGCAGAGCCCAGCGCCGCCACTGCCCTCTCCACGCGGCCCCCGTCACGGCCGCAGAGCACGACGGCGTGCCCGGACGCGGTGAGGGCTTGGGCGCACGCGAACCCGAGCCCCTGGGTGCCGGCGAGCACCACCGCCGAACGCGTCGCCACCGTGGACATCTCGGCTCCTCCTTGGTGTCGGCGTCCGAGCCGGGCGACGCGCGGACCCTGCCGCCTTTCGCCCTATCGCCGTTGCTAGGCTCCAGCAACCTCGCATACGGGGCCTGAACGGTTTCGACGGGGCGTGCGTCCCGCGAGCAAAGGGACGAACTTGATGAACGCCACCAGCATGGCACCATCGCAGCCCGACGACACAGGGACGGCCGTCCTCGACGCTGGCGCGCCGGTCGTGCTCGACGGGGGCGGGGTCCTGCTCGCCGACAGGCTCGCGACCCTGCTCGGCGACGATGTGGACAGCGACGGCTGCGACAGCTCGCGCGAGGAGCCGGCGCCACCGGGGCGTGTGCAGGCACTCGTCACGGCACTCGTCGTGCTCGGTCCCCTGGTCGGCGTCGTCGCAGCCGTCGTCTCGCTGTTCGGCCACGGCGTCGACGCTCTCGACCTTGGGCTCGCAGTCGTGTTCTACGCCATCGCCGGACACGGTGTCACGGCCGGGTTCCACCGGATGCTCGCGCACCGTGGCTTCAAGGCCCGGCGCGGCACCAAGATCGCCCTGAGCGTCGCCGGCTCTCTCGCCTTCGAGGGGGCCGCGATCGGCTGGGTGGCCAACCACCGCCAGCACCACGCGTACACCGACCGCGTCGGCGACCCGCACTCGCCGCACCTCGGTGGAGACGCCCCGTGGTCGAAGGTCAAAGGGGCCCTGCACGCGCACGTCGGCTGGCTGTTCGAGACCCGGACGACCGACGTCGCCCGCTGGGCTCCAGACCTCGCTGCGGATCGCGACCTCGTCGTGGTCAGCAAACTGTTCCCGGTCCTGTGCGTCGTGTCGCTCGGGCTGCCGGCCCTGCTCGGCTGGGCGATCTCGGGAACCGCCGCCGGAGCGCTCGGCGCGTTCGTCTGGGCGGGTCTCGTGCGAGTCTTCGTCCTGCAACACGCAACGTTCGCGGTGAACTCCGTCTGCCACATCTGGGGCTCGCGCCCGTTCAGGACTCGATCCGACGACCGGGCCACGAACTTCGCGCCGCTCGCGCTGCTGTCCATGGGCGAGAACTGGCACAACCTGCACCACTCGAACCCGCGTCTCGCCCGCCATGGAGTGGACCGCCGCCAGCTCGACTCGACGGCACGCCTCATCCGCCTGCTCGAGCTCGCCGGCCTCGTGTCGCAGGTCCGCTGGCCCACGCGCGAGCAGCTCGACGCGAAGCGCAACGCGTCGCAGCGTGCCCCGCGCCGACGGCCTGAGGTGGTTCCGCTCAACCGCTGACCTGTCCGAGGTCGAGGGCGCGTGCGCCACGGTCGGCCTCATGGGCTACGGTGTGGAAAGCACTCGGCGATATCACGCGACCGAGCAGCGCTGCGTCCGGGCGTCCGCTCGTCTGCGGGTTAGTGCGTGAAGAAAATTGTGAGACAATCCATGGCTACTGGCACCGTGAAGTGGTTCAGCGCAGAGAAGGGCTTCGGCTTCATCACCCAGGACGACGGCGGAGCCGACGTGTTCGTCCACCACAGCGCGATCGAAGGCTCGGGCTACCGCGAGCTCGCCGAAGGCCAGCACGTCTCCTACGAGACGACGCAGGGTCCGAAGGGGCTCCAGGCGTCGGCAGTCCGTCCTGCCTAGGCAGGGGGGCGGCCACTCCGACCAGCGCCGCTCCGGCGACTCCTCCTCCGACGGCCCTGAGCGTCCGCGTTCTGGGCCTCGGCGCAACGTCGACCAGGACGTGCTGACGCTACGCAGCGAAGGACGGTCCTTCTCGGCGATCGCCGGACGGCTTGGGCTCAAGCGCTCGCGTGACGCCTACCAGGCGTTCCACCGTGCGCTGAACGACCGCCCGGACACCGAGCGGCCGGCTCTCGTCGGCCAGGAGCTCGGCCGGCTCCAGGCCCTCGAGGCACGGATCCGCGACCGCGACGCCGCGGACGTCGTCAAGATGAACCATCGCCTCGAGGCGCTCGAGCACATGCGCCAGGATCTGCACTGATCCCTCGGCTCGACCACGGGCACGGCCGCTCGTCACGAGTAGCCGTGCCTGTGTCGCGCCCGTGGGCTGGCAGGCGTCAGGCTCGTCGGGCGTGTCGGGAGCCGGGCGTCAGGACACGTTGAAGTCGGGATGTAGCCGCCGCGGCGGTCCGGCCACGAGCTTGCCGAGAACCGGAAGCTCGACGAAGGACTCCGCCCGGGCCACCGCCACCGCGATCGGCACGAGGTCGGCCAGGCGCTCGTAGACGACGTGCCGGGCGACCCACTGAGGGTCGTACTTCGTGCAGTACCGCCAGAGCGACTCGATCTGCATCGACGCGGACAGCCGGCGCAACAGCACGCGTTCGGCGCGCGCGACGAAGGAGCGATCCTCGCCCGCGACGACCGAGCGCATCACGGCAAAGTTGAGGGCGAGGCCGGTCATCCCCCGTGCGCGCAGGTGCTCGATCGTCGAGACGACGACGAAGTCGACGAGGCCGTTCGGATGGTCCAGCCCGTCCCGGCGCGTCAGGTCGAGCGAGTAGCCACCGATCCCCGGAGCCGGGACGAACTGGCAGAACGCCGCTGCCGCGCCGTCTGGCGCGTGGGCGACGGCGACGAGCAGGCCCTTGTCGTCCGGGTCGAAGGCGCGTCCGAGCGTCATCGAAAAGCCCCGCTCGTGGGCACCCCGGCGCCCCGCGGCGAGGATCGACTCGAGCTCGCGAGCGAGGCCGGGGTCGAGGTCCGACGGGTCGTGGAACGTCACGGTGTAGCCGTGGTGCGCGATCCGGTTGACCGCCTGGCGCAGGCTCTTCATCTTCCCGCCGCCGAGGTGGAAGGTCGTCAGGTCGACGACCGCCTCGTCGCCGACGTACAGGTGCCGCATCCCGGCCTGCTCGTAGAAACGTAGCCACTCCTCGCCCGTCCCGAGCGCGGCGACGCGCCAGCCCTGGCGGTCGGCGAACTCGCGGAAGCTCGCCCACGCCTCGCCCCGCTCGCCGGCCGGCCCGATCGGGTCCGGCGAGACGAGGCAGACACCGCCGTGCACCGCATAGGTGACGAGCGTGTCGCGGTAGAAGAAGTGCTGCTTGTCTGTGCGCAACGCGAAGTAGTCGAGCGTCCCCGTCCCGTGCCGACCGACCACGGCCCGGGCACGCAGCAGCGAGGCGACGGCGGCCGCGCCGCGCCGGTCGACGACCGGCCGCAGGACGAGCCGGGACGCGGCGATCAGCAGGACGACCCCGATGACGAGAAGGCCAGGGTCGAGGCTCGTCCCGAGCTGCGTGGGCAGGGGCATCGTCCGCAGGCCGATGAGCCGCTGACCGACCGCGAGCGCCGTGCGCGCCACGGGAGGGGCGGCACCGTCCCGGTCGACGCGCGCGACGACCTCGATCGACAGCGTGGCGACCGAGACGGTCGCGAAGCCGCCGAAGAGCAGCGCGAGGAGCCCCCGTCGGCGCGACGGCCGGTCGACGCTCGCGCGGAACGAGTCGTGGCTCGCGAGGAGCATGCCGAGCACCCCGAGCGAGACGACCGTCCCCCCGACGTCGGCGCCCCTCACGAGGTGGAGGGCCGTGCTGCCGGCCAGCAGGCAGGTCGCGACGACCCAAGCCTGGCGCTGGCCCCGCCGGACCCCGCTCGCGAGGACGAGCAGCCCGAATCCTGCGAGCAGCACGAGCGCCACCGCGGCGCGCGAGACGACGAGGGGCACGACGAGGTCGACGAGGTGCAGCCGGCCGTGCAGCGGCGGCCGGAGGGCCTCGAGCACGTCGACCGCTCCGGCGAGCGCGACGACGCCCGCGGCGGTCGCCCGCCTGCTCCGGTGACGTCGCGGTGCTGTGAGACCGACATCGGGCTCGCTCATGGGACGCCCATCTTGACAGCTCGACTTGTCGTTCCCGTGACGGCCGGACCGCCTACGATGCGGCCGTGGAGCCTGGTCGTCCGTCTCGGCCATGCAGCAGCCCCGGCGAGCTGACGCTCGACCGGATCGAGGCCGCGGCACGCCGCATCGCCGGCCACGTCCGCCGCACGCCGATGCTCACCTCCGCCGACCTCGACGAGCGTGCCAAGGCCGAGGTCGTGCTCAAGCCGGAGATGCTCCAGCGGACGGGCTCGTTCAAGTTCCGCGGCGCGCTCAACCGCCTCGCGTGCACGACGCCGGCCGAGAGGTCGGCGGGCGTCGTGACGTACTCCTCCGGCAACCACGGCGCCGCCGTCGCGCTCGCCGGCAGGATCGTCGGCACGCACGTGACGGTCGTCGCGCCGGTCGACGCTCCCCGGATCAAGCTCGAGGCGATCCGCTCCTTCGGCGCGCAGCTCCGGCTCTACGAGCCCGGGAGCCAACGCCGAGAGGACGTGGCAGCCGCGATCGCCCGGGACCAGGGTGCGCTCGTCGTGCCACCCTTCGACGACGTCGAGGTCATGGCAGGCCAAGGCACCGTCGCCCTCGAGATCGTCGACGAGCACCCGGATCTCGGCGCCGTCGTCGTGCCCGTCGGGGGCGGAGGCCTCCTCGCAGGCATCGCGACCGCCGTTCGGGCCCTCGTCGGCCCGGGATGCCGCATCGTCGGCGTCGAGCCCACCGGGGCGGACGACACGCGGCGCTCCCTCGCCGCCGGACGACGGGTCGAGCTCGGCGAGGTGTCGACGAGCGCTGACGGGCTGCGGGCGCCGACGCCCGGCGCGCTCACCTTCGAGGTGAACCGCCGGCTCGTCGACCGCGTCGTCGTCGTGAGCGAGCCCCAGATCGCCGACGCGATGCGCTACTGCTTCGAGGAGCTGAAGCTCGTCGTCGAGCCGAGCGGCGCGGTCGGCCTCGCCGCGGTCCTCGCGGGCGCGGCGGGCGACCTCGGGCCACGCGTCGGCGTCGTGCTCTCGGGCGGCAACGTCGACGTGCGCCGCTTCGCCGAGCTCTGCGAGACCGCCCGGCCCGCGATCTAGCCCGTCCGGGCGACGACCTCGCACAGC
>DAHWHN010000070.1 GCA_027335685.1 Acidimicrobiaceae bacterium
ACGGGGGCGCGGCCTGCGTCCGTGAGCTCGCTCGCCGGCCTGCTCCGCACGACCCTGTGCTCCGACGGCCTCTGCTCGCCGGCCTGCTCCCGGTCTCCGGGAGCGACAACCGCCGCAGCGGCCTCGGAGGCGTGCGGCGTCGGCGCGGACGGGCTGGCTGCAACGGGGCGGGCGTCGGGCGCGGCGAACGGCGTCGGCACGGCATCGGCGCGAGGGGCGTCCACGAGGGCGCGGCCCTCTCCCGGCTCGGCCGACTTGACGGCGGATCCACCTCCACGACCCGCGGCACCACGACTCGCCGGTGCTGGTGCGGCCGGCTCCTCGGGGGGCTGGACCTCGCGCACGAGGCCCTCACGCTCGGCCTTGCGGCGCACGCGGTCCCCCTGCGCGTCCTCGATCGAGGACGAGTGGCTCTTCACGCCGATCCCGAGGGAAACAGCGAGGTCGAGCGCCTCCTTGTTGGTCAGCCCGAGCTCACGCGCGAGCTCGTAGACGCGGATCTTCTTCGCCAACTGCCTGACAGTCCCTTCTCAGCGCGGGAAGAACCCGCGCGACGCGATCGGCACCCCGCCGATTCATCTATCCTCGCACACCTTCGTACCCCGTGTGCCCGGGGCCCAGGCGTCGAGCAACGCCGCAGCCGCCTCGGGGCGGACCTCGCGCCGCAACGCGCGGGCAAGGCCCCGGCGCTTGACCGCCTGCTCGCAGCAGTCGAGCGAGCCTGCGCACAGCCAGGCGCCCCGACCCGGCAGGGACCGCCCGACGACGACCGCACCGTCCGGGGACAGCACGACGCGCACGAGGTCGTCCGTCGTCGTGCGCCTGCGACAGCCGACGCAGGTCCGGATAGGCAGGCGCCCTACGGCGCACCCCCTGGGCTGCCGTCCCCGAGGGAGCTGTCCCCGGCAGGGCTGTCCCCGGCAGGGCTGTCCTCGGCAGGGCTGTCCTCGGCAGGGCTGTCTTCGGCAGGGCTGTCTTCGGCGGAGCCGTCCTCCACGGCCTCGGCCGCCGCCTGCGCCCCGGCGGTCGATCCGTCTTCGCCAGCCGCCGCGTCCGGCTGGCCGGGCTCGGGGTCGCCTTTGGCCCACTCCTGCATCGAGATCGCCGCGCCACCTCCTGCGGGCTGGAAGACCATCTCGCCGCTTGCGCTCTCGACCCACTCGCCTTCGGCCCAGTCTTCCGCGGCGAACGCGCTCTCCTCGTCGGCGAGCTGGGACTCGCTCTTGATGTCGATGCGCCACCCCGTGAGGCGCGCCGCGAGACGCGCGTTCTGCCCCTCCTTGCCGATCGCGAGCGAGAGCTGGTAGTCGTGCACGACGACCGTCGCGGTCCCGCTCTGCTCGTCGAGGCGCACCTCCTTGACCTTCGCCGGCTGCAGCGCCCGGGCGACGAACTCGGCCGGGTCGTCCGAGAACGGGACGATGTCGACCTTCTCGCCGCGCAGCTCGTTCGTCACCATCCGGACCCGCGCGCCGCGCGCGCCGACACACGCGCCGACCGGGTCGACGTTCTGGTCGTTCGACCAGACGGCGATCTTCGTCCGGTGACCCGGCTCGCGGGCGCAGGCCTTGATCTCGACGACACCGTTCGCGATCTCGGGCACCTCGAGCTCGAAGAGCCGCTTTATGAGGCCGGGGTGGCTGCGCGAGACGACGATCTGCGGGCCCTTGGTCGTCTTGCGCACCTCGACGATGTAGGCCTTGAGCCGGGCACCGTGGTCGTAGCGCTCGTAGGGGACCTGCTCGGCCTGGGGCAGGAGCGCCTCCACCTTGCCGAGATCGAGCAGCGTGTAGCGGTTGTCGCTCTGCTGGATGATGCCGGTCACGATGTCGCCCTCGCGGCCCGCGTACTCCTCGTACTTGAGGTCGCGCTCGGCCTCGCGGATGCGCTGGAGGATCACCTGCTTGGCCGCCTGGGCCGCGATGCGGCCGAAGTCGCTCGGCGTGTCGTCCCACTCGCGTACGACGGTGCCGTTCTCGTCCAGCTCCTGGCCGTAGACGCGGATCTCGCCGGAGTCGGAGTCGATCGTGACGAAGGCCTCCTCGGCGGCGTCGGGGAGCCGCTTGTACGCCGCGACGAGCGCGTTGGCCAGCGCCTCCAGCAAGGTGTCGACAGCGATGCCCTTGTCCCGCGCGATCTGCTGGAGCGCGTCCAGGAACTCGAAGTTCGTCGTGCTCATGACGTCGCCGCCCTCTCCTTCGTCGTAGCAGGACCGACGCCGCCGTCGGTCGGCGAGGCCGCGAGCGCGGCCCGCCAGTCGAACACCGTGTGCGCTCTGTCGATCTCGTCGTAGGCGATCCGCCGCTCCTCGCCGCTACAGGCGACGACGACGCAACTGTCGTCTGCCGACACGAGCTCGCCGTCGAGGCGCCGCGCTCCGGGGACTCCGGGCCGGGTGCGGATCGCCACGACGCAGCCGACGGCGGAGAGGAAGTGGTCCGGTCGCCGGAGCCGACGCTCGAGGCCGGGGGTCGACACCTCCAGCTCGTAGCGTCCGCCGGGCACCACATCGTCGCCGACCTCGTCGAGCGCGTCCGACACGGACCGCGCGACCTCGGCGATCGCGTCGAGGTCGAGGCCCCCGGGCTTCTCGACGGTCACCTTGACGACGCTCGCCGCCTGCTCGAGGTCGTAGAGCTCGACACCGAGGGCATCGCACACCCGGGCGATGACGACCGACAGCTCGTCAGCACCAGCCACGACACCCTCCTTTCCTCGCCTGACGCGACCCAGGCCGCCGGACCTCGCTTCCAAAAGTCAAGAACGTGGGCGACAGCCCACGTTCCAGCACGACCAACTGACATCTGAATCGCCGGTCGATCATAGCAGGAGCCATCTCGCGCGGTCCCGGCCACGCTGGTGCTCCGGCCATGCTGTGGCACCCGGCCCTCGCTCGGCGGTAGTCCGGGCGGTACCGTAGTCCACAAGGCTTCCGGTGCACCCGGAAGTCGGGGCGCCGAGCTGGCATGGCGGAACCTGCACAGCTCGGCTTCGGCACGAGGAGGCGGGACACCGTGGGCGGGAACGACGACAGCACGGCAGTGACGCGGGCGCGGCCCGGTGTTTTGGCGGGGCCGGGCAGGACGGAGGCCGACGACGGTGACGGGCGTCGGCGGTCCGAGCATCCCGGGCTCGACGACGACCGCGTGCCGATCGACGTCGCCGTCCTCGGACGGGTCGAGGTGCGCGGTGTCGGCGGGTCGTTCGCCCGCCGCCCGAAGCTGACCGAGCTCGTCGTGTTCCTCGCGCTCCACCCGGAAGGCTCCACCTCCCTCGCCTGGTCGACAGCCCTATGGCCCCACCGACGCGTGCCGGACCAGACGATCTCGAACAGGCTCTCCGAGGCGAGGCGGCTCCTCGGCTTCGCGCCCGACGACCGGCCGCGCCTGCGCCGCGACGGCGATCTCTACCGGCTCGTCGACGTCTCGACCGATTGGTCGAGGTTCACCGCGCTCGCGGTTCGCAGTGGCGACGTCGCGTCGTGGCGCGAAGCTCTCGGGCTCGTGCGTGGCCGACCGTTCGAGGACCTCCCGCCCGCGCTGTGGACCGCGGTCGAGTGCACCGCAGCCGAGATCGAGCACGTGGTCACCGACTGCGCGCTGCGCTGCGGCGATGCGCTCCTCGAGCGAGCGGACTACGCGGGGGCCGTCTGGGCCGCGCACCGGGGTCTGAGCGCGGCACCCTGGGACGAGCGCCTGCACCGGCTGCTCATGCGTATCGCGGACGCCACGGGAAATCGCGCCGGGGTCGAGGCGACGTTGCGCCACCTCGCGCTCGTCCTCGAGATCGACGGCGACCCGCTGCGCTACGTCCACCCGGACACGGCACTGCTCTACGAGCACCTCGTCGGGCGGTCGGCGACCCGGGCCTCGTGACGCCCGCCTCGTGCGCCGGCCCGCCGGGCGCGCGCCGACCGTGGACCCCGGCACCGCCGCGCCGGTAGTGTCCCCGGGCGCCAGCCGCGACGGTCGGCGCGACCGGCGACGGGAGGCGGACATGGGGATCCTCGACGGCAAGACGGTGCTGATCACCGGGGTGCTCACCGACGACTCGCTCGCCTGGCACGCCGCGCGCCACGCCCAGGAAGAGGGTGCCGAGGTCATCCTGACCGGGTTCGGTCGGGGCCTGTCGATCACGCGGCGCACCGCCCGTCGCTTTCCGACAGAGCCGCTCGTGCTCGAGCTCGACGTCACCGATCCCGACCAGCCCCACGCGGTGGCCGACGAGGTGCTCTCCCGCTACGGGCGCCTCGACGGCCTCCTCCACGCCATCGGCTTCGCGCCCGCAAGCGTCCTCGGCAACGGCATGCTCGATGCGGAGTGGCCGGACGTCGCGACCGCCCTCGAGGTGTCCGCGTTCTCGTTGAAGGTGCTCGCGAGCGCGTTCCTCCCCCTGCTCGAGCACGACGGGGGGGGCTCGATCGTCGGCCTCGACTTCGACGCACGCGTGGCGTGGCCCGCCTACGACTGGATGGGTGTCGCGAAGGCGGCCCTCGAGAGCCTCGCGCGCTACCTCGCGCGTGACCTCGGTCCCCGGGGGGTCCGGGTGAACCTCGTCGCGGCCGGCCCGATCCGGTCGGTCGCGGCGAAGTCCATCCCGGGCTTCTCCCGGTTCGAGGGCGCCTGGCACGAGCGCGCGCCCCTCGGCTGGGACGTCGTGGCGGACGGGGACGCCGTCGGCCGCGCCTGCGTCGCGCTGCTCTCGGACCTGTTCCCGCGGACCACCGGCGAGATCATCCACGTCGACGGTGGGTACCACGCCGTCGGCGCGTAGCGACCCGGACCCGGAGCACGCGCCGGCCACGACGGCGACGTGACCGGAGCCAAGGGCCGGTCCGGGTAAGGTCTGGGCTCTGGCGGCGTGGCCGAGTGGCTTAGGCAAGGGCCTGCAAAGCCCTGTACCCGGGTTCGATTCCCGGCGCCGCCTCCAGCAGTCCGGCGTGTACCATCCCAGGTCAGGGGCCATATTCGGACTGTCCGTGACAGACCGGCATGGACCGTTGCAACCCCTCAGGAACACCTGTTTTCAACCCCGCGGAGCCAGATGAGAGCCCCACGGCCGGAACCTGAGGAGAGCACACGATGGGACACATCGAGAAGCGCAGCGGCGGCTACCGCGTCCGGTATCACGACCCGCTCGGCCGGCGTCATTCCGAGACGTTCAACCGGAAGATGGACGCGGAGCGGTTCCTCCGCGAGATGGAGGTCGAGATCGACCGAGGCCGGTGGCGCGATCCCCGCGGGGCCGAGATGCCGCTCGGCACGTGGGCTGAGGAGTTCTCTCCCTCGCCCGCCGCCTCGCCCCGACGACACAGGAGACCTACCGCCGCGACCTGGACAAGTACATCCTCCCCCGCTTCGCCGCGTACCGGATCGGGCGACTCCCGGCCGACGAGATCGAGAACTGGCTGATGGACGAGGTGGCCGCGGGTGTCGCGCCGAGCTCGGTCCACCGCCACGACCGGACGCTCCGTCGGATGCTCCAGGTGGCGGTCGAGAAGGAGAAGATCCCCGTCAACCCGCGCGACCGGGTCGAGCCGCCGCGGGTGCCGACACGGGAGATGGTCTTCCTCGCCTGGGAACAGGCTATCGAGCTCGCCGAGGCGCATCCCGAGAACTACCGGGCGCTCATCTACCTCGCGCTCGACGCGGGGACGCGCTGGGGCGAGCTCATCGGGCTGCGTCGAGCGCGGCTCGACCTGCACAACCGCAAGGTCCGCGTCACCGAGCAGCTCATCCGCATGGGACCCGGCGACTGGCTCCGGAAGGAGCCGAAGACCCCGCGCTCGGTCCGCTCGATCACCATCTCGCCGTTCACCGCCACGGTGTTCTCCGACCATCTCGAGAGGTTCGCTCAGCCCGGCCTCGACGGGCTCGTGTTCCCCAACCGGGCGGGCAACCCGCTCATCTCCTCGAGCTTCCACACCAACTACTTCAAGCCTGCGCTCGAGAAGGCCAGGGTCGCCTGCCGCTTCCACGACCTCCGGCACACGAGCGTGGCGCTACCAGTATCGCAGCCGGAGCGCACCCGAAGGCGATCCAGACGCGCATGGGGCACTCATCGACAAATGTCATCCTCGACCGCTACGGCCATCTGTTCCCCGAGCTCGACGAGGCGATCGCGACGGCATTCGGTGAGCGGTTCGTCGCGGTCCAGGCGAGCCGGTCGACGAACGTCGTCCACGCCGCGTTCGCTGGCTGAGGCGAGGGAGCCGGGAGCCGGGCCGGTCATGTCAACTGTGGTTGACATGACCGGCTGCGGTCGCTACGTTGGCTTTATGAGAACCCGTCTCGCCGACACGCACGACCGGGTGACTGTGGAGGTCGCGCTCGATAGTGACGACCCGCTCGTCCGGCTGCGCGGGCTGAAGACCGCCGACCGGGCGGTCGAGCGCTGGCTGAGCAGGGCTGTGGCCGACGCGCGTGAGGCCGGCGTGTCCTGGGCAGCGATCGGTGAGGCTCTCGGCGTGTCTCGCCAGGCTGCATGGAAGCTCTACAACGCTGAGCTAATCGAGCGGATCGAGGAGACCCAGGACAGCTTCGAGCTGAGCGAGGAGGAGGCGATGGAGCTCGCTATCGCCGAGACCCACGCGGTGCTCGCCGAGCTCGCAGCCGAACGAGCAGAGCAGGCGAAGCGGGCAGCGTCGTAGGTGCGGGTCGTCCTCGACTCGAACGTCGTCATCTCCGCGCTGGTCTCCCGTGGAACGACCTATGCGGTCTGGCGACGCTGGCTGGACGACGCCAGCGCCTACATGCCGGTCACTTGTCCGATGCTCCTAGCGGAGCTTGAGAAGGTCCTCGCCCGACCGAAGTTCGCGAGCATCGCGGCCGACACGAGGCAGGACGCGCTGGACCGTCTGAGCCGCGACGCCGAGTTCGTCGAGGACCCGCCGGTCGTGGTCGGGGCCACCGACGATCCGAAGGACGACTACCTCGTCGCGCTCGCGAAGGCTGCCGCGGTTGACGGTGTCGTCTCCGGCGACCCGCACATCCGGCGCGCTGGCGAGGTGGCATCGAAGGCCCAGGCACTCCTCCTCGCCAACGAGGCTGCCGGACCAGGCTCCGACGCGAAGTCGACCGCGTCTTCACCTGAAAACGATTGACGGCCGTCCCGGCCTCAGCGCTGAGGTCCAGACTCTACGAGGCTCTTCCGCCACCCGTCCCTGCT
>DAHWHN010000077.1 GCA_027335685.1 Acidimicrobiaceae bacterium
GACGTCGTCGTCGTCGGCGCGGGACCCGCGGGAAGCTCGGCCGCGACGACGCTCGCCCGGGCAGGCTTGGACGTCGTCCTGGTCGACCGCGCGCGCTTTCCGCGCGACAAGTGCTGCGGTGACGGCTTGACGGCGGGAGCGCTCCGGCGGCTGGACGTCCTCGGCCTGCAACCGGCGACGGTCCGGTCGTTCACGCCCGTCGACACCCTCGACGTCCGGTCGCCTCGCGGCACGACGACCGAGCTGCCACTTGCTCGACCGGGCCAGTGCCACGTCGCCGTCGCGCGCCGTGTCGATCTCGACGCCGCACTGGTCGAGCTGGCGCGCGACGCGGGCGTCACCGTCCTCGACGGGCGCGCCCTCGAACAGGTCGTGGTCGAGGAGCAGGCGACGGAACGGGCTTGCACGGCCCGGGTCGCGGGCGGCATCACCGTGTGCGCGCGCGCCGTCGTCGCCGCCGACGGCGCCTGGTCGCGCGTCCGGTCCCTGCTTGCCGCCGGGCACGACGAACGCGAGCCGCGCCGCAGCCGCGCCCTCGCCGGCGGGCTGCACGCGTTCCGCGCGTACGCAACGCAGGTGACCGGGCCCGCGGCGACTCGCATGTGGGTCTGGTTCACGCCCCGGCTGCTACCCGGCTACGCCTGGTCGTTCCCGCTGCACGACAGGACGGCGAACGTCGGGATCTGCATGCGCCGTGCCGCGGGCGTCACCGGGCACGACCTCGCCGACGCGTGGCGCGACGAGCTGGACGGGTCCTTCCTGCGCTCGCTGCTCGGACCGCGCGCGGCCATCGACGGCTCGGCACGCTCCTGGCCGATCCCGACCGGGATCGACCGCGTCGCGACCTCGTCGCACGGTGGACGGGTGCTCTACGTCGGCGACGCAGTCGGCGCCGCGGATCCCTTTACGGGAGAAGGGATCGCCCAGGCGCTCGAGACCGGCATGGCGGCGGCGGCGGCGCTCGCCGCGACACGGGCGCGCGCGCCCGGCGAGTCGGCCGCGCGCTACGCGTCCGACGTCCGCCGGCAGCTCGCTGTCGAGCACAGGATCGGGCGCTCACTGGCCGCCATCGCCGCCCATCCCGCCGGGATCGAGGCCGTCGTGCGCGTCGCGGACCACAACGGTTGGACCCGGCTGAACGCCGGACGCTGGCTGTTCGACGTCGTCCCCCGGTCGCTCCCCTTCACGCCGTCGCGCTGGCGGCGCGGCGCGCTCCACCTCGGCACGCCCTACCCGGGGCTGCTCGAGCACGGCGTACCGGACCTCGGCGTCGCTCGAGACGGGTCGCCGAGCTAGGAGCCGGCAGCCTCGTGGCTGAGTCCGCGGTGGCTGCGCCCCGGTGGCTGCAGGCACGGGTTGTGCCCGGCAGGGTGGCTGGGCCGAGGTTCAGCCGACGTTCGCGCCGGACCGGCGCACGTGGTCGTTGACGGCGTAGTACGCGTCGATGGACTCACCGGCATCGCCCCAGAAGCCGTCCAGCACGTCGTAGGAGATCTCGCCCCGCTCGACGTAGTGGTTGTTCACGTCGGTGATCTCGAGCTCGCCGCGCCCGGACGGCTCGAGGGTACCGATGACCGAGAACACGGTCGGGTCGTAGCAGTAGACCCCGGTCACGCAGTAGCTGCTCGGGGGGTCGACGGGCTTCTCGACGATGCGCACGACGCGGCCGTCTCCGCTGATCTCCGGCACGCCGAGGTGGCGGAGGTGCTCCGGCTCGGCGACGGGAGCAAGGACGATGCGCGCCCCGGAGCGGGACTGCTCGAACGCGTCGACGGTCGGGCGGATGGTCCGCCCGAACACGTTGTCGGCAAGCATGACGAGAACGGGGTCGTCGCCGACGAAACGCTCCGCGAGCCCGAGCGCCTGTGCGATGCCGCCTGGCCGGTCCTGGTAGGCGTAGCACAACCGGTCGACGCCGTGCCCTTCGCCGTTCGAGAGCAGGCGGAGGAACTCTCCCGCGTGCGTGCCGCCGGTCACGACCATGATCTCGGTGATCCCCGCTTTGACCAGGGCTTCGACCGCGTACGCGATCATCGGCCGGTCGTAGATGGGGAGCAGGTGCTTGTTCGTGATGAGCGTCAGGGGATGCAGCCGGCTTCCCGTGCCACCCGCCAGGAGCACGCCCTTCATCGGAACCCGCCTAGCCCGGCCGCGGACGAGCCACGGCTCCGTCGTGTCATTTTCCGATCCTATCCCAGCGTGTCAGGCCATCTCGGTCAGCACGGCGTCGGAGAACGCGGGCCAGGCGGCGGCGGCCCAGGGGCCGAACGGACGATCGGTGAGCGCGGCGCACGCGACACCCGCGACGGGGTCCACCCAGAGGAACGTGCCGCTCTGGCCGAAATGCCCGAACGTCTCCGCGGAGTTGCGGGAACCCGTCCAGTGCGGCGACTTGGCCGAGCGGACCTCGAACCCGAGACCCCAGTCGCACGGTTGCTGACGTCCAAAGCCCGGCAACACTCCGTCGAGCCCCGGAAAGGCGACTGCCGTCGCCTCGTCGAGCGTCGAGCGCGCGACGATCGTCGGGTCGAGCAGCTCCGCACCGAGCGCGAGCAGGTCGACGAGCGGCCCGACCGCTCCGGCTGCGGGGGTCCCCTCGAGGCGTGTCCCGCTCATCGCCAGTGGCTCGAGGACGCCGGCACGCAGGTAGTCGGCGAAGGCCATCCCGGTTCTCGCCTCCAGATGGCGGCCGAGCACCTCGAAGCCGGCGTTCGAGTAGATGCGGCGGGCGCCGACGGCCGCGAGGGGAACGGACGGGTCCGACGGTCCGAGGCCCGACGCATGGGCGAGCAGGTGGCGCACGGTCGAGCCGGGCGGTCCGGCCGGGTCGTGGAGCGCGACGCTGCCCTCCTCGACCGCCACGAGCACGGCGAGCGCCGTGCAGACCTTGGTGACCGAGGCCCAGGCAAGGCCCGCTGCCAGCTCGCCGCGGGCGTCGGCGACCCCCGCACGCGACACGACGCCCGCGTAGGCGTGGGGCGCTCCCCACTCGTCGATCGTGGCGAGAGCCCGCACCGGCCGTCCGTCGGACGCGATCGGGGTCAGACGTCGAGGAAGCGGCGGACGGCGACCGACGACCCGGCGACGCCGACGATGACGCCGATCAGCACGACGACGAGCTCCGTCACGACGAGGTCGTGGGGCGGCAGGACCGCCGATCCGAGCACCGACACCTTGTAGTGGCGGATGAGGTAGCTCACACCGACGTTCGAGAGCAGGACGATGACGACGGCGGCAAGGGCTCCGAGGACGCCCTGGACGAGCCCTTCGAGCATGAAGGGCACGCGGATGAACCAGTTTGTCGCTCCGACGAGCTTCATCACGCCGACTTCCCGCCGCCTCGCGAAGATCGCCATGCGGATGGCGTTCAAGATGAGCACGAGCGACGAGACGAGCAGCACGATCGCGATCACGAGCAGGATCAGCTGCAGCACGTTCGTCACCTGCTGCATCACCCGGATGCTCTGGCTCGGCGACGTGGCACGGTAGACGCCCGGCACGCCCGAGTTGAAGGTCGCGGCGACTGTCGCCGCGTCGCCCGGGCTCGTCAGCTGGCACTTGAAGACCGTGGGCGTGGTCGCCGGCGTGAGGGCGGCGATGGCGGTCGGCGACCCGGCGAGGACCTGCTTGGCCTGCGCGTAGGACTGCGCGTGGTCGAGGTAGGTGCACCGGGTGATCTGCGGCGTCTGGTCGATCATCGAGCGGACGCTCGCGACCTGGGGTTGCGATGCGCCGGCGTCGAGGAAGATCTGCAGGCTGACGTTGTTGCTCCACTGCCCGATCTGGCGGTTGACCGCCTGGCGGAGCAGCAGGGCGGTCCCGACGAGCGAGAGGGACACGGCCACGGTCAACACGGCAGCGAGCGTCATCATGCGATTGCGCCAGAGGTTGGTGACCGTCTCCTTGGCGACGTACTCGAACGAGACGGCCATCAGTGCCGACCACGCGGGCCCGGCGCCGCTCCCGCCGCCCCGTCACGGCGTCGGGGGGTCACCGGACGCCCCGGCGGGCTCGCACGGCCGCGACCCGCCCGGACTCGGGTTGGCCCGCCATGTCGTACGCGCGTCCCCCCCCTGCGCCCGCGACCGGGACGGCCGGGACCCCACGCGACGAGACGGTCATGTCGTCTCCGAAGCCGTAGACGCCGCGCGCCTGGTCGCGCACGAGCCGCCCCTGGTCGAGCTGGATGACCCGACGGCGCATCGTGTCCACGATCCCGACGTCGTGGGTCGCCATGACCACCGTTGTCCCGGTCCGGTTGATCCGGTCGAGAAGTTTCATGATGCCCTGCGTCGTCGCGGGGTCGAGATTGCCCGTCGGCTCGTCGGCGAGCAGCACGAGAGGGCGGTTCACGAAGGCCCGCGCGACGGCCACGCGCTGCTGCTCACCGCCGGAGAGCTCGTGCGGCATGCGATCGCCCTTCTCGCCGAGACCGACCAGGTCGAGCACCTGCGCGACCTGGGTCCGCACGACGGTGCGCGGCCGACCGATGACCTCGAGGGCGAACGCGACGTTCTCCGTGACCGTCTTGTTCGGCAGGAGGCGAAAGTCCTGGAAGATGCAGCCGAGGTTCCGGCGCAGGTAGGGAACCCGCCACTGCGACAGCTCCCCGATGTCGCGCCCCGCGACCCACACGGTCCCGGCGTCAGGAACCTCCTCGCGCAGCAGCAGCTTCAAGAAGGTCGTCTTGCCGGAACCGGAGGACCCGACGAGGAAGACGAACTCGCCCTTTTGGATCTCGAGCGAGATGTCGTCGAGGGCGGGCCGCAGGTTCTTGTAGCTCTTCGTGACGTTGTCGAAGCGGATCATGGTCCTCTTCCTGGGGGTCTGCCGTCGGGGCACCCACCATCGACCTGTGACGCAACCGCTCGGTCCCCTGCTCCACCCGGTCGGTGACCCGGCCTGCGCGCGAGCCGCCGGCGCCGCTTTCCAATCGCTGCAAGCCTACCAGTCACGTCCCGGACCGCCCGGGACTTCGGCGGTCAGCCCCCCTCGGTGCGGCGCCATCGCAGGTAGGCGACCATGAACTCCTCGATGTCGCCGTCCAGGACGGCGTCGACGTTGCCCGTCTCGTGCTCGGTGCGCAGGTCCTTCACGAGCTGATAGGGAGCGAGGACGTAGGACCGGATCTGGCTGCCCCACTCCACCTTGTGCTGGGGCCCGGTGAGCTCGGACAGCTCCGCGAGCCGCTGCTCCCGCTGGACCTCGGCCAGCTTCGCGGCGAGGATCTGCATCGCCTTGGCCTTGTTCTGGTGCTGGCTCCGCTCGTTCTGGCACGACACGACGATCCCCGTCGGCAGGTGCGTGATGCGCACGGCCGAGTCGGTCACGTTGACGTGTTGCCCACCGGCCCCGGAGGAGCGGTAGGTGTCGATGCGCAAGTCCTTGTCGTCGATCGGGACCTCGTCGGCCAGGTCCTCGAGGAACGGCGTGACCTCGAGCGACGCGAAGCTCGTCTGGCGCCGGTGCTGGGAGTCGTAGGGCGACATCCGGACGAGGCGGTGGAGCCCGCGCTCCGCAGTGAGCAGGCCGTACGCGTTCTGGCCGCGGACGATGAAGGTCGCGGACAAGATCCCCGCCTCCCCGCCGGGCGAGACCTCGTCGACCTCGACCGAGAAGCCCCGGCGCTCCGCCCACCGGAGGTACATCCGCAGCATCATCTCGGCCCATCCCTGGGCGTCGGTCCCTCCCGCCCCGGCGTGGATCTCGGCGATCGCGTCACGCTCGTCGTGCTCGCCGGAGAACAGGCTCCGCAGCTCGAGATCGTCGAGCGATCGCCCGACGAGGCCGATCGCGGCCTCGATCTCGTCGGCGACCGACGCGACGGCGTCGGGGCCCTCCTCGACGGCCATCTCGTAGAGATCGCTCGCGTCCCGCAGGCGCCGTGTCAGGTCGTCGACGCCGTCGACCAGGCTCTTGGCTCGGCCGTACGCGGCAGTCACCTCGCGCGCCCGCGGCGCGTCCGACCAGAGCTCGGGCGCTGCGATGTCGACCTCGAGACGGACGAGCGCCGCTCGTTGCTCGTCGACATGGAGGTACACCGACGCTGCCTCGAGTCTGGCGCCCAGCTCCTCGAGCTCGCGAGCGATCGTTGCCCTGGGCTCGGGCGCGGATGCGCCCTCGCCGGCCGCGCCGACCACGGTCAGCTCGCGCCGTGGCAGAGCTTGTACTTCTTGCCGCTCCCGCACCAGCACGGGTCGTTGCGCCCGAGCTTCGGGCCCTGGCCCGGCGTGCCTGCGAGCGGCGCAGCGGCCGCGGCCCGGCCTCCGGTGCCCGCCGCCGGGTCCGGCTGCTCCGCAGGCGCCTTTCCCGAGCTGGGAGAGAGCGGCGCGCCGGCCGGCTGCGCGGTGCCGCCGTCGGGCCCGAGCCCAGCCGCGCCGTCCGGCGCGTCCGAGGCGACGGCCCCGAGACCGCCTGCTGGATCCTCGGCTGCCTCGAAGCTCGCCTGGGTGAAGTCGGGAGCCGCCTCCTGCTCGACGAGGAGCTGGACGTGCATGACGTAGCGGAGGTAGTCGTCGTCGATCGACTCCATCAGCTTGCCTGACAGCTCTAAGCCCTCCCGCTGGCAGGCGACGAGGGGGTCGGTCTGCGCGATGCCCCGCAGGTGGATCCCCTCGCGGAGGTGGTCCATCTCGGACAGGTGCAGGCGCCACCGCTGGTCGATGATCTGCAGCATGATCTGCCGCTCGACCTGGCGGGCCGTCTCCTCGCCCCCGAGCAGCGTGCGCTCGCGCTCGTCGTAGTGCTCGACGGCGTCGGCCACGACGCTCTCGACGAGCTGCTCGACGGTCTCGGCCTGCTCGAGGTCCGCGACGCTGAACTGCGTCGAGTAGTACTGCGCGAGCTCGTTCACGAGCCGCTCGAGGTCCCACTCCTCGGCGAAGTCCGTCGGGCACGCCGCCCGGACGACCCGCTCGATGGTGGACTCGAGCAGCTCGAGCGTGTGCTCGCGCAGGTCCTCGCCGTCGAGGATCTGCAGCCGGCGCTCGTAGATCACCTTGCGCTGCTCGTTCATCACCTCGTCGTACTTGAGGACGTCCTTGCGGACCTCGGCGTTGCGGGCCTCCACGGTGTTCTGTGCCCGCTCGATCGCCCGGCTCACCATGCGCGCCTCGATCGGCACGTCCTCGGGCAGGGCGCGGTCCATCACCCAGCTCATGGCGCCGCTCGCGAACAGGCGCATGAGCTCGTCCTCGAGGGAGAGGAAGAACCTGCTCTCCCCCGGGTCGCCCTGGCGTCCCGCGCGGCCGCGCAGCTGGTTGTCGATCCGACGGCTCTCGTGCCGCTCGCTGCCGAGCACGTACAGCCCGCCGAGCGCACGGACCTCGTCCGCCTCGGCGGCGCATTCGGCTGCGAACTTCCCGACGAGCTGTTCCTGGCGCGCGAGGCCCTGCTCGCTCTCGGGGTCGAGACCCTCCGCGACAACCGCGTCGCGCGCGAGCCCCTCCGGATTGCCGCCGAGGAGGATGTCGACACCTCGACCGGCCATGTTCGTCGCGACCGTCACGGCGTGGAGCCGGCCGGCCTGGGCGACGATGTGCGCTTCGCGCGCGTGCTGCTTCGCGTTGAGCACCGCGTGGGGAATGCCCTGCTTGTCGAGCAGGCGGGAGAGGTGCTCGGACTTCTCGACCGACGCCGTGCCGACGAGGACCGGCTGGCCCGTCGCGAACCGCTTCGCGATGTCGTCGACGACGGCCTTGAACTTGCCGTCCTCGGTCTTGAACACGAGATCGGGCTGGTCGGCGCGGATCATCGGCCGATGCGTCGGGATCGGGACCACCTGCAGGTCGTAGGTCGACGCGAACTCCGCCGCCTCGGTCTCGGCGGTTCCGGTCATCCCGGACAACTTGTCGTACATCCGGAAGTAGTTCTGCAAGGTGACGGTCGCCCAGGTGTGGTTCTCCTCCTTGATGCGGACCCGCTCCTTGGCCTCGACGGCCTGGTGGAGCCCGTCGGACCAGCGCCGCCCCTCGAGGATCCGGCCGGTGAACTCGTCGACGATGTGGACCTCGCCGCCCGCGACGATGTACTCCTTGTCGCGGTGGTAGAGCTCCTTGGCCTCGAGCGCCTTGCCGAGCTGGTGGACGTAGTTGACCGCGACGGCGTCGTAGAGGTTCTCGACCCCGAGCTGGCGCTCGACCTTCGCGATCCCCGACTC
>DAHWHN010000086.1 GCA_027335685.1 Acidimicrobiaceae bacterium
CAGAGCGTGTTCACGCGCATCGTCGTCGAGCGCGAGCGCGAGCGGATGCGGTTCCGCTCGGCGGCGTGGTGGAGCCTCTCGGCGACCTTGCGGACCGCGACGGACGAGGTCGTCCGCGCGTCGCTCGTGGGCCTCGGCGACCGCCGCGTCGCAGACGGCGGCGACTTCGGTCCCGACGGCCAGCTGCGCGAGCCCGCCGCGGTCGTCCTGCTCGACGAGCCCGGTGCCCGGGAGGTCGCAGCCGCGCTCGACCAGGCGAGCCTGGCGGTCGCCGCGCTCGACGAGAAGCCCTACCGGCGTTCGCCCGCGGCGCCGTTCATCACCTCGACGCTCCAGCAGGAGGCCGGCCGCAAGCTGCGCTTCTCCGCGCAGCGGGCGATGCAGGTCGCGCAGCGCCTCTACGAGCAGGGCTACATCACCTACATGCGGACCGACTCGACGACGCTCTCGCAGACGGCTCTCGACGCAGCCCGGGACCAGGCACGCGCGCTCTACGGCGACGCCAGCGTCCCCCGCGCGCCCCGGACCTACGACCGCCGGGTGAAGAACGCCCAGGAGGCGCACGAGGCGATCCGCCCGGCCGGCGAGCGCTTCCGGACGCCGACCGAGCTCGCGCGCGAGCTGCACGGCGACGAGCTCCGCCTCTACGAGCTCGTCTGGCAGCGGACCGTCGCGTCGCAGATGGTCGACGCGACGGGCACGACGGCGCGGGTCCGCATCGAGGGCGAGACGACGGTCGAGGCCGCAGGGCTTGCCCCCGGCACGCTCGCGACCTTCACGGCGTCGGGGACTGTCATCACGACGCCGGGCTACCTGCTGGTCTACCGGGAGGGCGAGGACGAGGCGGAGGACGCGACGCGCGCCGAGGACGTCCGCCTCCCGCGTCTCGTGCCCGGCGACTCCCTCGTCACGGACGCCCTCGAGACAGAGGACCACGCGACGAAGCCGCCTGCCCGCTTCACCGAGGCGTCCCTCGTCAGGCGGGTCGAGGAGCTGGGAGTCGGCCGCCCGTCCACCTACGCGAGCATGCTCCAGACGATCCAGGACCGCGGCTACGTCTGGAAGAAGGGGAGCGCCCTCGTCCCCTCCTTCACGGCGTTCGCCGTCGTGGGCCTGCTCGAGGAGCACTTCCCCTCGCTCGTCGACTACGGCTTCACCGCGGCGATGGAGGACGACCTCGACCACATCGCCGCCGGCGAGGAGGAGTCGGTCCCCTGGCTCCAGCGCTTCTACTTCGGCGGCACGGACGACGGGGCGACCGAGGGCTTGCGCGACGCCGTCCTGGCCCGTCTCGCGGCGATCGACGCGCGCGAGGTCAACTCGATCCCGATCGGCGCGGGCTCCGACGGCGAGCCGATCGTCGTGCGCGTCGGGCGCTACGGTCCCTACCTCCAGCACGGGGAGGAGCGGGTCTCGATCCCCGAGGACCTCGCACCCGACGAGGTGACCGTCGAGCGTGCCGAGGAGCTCCTCGCCGCGCCGGCGGGCAACCGCGTCCTTGGGACCGACCCGGACACCAACCTGCCGGTCATCGCGCGTTCGGGGAGGTTCGGTCCCTACGTCCAGCTCGGCGACGGCGAGGGCACGGCGGACAAGCCGCGGACGGCGTCGCTGTTCAAGTCGATGACGCTCGACTCGCTCACGCTCGACCAGGCGCTCGAGCTGCTCCGGCTGCCGAGGGTGGTCGGCAACGACCCGGGGTCGGGCGAGGAGATCGTCGCCCGCAACGGCCGCTACGGACCCTACGTCCAGCGCGGGACGGACTCCCGCAGCCTCGAGAGCGAGGAGCACCTGCTCACGATCGACCTCGACGAGGCGGTCGCCCTCTTCGCGCAGCCCAAGCAGCGCCGTTTCGGCCGGGTCACGGCGGCGCCGCTCCGCGAGCTCGGACCCGACCCCGTGAGCGGTGGGGCGATCGTCGTGCGCGAAGGGCGGTTTGGGCCGTACGTGACGGACGGGACGGTCAACGCGTCGCTCCGACGGGGCGACGACGCGGAGACGATCACGCCGGAGCGCGCCGCCGAGCTGCTGGCCGACAAGCGGGCCGCAGGTCCGTCGACCGGGCGCGGCCGGGTCGCGAAGAAGGCCCCCGCGAAGAAGGCCCCCGCGAGGAAGGCGACGGCGACGGCGACGGCGACGAAGGCTCCGGCCAGGAAGGCGGGAGCGACGAAAGCGGCTGCGCCGGCTGCGCCCTCTAGGGCCCCTGCGGAGATGGTCGGCGCGTCGGAGCCGGAGCCGGCGGGACGGGCGACGCCGTAGCCTCGCGACCATGACATGCCGCGGTCGCTTCGTCGTGATCGAAGGTGGCGACGGGGTGGGCAAGACGACGCAGTCCCGCCTGCTGGCCGCTCGCCTGGGTGCGCGCTTGACGCGCGAGCCGGGCGGGACCGATCTCGGCGAGCAGATCCGCAGCGTGCTGCTCGACCCTCACGCGGGCGACGTCCACCCGATGGCCGAGCTGCTCTTGATGGTCGCAGCGCGGGCCCAGCATGTGAACAGCGTCATCGAGCCCGCTCTCGAGTCGGGCGTCGACGTCGTCTGCGACCGCTTCTCCGGCTCGACGCTCGCCTACCAGGGCTACGGCCGCGGCCTGCCCCTCGAGGACGTCGCAGCGGCGTGCGCGCTCGGCAGCCTCGGCCTCGTGCCCGACGTCACCGTGCTGCTCGACGCGCCACTGCCCGCGCTGGCCGGCCGCCGGCCGCGTGGCGCCGGCTCGGAGGCGCCCGACCGGATCGAGCGCGCAGGCGAGCGCTTCCACGAGCGCGTGCGCGCCGGGTTCCTCGAGCTCGGCCGTCAGGACGGCTGGGTCGTCGTCGACGCCTCCGGCGAGGTCGACGACGTCGCGCGCGACGTCTGCGCGGCCGTCGCCGGCGTGCTCGGTCGGTGCGGCCCTCCGGTCCGGTCGGACCCGATCGTCTCGAGCGGCGCGCCTTGTCGCCCGGTTGCGCCGGAGCCAGGCCGGTGACCTCCCGCGCGCGCCGGGCGGAGCCGGGTCCGGCAGCGCCGGCGGTGCTCGCCACCCTCGCCGGCCAGGACCGTGCCGTGCGGGCTCTCGCGGCTGCTGCCCGCTCGCCGGTCCACGCCTACCTGCTCGTCGGGCCGGCCGGGACCGGAACGGACCGGGCCGCGATCGCGTTCGCGGCGGCCCTCGTCTGCCCCGACGGAGGCTGCGGGCATTGCCCGGCGTGCCGGGACGCACTGGCCGGGCTCCACCCCGACGTGAGCGTCGTCGAGCGCTCGGGCGCGTCGCTCCTCGTGGAGGACGCGCGCTCGGCCGTCGTGCTCGCGCAGCGCGCCCCGGTCGTCGCGGCGCGCCAGGTCGTCGTCGTGACCGACGTGCACCTCGTCGGCCAGGCTGCGCCGGTGCTGTTGAAGAGCGTCGAGGAGCCTCCCGAGACGACGGTGTTCGTCCTCACCGCCGAGGCCGTCACCCCTGGGCTCGCGACGCTCGCCAGCCGCTGCGTGCACGTCCCGTTCGCGCTCCTCGACTCGCGGACCGTCGAGGCCGTGCTGCTCGCGGACGGCGTCGAGGCGGAGCAGGCCGCCCGCGCCGCTGCGGCCGCGGGTGGGCGGGTGGACCGCGCGCGGCTGCTCGCACGCGATCCCGGTGTCGCCGAGCGCCAGGCACGCTGGCGGGCGGTGCCGGCACGCCTCGACGGGACCGGCGCGACGGCGGCGGCGCTCGCGGCCGAGCTGCTCGCGTCGACCGAGGAGCTCGTGGAGGTCGTGCGGCGGCGCCAGGCCGAGGAGGTCGAGGAGGCTGTCGCCGCGTCCCGCAGCGCCGGTGAGCGGCAGCTGCCGGGTCGGGCGGCGATGGACGAGCGCCACAAGCGCGAGCAGAGACGCGTCCGCTCCGACGAGCTGCGTGCCGGCCTGGCGGTGCTCGCAGCGAGCTACAGGGCCCGCCTCGCTGCCGAGCAGTCGTCGTCCCGGCGCCTCGCCGGCGTGGCGAAGGCCGTCGACGCCGTCGACCAGGCGTCCGCGGCGCTCGCTCGCAATCCCAACGAAGCGCTGCTGCTCGAGGCGCTCCTCGTCAGGCTCGACGGGCAGGGCGACGGCGACTCGCGGCACTAGCGTCGCGGCATGGACCCGTCGGAACCGAGCTCGGGCAGCCAGATCACCGGGACGGCGCGCACGCACCTGCGGCGGACGCGCGAACACGCCTCGGCCGCGCGGGCGGGCGTCGCCCTCGCGCCGCGCCTCGAGCGGTGCGCGGCCGAGATGGCGCTGTGTCTCGCGCCCCCGGCGCCCCCGCGCCGAGGAGCGGGGCGATGAGACGGAGCCCGTCCTCCCCGAGCCCGTCCTCCCCGAGCCCGTCCGCTACGCGTTCGCCGTCTCCTGGCCCCTCATCTTCGGCCTCGGCGCCGGGGCGCCCCCCGCACGGCGGGGCCGCGACGCTGGTCGCGTGCGGACTGCGCGTGGAGCGCGGGCGCCAGGTCGTGCTCGCGGGCATCTCGCTCACCGTCGGCCCGCTCGCGCGCGTCGGCGTGGTCGGTCCGAACGGCGTCGGGAAGTCGACCCTGCTCTCGTTGCTGGCGGGCCGGAGCCGGCCCGACGCAGGCACGGTCACGCTGATGCCTCCCGAGGCGACGGTCGGGTACCTGACCCAGGAGCACGAGCGCCGGCCGGGGGAGACCGTGCGGGGACAGCTCACGCGCCAGACAGGGGTGGACGCTGCCGAGCGGGAGCTCGTCGCGGCGGCGGCTGCCCTCGCGTCGGGCGGGGACCGCGACGCGGAGCGCTACGCGCTCGCGCTCGACAGGTTCGCGTCGCTCGGCGTCGACACCTTCGACGCGCGCCTCGCGGGTGTCCTCGCAGAGGTCGGCCTCGACGTCGCGGTCCTCGATCGCCCGTCGACGGGTCTCTCCGGCGGACAGGCCGCGAAGGTCGCGCTCGCCGCGGTGCTGCTCAGCCGGTTCGACGTCACCCTCCTGGACGAGCCGACCAACGACCTCGACTTCGCGGGCCTCGACAACCTCGAGCGCTTCGTGACCGCGCGCCACGGTGGCCTCGTCGTCGTCTCCCACGACCGCGCCTTTCTCGAGCGCACCGTCACCTCGGTGCTCGAGATCGACGAGCACGACCACACGGCCCGGCTGTTCGACGGCGGGTGGGCGGCGTTCGTCGAGGAGCGCCAGGCCGTCCGTCGCCACGCGGAGGAGGCCTTCGCGACCTACGAGTCGCAGCGGCGCACCCTGCTCGAGCGCGCGCGCCGGGAGCGGGAGTGGGCGACGTCGGGCGCGAGCAGGGAGAAGAAGAGCCCACGCGACAACGACAAGGCGCAGCGGGACTTCCGCCTGAACCGGACGGAGAAGCTGGCCGGTCGGGCGCGCATGACCGAGCGGGCGATCGAGCGGCTCGGCACGATCGACAAGCCATGGGAGTCCTGGGAGCTGCGCTACTCGATCGAGGCCGCACCGCGGTCGGGGGCGGTCGTCGCGCGCCTCGCGGCCGCCGTGGTCCGGCGCGGGCAGTTCCGGCTCGGTCCGGTCGACCTCGAGATCGGCTGGGCGGACCGCGTCGCCCTCGCCGGGGCGAACGGCTCGGGAAAGACGACGCTGCTCGCCGCCCTTCTCGGGCGGGTCCCGCTCGAGTCCGGCGAGCGCTACCTCGGCCCTGGCGTCGTCGTCGGGGAGATCGGCCAGGACCGGTCGGTGTTCGCCGGGGAGCGGACGCTGCTCGAGGTCTTCGTCGAGCGCTCGGGATCGACCGTGTCCGCGGCCCGCTCGCTGCTCGCGAAGTTCGGGCTCGGCGCGTCGCATGTCGGCAGGTCGTGCCGGTCGCTCTCCCCGGGCGAGCGGACGCGCGCCGAGCTCGCCGGCTTCCAGGCACGAGGCGTCAACCTCCTCGTCCTCGACGAGCCGACGAACCACCTCGACCTGCCTGCGATCGAGCAGCTCGAGGAGGCGCTCGCCTCCTACGCCGGCACGCTGGTGCTCGTGACGCACGACCGCCGCCTGCTCGACTCGGTCGAGCTGACCCGGGTCGTCGAGGTCGGCGAGCTGCCGAGCGGTCTCGTCGCCGGGCCTCCGCCCGGCGGCCTCGCCGGTGGCGGCGCGGCGGGGCCGTAGACTGCACGTGGTGCACTGAGCAGGGCCGGCGGCCCGAGGAGGGCCGATGGCGGATCCGATCCGACACGTTGCGGACGAGGCGTCCCGGCGCCGGACGTTCGCGATCATCAGCCACCCGGACGCGGGCAAGACGACGCTCACGGAGAAGTTCCTGCTCTACTCCGGCGCGGTCGCGGAAGCCGGTGCCGTCAAGGCGCGCGGGGCGCGGCGGCGCGCCCGCTCGGACTGGATGGAGATGGAGCAGGAGCGGGGCATCTCGATCACCTCGACCGTCTTGCAGTTCGCCTACCGCGACCGCGTCCTCAACCTCCTCGACACGCCGGGGCACCGCGACTTCTCCGAGGACACCTACCGGGTTCTCGCGGCGGCCGATGCCGCGATCATGGTCCTCGACGTGGCGAAGGGCATCGAGGAGCAGACGCGCCGGCTGTTCGAGGTCTGCCGGGCGCGGGAGTTGCCGATCGTCACCTTCGTCAACAAGTACGACCGGCCGGGCCGCGACCCGATCGAGCTGCTCGACGAGATCGAGGAGCAGATCTCCCTGCGGCCGACGCCGCTGACCTGGCCCGTCGGCGACCCGGGTGACTTCCGCGGTGTGATCGACAGGAGGAGCGGGGCCTTCGTGCGCTACACGAGGACGGTCGGCGGATCGACCGAGGCACCCGAGGAGCACGTCGACCCCGGTCGAGCCGCCCGCGAGGAGGGCCGCGCCTTCGACCAAGCTCTCGAGACGTGCGCGCTCCTCGACGGCGTCGGTGCCGTCTTCGACGCCCCGTCGTTCCTCGCCGGCGAGACGAGCCCGCTCTTTGTCGGCTCGGCGCTCACGAACTTCGGCGTCCGCCACGTCCTCGACGCCGTCGTCGACCTCGCGCCGGGCCCGTCGCCGCGGCTCGACGCGGCCGGGTCGCCACGGGCACTCGACGCGGCCTTCTCGGGCCAGGTGTTCAAGATCCAGGCGAACATGGATCCCGCGCACCGTGACCGGGTCGCGTTCGTCCGTGTCTGCTCCGGGCGCTTCGAGCGGGGCATGACCGTCGTCCAGGAGTCGACGGGCCGGCTGTTCGCGACGAAGTACGCGACGTCGGTGCTCGCGGCGGAGCGCTCGACCATCGACGAGGCCTTCCCCGGCGACGTCGTCGGTCTCGTCAACGCGGGAGACCTCCGCATCGGCGACACGCTCTACGAGGGCGAGCCCGTCGCCTACCCTCCGATCGTGTCCTTCGCGCCCGAGCTGTTCGCGTCGGTGCGGGCACGCAGCACGGCCCGCTACAAGCAGTTCCGGCGCGGCCTCGACGCGCTCGACGAGGAGGGTGTCGTCCAGGTGCTGAGCGATCCCGACGGCGACAACACCCCTGTGCTCGGCGCGGTCGGCCAGATGCAGTTCGAGGTGGCGGCGCACCGGCTCGCGCACGAGTTCGGTGCGGAGGTCGACCTGTCGCCAGCGCCGTACCGGGCTGTGCGGCGGACCGACGAGGAGACGGCCAAGCGGCTGCGGTCGAACCCGGGGAGCCGGGTGCTCGTGCGACGGGACGGGACCTTGCTCGCGCTGTTCGAGAGCGAGCACTGGCTCGCCCGTCTCGAGCTCGACAACCCGACCTGGTGCCTCGAGCGCTCGATCGTCTGACGAGCCCCGGCCCGCCAGTCGCCCTCCGGGGCTACTGCGGCAGGCGCCTCCACACGGCGCGCGGCACGATGCGCAGGACGGCGAAGACCGCGCGGAGCACGCCGGGGACCCAGATCGTCTCGTCGCCACGCGCCAGGCCCGCGACGACGGCGCGGCCGACGTCGGCGGGGCGTGCGGCGAGGGGCTGGCTCGGGAGCGCTGCCGTCATCGCCGTCCGCACGAAGCCGGGCCGCACGACGACCACGGCGACCCCGCTGCCGGCCAGCGCGTCGCCGAGCCCCTGGCAGAACGCGTCGAGCCCAGCCTTCGACGAACCGTAGACGAAGTTCGCGCGGCGCGCCCGCACGGCGGCGACCGACGAGAGCACGACGATCCGCCCGGTCCCCTGGGCGCGCAGCACCGACGCGAGCTCGGCGATCAGTGCCGCGGGTCCGGTGAAGTTCGTCGTCAGTGTGCGCGCGACACCGCGGGCGTCGAGGGCGTCGAGGGCCGACGACCCGAGGACGCCGGCCGCGACGAGGACGAGGTCGACCTGGCCGAGCTGCGACCGGGCAGCCGCGGCGAGTGCCGGCGCGCCGTCGACGCCGCACACGTCGTGCGCTGCAGTCGTCACGGTGGCGACCCCGAGGTCGCGAAGGCGTGCTGCCGCCCGCTCGAGCGCGTCGAGGTCGCGTCCGGTCAGCAGGACGCTGCGCAGGCGCCGCCGGGCGAGCTCGCCGAGCACCGCGAACGCGAGCTCCGACGTCCCGCCGACCACGACGGCGCTCTGGGGCATCGCGGTGACGTCGTTCATCGCCCGCCAGCTTGGCTCGTCCCGCGCGGCCCGGCCAGCTGGCCCGGGCTCGTCCCGGCCGGGTCGCGGGTGACCGGGCTCTCGTCGGCGGCGAAGCCCGAGGTCGACACCTCGCCGCCGGTGTGCCCGATGAGGTAGGCCTCGTAGCCCGGCAAGGACTCGACCGCGTCGAGGAGCTGGACTCCCGCGACGGCCAGCGCCGTCGCGAGCGCGTCGGCGAGGGCGAGGCTCGGGCCCGTGACCGTCGCCGACTCCACCCGGTCGGTCGGCGAGCCGCTGAAGGGGTCGACGAGGTGTTCGCCGCGCTCGTACGTGCCGGACGTCGCGACCGCTCCCGTCGCCGTGACCACGCAGGCGAGCGCGTCGCGGCGCCACGGGTGGCGCACCCCGACCCGCCAGGGCTGGCCCGGCGCCGGCACGCCGAACGTCGTCAGGTCGCCGCCCGCGTCGACGAGAGCGGCTGCCGCGCCACCCGCCTCGAGCACGCGGGTCGCCCGCTCGACGGCCCAGCCCTTCACGAGGCCCGTGGGGTCGAGACCGCCGGGCATGGCCCACGGGTCGAACCAGCCCCGCGAGAGCATCCGGGCGGTCGCGCAGAGCTCGAGCACCTCGGCGACCTCGGCCGGGGTGTCGCGCAGGTGCACCTCGCCACGGCGGAGCCGGCTCATCGGGCTGCCCGGCTTCCAGGTCGAGAACACGGCGTCGGCGTCGTGCAAGACGGCGCACGCGTCGCGGACCAGCTCCTTGACGGTTGCGACCGGCAGCGGGCCGGGCACGACCGTGAAGGAGGCGACCGTTCCCATGACCTGCTCGGCGTGTCCGACCGGTCGGTCG
>DAHWHN010000088.1 GCA_027335685.1 Acidimicrobiaceae bacterium
CGCCGGCGGTCTCGTAGAAGCCGCCCCGGTGCTCGACGCCGAGGCTCTCGGCGACGGTCACCTGGACGTGGTCCACGTAGCGGCGGTTCCAGATCGGCTCGAAGATCGAGTTCGCGAAGCGCAGGGCGAGGACATTCTGGACCGTCTCCTTGCCCATGTAGTGGTCGATCCGGAAGATCTGGTCCTCCGTGAAGGCCTCGTGGAGCTCCGCGTCGAGCGCCTGCGCGCTCGCGAGGTCCGAGCCGAAGGGCTTCTCGACCACGAGGCGGGCAAAGGTGCCGCCGGGCCCCGGCACGTTGCAGCCGTGCGCGGCGAGCGAACGCGCCACCTGGCCGAAGACCGCCGGCACGGTCGCGAGGTAGTACATCCGGTTGCCGGACGTGCCGCGCGTCTCGTCGAGCTCGGCGAGCACCGACGTGAGCGCCGCGAAGGTCGCGTCGTCGCTGTAGTCCCCGGCGACGTAGCGGAAGCCCTCGACGAGCTTCTCCCAGACCCCGGACGAGCCGGCGGGCGCGAGCTCGCGGCACATCGAGCGGAACTCGTCGTCGGTCCACTCGCTGCGGGCGACGCCGACGACGGCGCTGCGCTCGTCGAGCGAGCCGCGCTCGGCGAGCTGGGCGAGGGCGGGCAGGATCTTGCGGTGCGCGAGGTCGCCCGAGGCGCCGAAGACGACGAGGGCGAGCGGGCCCGGGCGGCGGGCGAGGTCCTCGTCGGCGACCGCCACCGTCGTGTCGGTCGCCGCGAGCACGGCGTCGAGGTGACCTCCCTCGTCTGCGACGAGGGCCGGGTCGCCGGTCAACGGGCGGCGCCCAGTGCGACGGCCTTCTGCTCGAGGCTCGCGAGCAGCTCCTCGAACGACTTCGCGAACGAGGCGACCCCTTCGACCTCGAGCTGCTCGGTCACGTCCGCCAAGTCGACGCCGACCTCCGCGAGGCCTGCGATCGTGGCCCGGGCGCCGTCGAGGTCCTCGTCGACGGTCCGGGCGACGACGCCGTGGTCCGCGAACGCCTGCAGGGTCTGCGGGGGCATCGTGTTGACCGTGTCGGGGCCGACGAGCGAGTCGACGTAGAGCAGGTCCGGGTAGGCGGGGTTCTTCGTCGACGTCGACGCCCACAGCGGCCGCTGGACCCGCGCGCCCCGCACGGCGAGCGACGCGAAGCGGTCCGACGCGAAGCGCTCCTCGAACAAGGCGTAGGCAAGGCGCGCCTGCGCGACGGCGGCCTTGCCGCGCAGCTCGAGCGCCCGGCGCGCCGTCGGGCTGTCCGGGTCCGACGCGGCGATCGCCTCGAGCCGGCGGTCGATCTCGGTGTCGACGCGGCTGACGAAGAACGACGCGACGGAGGCGACGGTGGTCGGGTCGCCCCCGGCGGCGACGAGGCGCTCGAGGCCGCGCTGGTAGGCGTCGATGACCGCCGCGTAGCGGTCGAGGGAGAAGATGAGCGTGACGTTGATGCTGCGCCCCTCGGCGATCATCTCCTCGATCGCCGGGACTCCCTCGCGGGTCGCGGGGATCTTCACGAGCAGGTTGGGCTCGGCGACGCGCGTCGCGAGGGAGCGGGCGGCGCTCGCCGTGCCGGCCGTGTCGTGCGCGAGCGTCGGGGAGACCTCGACCGACACGAAGCCGTCGCCGCCACCCGAGGAGTCGAAGAGCGGTCGGAACAGCGCGAGCGCGCCCTTCGCGTCGTGCAGGACGAGCTCCCAGTAGCTGTCGTCGA
Source organism: Acidimicrobiaceae bacterium (assembly GCA_027335685.1). GTDB lineage: Bacteria > Actinomycetota > Acidimicrobiia > Acidimicrobiales > Bog-793 > JAJZCK01. The sequence continues at coordinate 1,716 of DAHWHN010000088.1, forward strand.
CGGAGCTCTTCGCCGCGACGAGGTCCGCGAACTGCTCGTCGTAGTCCGACCCGGCTTCGATCGACTTGGCCATGATGGTCGGGTTCGAGGTGAGGCCGCGGACCCCGAGCTCGAGCAACGCGTCGAGCCCGCCGGGAGCGAGGTAGGAGCGCTTCAGGTCGTCGACCCACGGGCTCTGGCCGCCGACGTCGTACAGCTCGTGCACCTTCGTCACTTCTCGCTCCTCTCGTCGTGCCCGGGAGACGGATCGGCCCGGACTGCGTACCGGCCGGAGCGCCCCGCAGCGCGCGGCGCACCCGGCAGAAGGAGTCCCGTCGCGACCGGTCACGTGCCGGTACGACGAGTCGCCGAGGTCAGCCTAGGGTGCGGAGCTCGTCGCCGGCACGTTCCCCTTCGCGAACCGCGGCTGCTCGAGCCGGATCGTCGCCCGCTTCGCGCGGGCAAGAAGGGAGATCAGCCACCAGCCCGGATCTCTCTGGCCGGGGTCGAGGGCGAGCTTGGCCGAGGTCGGCGCGGCGTGGTGGTTGTTGTGGAGGCCCTCGCCGGCGGTGAGCCAGGCGAGCCACTGGTTGTTGCGCGCGGTGTTGGGGTAGGGCTGGCTGCCCGTCACGTGGCCGAACGCGTTGATCGCGCCGTTGAGCATCAGGTAGGTGACCGCGTGGATCGCCGAGGCGACGAGGCCCCACTCCCAGCCGAGGCTGACGCACAAGATCGCGATGCCGATCCCGAGGCCGAGCACCGCGTGGTCGAACAGCAGCGTGTCCCAGCGGTCGGGCGGCAGGTCCTTCGCGTAGCGCTGGGTGTTCGCCCCGTCGCGCGCCACCTTGCGGTAGAGGGCGGCGTTGGTGAGCTGGACCCGCCAGAAGCCGAGCAGGAGCGGCGAGTGCGGGTCGCCCTCGACGTCGGTGTACGCGTGGTGCCGGCGGTGCACGGCGGCCCACTGGCGCGGCCGGATGCCGGTCGTCAGCCAGATGAGGACGCGGAAGGCGAACCGGACGCCCGGCGAGACCGCGAGCGCCTTGTGCGCGACCGTGCGGTGGAGGAACACCGTCGTGCAGAAGATCGCGATCTGGCACACCGCGAGGGCGACGACGACGGCGAGCAGGGGCTGGGGCACGATCGCACGCTAGCAGCAGGCCGGTCGGGAGGCCCCGGCCGGTGGTGACGGGCCGGCGCCACCCGCACTATCCTGCGCGGGCGGGCCCGGGCACGACCGTGCGCCGGGCACGGGCCCCGATCGCGTCGCGAGGCGGCGGCGCAGCCCACGAGCGCGAGGAGCGGCGATGCGAGGTGGTCGGGGTCGAGGCGACGGGGAGCCGCGCGAGCGGTCCGCGGCCGGCTCGGCGGGAGGGACGCGTGCGGCCGTCGGCGAGACGGTCGCCCTGCTGCGCCGCTACGTCGTCCAGGAGACGGTCGGCCCGCTGAAGGGCATCGCCCGCACCCTCGCCTACGGCTTCGCCGGCTCGCTGCTGCTCGGCGTCGGCGCCGTCGTGCTCCTGCTCGCGCTGCTCCGGGCGCTGCAGACCGAGACGGCGAGCGCCTTCGCGGGGAGCTGGTCGTTCGCGCCCTTCCTCATCTCGGCCGTCGCCGCGGCGGCCGGTGCCGCCGTGCTCGGCGTGCGCGGCACTCGCCGCGCCCCGGCGCCGGGCCCGGGCGCGAGGACGCGACCGTGAGCCCCGGCCGTCCCGGCGAGCGGATATCGCTCGCCGACGTCGAGCAGCAGCTCCGCTCCCTCGGCGGCTCGGCCCAGACCGTCGTCGCGCAGTCGCGCACGACGGCGACCGCCGCGGCGGTCGTCGGCGGCGTGCTCACCGTCGCGTCGGTCTACCTCCTCGGCCGCCGGCGCGGGCGGCGCCGGTCGACCGTGCTCGAGATCCGCAGGGTCTGACGGTGCTCCAGCTCGTCGACCGGCTCTCCCGGCGGATCATGCGGCGCGGCCTGCGCCAGGGGATGCTCGAGGGGAGCTCGCTCTGGCTCGTCGTCGGGATGCTCGCGTGGCTCTTCCGCCTCCTCACGACGGCGGAGCAGCCGAAGGTCGTGCGCGAGGAGATCGCGCTCGGCGAGTCGATCGTCGTGACGCACCTCCCGGCCCCGCCGACGCGCCGGGCCCGCAGGAGGGCCGAGCGGGCAGTCCAGGGGGCCTCCGGGCCGCACGGCGCCGCGTGACGCCAGGCCGCGGGGCGGCCAGGGCGCGCGGACCGCTCGTAGCGGGCGAGCGGGTCCTGCTCGTCGACCGCAAGGACCGCCGCTACCTCGTGCGGCTCGTCGCGGGCGGTACGTTCCAGAGCCACGCAGGCGTCGTCGAGCACGACGCGCTGATCGGGGCGGACGACGGGAGCGAGCACGTCGCCCGCCAGCGAGACGGCCGGACCGGACCCGGCCGGCGGTTCCTCGTGCTCCGACCGACCCTGTCGGACCTCGTGCTGAAGATGCCGCGCGGCGCCCAGGTGATCTACCCGAAGGACCTCGGCGCGATCCTCATGGCGGGCGACATCTTCCCCGGTGCCCGGGTGCTCGAGGCGGGCGTCGGCTCGGGGGCGCTCTCGATGACGCTCATCGGCGCGGGTGCCGACCTCGTCGGCTACGAGATCCGCCCGGACTTCGCGGCCCGCGCGCTCGCGAACGTCGTCGACGCGCTCGGACCGGACACCGGCTACCGCGTCGAGGAGCGCGACATCTACGAGGGGATCGCCGCGACCGACCTCGACCGCGTCGTGCTCGACCTCCCGGAGCCCTGGCGCGTCGTCGCCCACGCCGCGGCTGCGCTCGCGCCGGGCGGGATCCTGCTGTCCTACCTCCCGACGATCAACCAGACGGCGGAGCTACGCGCACGCCTCGAGCACGGCGGGTTTGGCTTCGCGGAGACGTTCGAGGTGCTGCGTCGGACCTGGCACGTCGAGGGTCGCTCGGTCCGACCGGACCACCGGATGGTCGCCCACACCGGGTTCATCACGACCGCTCGCCGGATCTCCGCTCGCTGGCACGAGGAGCCGGCCGCGGCCTCCGGCACTGCCGAGGAGCCCGAGCCGGAGCCGGTCGAGGCCCTGGACGGCTCGGACGCCGGCGGGGAGCTCAGCTCTGCTCGATGAAGATGCACTCCCCGGGGCACTCCTCGGCGGCCTCGGTCACGGCGTCTTCCATGTCGCTCGCGACGACGACCATTCCCTGGGACCCGCCCGGCTCGCTCATCACCTGGTCGCCGTCCTTGACGTAGGCGAGCCCGTCGTCGAGGAGGGTGAAGACGCTCGGGCAGATCTCCTCGCAGAGACCGTCCCCGGTGCACAGATCCTGGTCGATCCAGACCTTCATGCTGCTCGGCGCTCCTTCGGCCTCAGGGGGTCGGGGCGCGGGCGCGCAACCGTGCTCTCACCTGGGAGTCCGTAGCTTAGCGGGCTCCCGCGCGCTGTCAAGGTCGCAGGACGCGCGCACCGCACGCCCGAGGGTGCACGGATCGGCGCCCGCGCCGGTGTAGGGTCCGCGTGGCAGGGGGACCGACACGCCGTGAGGAGGTGTCCCGGGATGGACGACGAGACGCGCGAGAGCCTGCGTGCCCAGCTCGAGGTGGCGGAGTCCGAGGTGGTCGAGCTGCGCCACAGGCTCCAGGAGGCACCCGGGCGCGTCCGCGTCCTCGAAGAGCGCCTCCTCGAGGTGACGGGCCAGCTGCGCCATGCGCTGTCGCAGAACGAGAAGCTCACCTTCACCTTGCAGCAGGCCAAGGAGAACATCGCGGCCCTGCGCGAGGAGGTCGACAAGCTCACCCAGCCCCCGAGCGCCTACGGGACGTTCCTCCAGGCCAACGAGGACGGCAGCGTCGACGTGTTCGCGTCCGGGCGGAAGATGCGGGTCTCGCTCCACCCGGCGATCGCGGCCGGCGAGCTCCGCCGCGGCCAGGAGGTCGTGCTCAACGAGTCCTTGAACGTCGTGCTCGCGCGCCACTACGAGCAGTCGGGCGAGGTCGTGACGGTCCAGGAGATGCTCGAGGACGGCCACCGCGCGCTCGTGGTCGGCCGGGCCGACGAGCTGCGCGTCGCCGAGCTCGGGCATGCGCTGCTCGGCACGCGCCTGCGCGCCGGCGACAGCGTCCTCATGGACTCGCGCACCCAGCTCCTGCTCGAGAAGCTGCCCCGGCCCGAGATGGACGAGGTCGTGCTCGAGGAGGTGCCGGACATCACCTACGCCGACATCGGCGGCCTCGACACCCAGATCGAGGCGATCACCGACGCGGTCGAGCTGCCGTACCTGCACCGCGAGCTGTTCGCCGAGCACGAGCTGCCGGCGCCGAAGGGCATCCTGCTCTACGGCCCGCCGGGCTGCGGCAAGACCCTCATCGCGAAGGCCGTCGCGAACTCGCTCGCGAAGAAGGTCGCCGAGCTCACGGGCAACGAGGGCGTGCGGAGCTACTTCTTGAACATCAAGGGCCCCGAGCTGTTGAACAAGTACGTCGGCGAGACCGAGCGCCAGATCCGCCTCGTCTTCCAGCGGGCCCGCGAGAAGGCCGAGGAGGGCGTGCCCGTCATCGTCTTCTTCGACGAGATGGACTCGCTATTTCGCACCCGCGGGACGGGCATCAGCTCGGACATGGAGTCGACGATCGTCCCGCAGCTGCTCGCCGAGATCGACGGCGTCGAGGCGCTGCGCGACGTGATCGTCATCGGCGCGTCGAACCGCGAAGACCTCATCGACCCGGCCATCTTGCGCCCCGGTCGGCTCGACGTGAAGATCAAGATCGAGCGGCCCGACGAGGTCGCGGCCCAGCAGATCTTCGCCCGCTACCTCACGAGCCGGCTCCCGCTCGACGCGGGCGACGTCGCGAGCTTCGGCGGGGGGGACCCGGAGAAGGCCGTGCGGGCGATCATCGAGCGCACCGTCGCGGAGATGTACCGGGTGGACGACGACAACCGCTTCCTCGAGGTCACCTACCAGAACGGCGACAAGGAGATCCTGTACTTCAAGGACTTCTCCTCCGGGGCGATGATCGAGAACATCGTGCGGCGCGCGAAGAAGCTCGCGATCAAGCGCCACCTCGCCGGCGAGGGGCACGGGATCCGCCTCGACGACATGATCGAGTCGATCAAGCAGGAGTACAAGGAGAACGAGGACCTCCCGAACACGACCAACCCGGACGACTGGGCGAAGATCTCGGGCAAGAAGGGCGAGCGGATCGTCTACGTCCGCACGATCGTCGACCACGGCGACGAGCAGCGAAGCGGTCGGGCCATCGAGCGCGTCGGGACGGGCCAGTACCTGTGAGGCCAGCACCCGTGAGGCCGGTACCTGTGAGGCCGGTACCTGTGAAGCCAGGGACCTGTGAGGACGGCCGCAGCCGCCGGGACGTGCGGGGCGGCTCGCGGGCGGTGATCCACTAGCGTCGCCGGTATGGCCATCGCGAAGATCCTCGGCGCGGAGACCGAGTACGGCATCCAGGTCGCCGGCAATCCCGAGGCCAACCCGACCGTCGCGTCCTCCGTGCTCGTCAACGCGTACGCCGCCGAGGTCGCGCGCCGGGTGAGCTGGGACTTCGAGGACGAGTCGCCCGGCCGTGACGCGCGTGGCTTCACCGTCGACGGCGCGATGCCCCCCGAGGTCGAGACGCACCTCGCGAACACGGTGCTCACCAACGGCGCGCGGCTCTACGTCGACCACGCGCACCCCGAGTACTCGACGCCGGAGTGCGCGTCGCCGCTCGAGCTGCTCACCCACGACCGCGCCGGCGAGCTCGTGCTCGTGCGCGCGATGGCCGCCGCGCGGCGCGCGCTCGCTCCCGGCGAGGAGATCGTCGTCTACAAGAACAACTCCGACGGCAAGGGCAACTCGTACGGAGCCCACGAGAACTACCTCGTCGACCGGGAGGTGCCCTTCGGCCGCCTCGCCCGCGAGGTGACGGCCCATCTCGTCACGCGCCAGGTCTACACCGGCTCGGGCAAGGTCGGCTGCGAGCTCGAGGGCGGCCCGCGTGCCGCGTTCGAGATCACCCAGCGCGCGGACTTCTTCGAGGAGGCGATCGGGCTCGAGACGACGCTGAAGCGGCCGATCGTCAACACCCGGGACGAGCCGCACTGCGACGCGACCAAGTACCGCCGGCTCCACGTCATCTGCGGCGACGCGAACCTCGCCGAGGTCGCCACGTTCCTGAAGGTCGGCGTGACGGCTCTCGTCCTGCTTCTCGTCGAGGACGGGGCGCTCACCGGTCGCGAGCTCGTGCTCGCGCACCCGGTGGCGGCGATGCGTGCCGTCTCGCACGACTTGAGCCTCGCCGAGCCGCTCGAGCTGGTCTCCGGCGAGACGATCACGGCGATCGGCCTGCAGTGGGAGCTCTACGACGTCGCGCGCAAGTACGCCGAGGAGCGCGGGCTCGCCGAGCTCGGTCCCGAGGCCGTCGGCCGCCAGGTGCTCGAGCGGTGGGAGGCCGTGCTCGCCGGCCTCGAGTCCGACCCGGCGTCGCTGCGCCACCAGCTCGACTGGGTGGCAAAGCGCGAGCTCGTCGACGCGTACTGCGCCCGCCACGACTGCGGCCTCGACGACCACCGGGTCGCGGTGCTCGACCTGCAGTACCACGACATGCGCCCCGCCCGCTCGCTGTTCGCCCGGCTCGACATGGACACCCTCGTCGAGGCGGGCGCGGTCGAGCAGGCGACGACGAACGCGCCGCGCGACACCCGGGCGTACTTCCGTGGCGAGTGCCTGAAGCGGTTCCCGTCGGCGATCGTGTCGGCGAACTGGGACTCGATCGTGTTCGATGTCGGCGAGGACGCGTTGCGGCGCGTCCCGATGATGGAGCCGTCGCGGGGGAGCGCGTCGCACGTCGATACGCTCTTCGACGGATGTGGAAGTGCCGCCGAGCTGCTTCGGCGTCTCGGCGCCTAGGAGGCTGGTAGCGATGGTGGAGCGAGAGCTCAAGAAGCGGACGACCCCCCAGAAGGAGGAGCCCGAGGTCGTCGAGGACGCGCCGGCCACGGCCGCGCGCGGCGAGAAGCTGAAGGCCGAGATCGACGACATGCTCGACGAGATCGACGAGGTCCTCGAGGAGAACGCCGAGGAGTTCGTCCGCAACTACGTCCAAAAAGGCGGCGAGTAGCTCGCGTCGCCCGGCACGGCCCCGCCGGACCACTAGGGTGCGTGACCGATGAGCCTCTACATCTTCCCACCCGGCGACGACCCGGGCCCGAGCTTCGCCGGGCTCCTCCAGCGCGTCCAGCCGGCGGTCGCCCCCCTCGCGTCGGCGCTCGCGTACCTCGAGGTCCGCCACGCGACGACGATCGTGGCGCTGCGCTTCGGCGCAGGCGTCGTCATGGCCGGCGACCGGCGCGCGACCGAGGGCGTGAGCATCGCGCACCGCAGCATCGAGAAGGTGTTCGCCGCGGACCGCTACTCGGCCGTCGCGATCGCGGGGGCCGCAGGGCCGGCGATCGAGATGGTGCGGCTGTTCCAGACCCAGCTCGAGCACTACGAGAAGGTCGAGGGCACGGCGCTCAGCCTCGAGGGCAAGGCGAACCAGCTCGCGCAGATGGTCCGAGGCCACCTGCCGATGGCGATGCAAGGCCTCGCTGTCGTGCCGCTCTTCGCCGGCTGGGACGTCGCCCGGGGCTGCGGGCGCATCTTCACCTACGACGTCACCGGCGGCCGCTACGAAGAGACGGACTTCCACGCCACGGGATCGGGGGGACGGGACGCGAAGACGACGGTCAAGCTCGGCTTTCGTGACGAGATGAGCCGGGACGAGGCAGTCGAGCTCGCGTGCGCGGCGCTGTTCGAGGCCGCGGACGAGGACGCCGCGACGGGCGGGCCCGACCCGCTGCGCGGCATCTACCCGATCGTCGCGACGGTCGACGCCGGCGGCTTTGCCCGCCTCGAGGAGGCCGAGGTCGCCGAGCGCTTCGCGGCGGTGGCGCAGCGCCGGGCGGGCTCGATGCGTCGGGGCGGGGCGGTCCGCGACGCCGGGGAAGGTGACCTGTCATGACGATGCCGTACTACGTCGCACCCGAGCAGGTCATGAAGGACCGCGCGGAGTACGCGCAAAAGGGGATCGCGCGCGGCCGCTCGCTCGTCGCGGTGACCTACGACAGCGGGATCCTCGTCGTGGCGGAGAACCCGTCCCGGACGCTGCACAAGATCAGCGAGATCTACGACCGGGTGGCCTTCGCCGGTGTCGGGAAGTACAACGAGTTCGACCAGCTGCGCGTCGCCGGGATCCGCCACGCCGACACGAAGGGCTACGCGTACTCCCGGGAGGACGTCGACGCCCGCTCGCTCGCGAACGTCTACGCGCAGTACCTCGGGCAGGTCTTCACCCACGAGATGAAGCCGCTCGAGGTGGAGATCCTCGTGG
>DAHWHN010000133.1 GCA_027335685.1 Acidimicrobiaceae bacterium
GACGGCGTCGAGCACCTCGATCTCCATGCGGACCTCGCCGTCGAACACGGCCTGGTCGAGGTCGGGGGCGAGCCGCAGGTCGTAGCGGCGGGGCGCGACGGCGCGGGGCAGGCGGAACTCCCGGTCGTCACCGGACTGCCCGGGCTGCGCGGTGGGGACGGTGTTGGTCATGCGCGGAGGCTAATGGCCGCCAAGCCGGGAGTCGACCAGCCCGCGGTCGTCGGCTCGCCGCGCGCCCGGTCGGCAGGGGGAGCTCTCGGCACGATCCTTTACGGCGTCGCGCGCGAGGCGTAACGTCGTCAACACGTGATCGCAACGAGCGGTCCCGCCGGCGCCAGCGCCGGCAGCGGCACGATGCGCCACGGCAACAGGGATGACGTGCTGTCGGCTAGCGGCAGCACAGTGTACGGCGGATGGCGAAATGCACGACAGGATGTCTCTTGATCGTGCCGGGCGCCGACCAGAAGATTACGTTTCCGCCCGGCGCCTCGGGGGTGGTCGACCAAGACGGGCGCGCGGGTCACCTACCGTCGAAGGGAATGCCAAGGCCATGAACGATCTGTCGCAGACCGGGCTCGTCCGCCGAGCCAAGCACGTCCGGGTTCGGGCGAAGGCAGCCGCGGTGCTCGCCGCGGCGACGCTCGGCGCGACCTCGTTCGCCGTGGGCGTCGCGTCGGCGAGCACCAGTTCGACACCGCGTGCGCGCGTCGCGTCCGCCCGTGTCGACCACGCGAAGAAGTTCCTCGCCTGCGAGGTGACCGACACCGGCGGCATCAACGACCGCTCGTTCAACGCGTCCGCCTACGCGGGCCTGAAGGCGGCAGCGGCTGCGGACCCCGCGATCAGCTACCGGTTCCTCTCGTCGACCTCGACGAGCGACTACCAGCCCAACATCGCGGACTTCATCAACGAGAAGTGCGGGATCATCATCACGGTCGGGTTCGACATGGCGGACGCGACGCAGGCCGCGGCGAAGGCGCACCCCAACCAGCGGTTCGCGATCGTCGACTACACGTACTCGCCGTCGTTGAAGAACGTCCTCGCCCTGCACTACGACACGAACGAGGACGGCTTCCTCGGCGGCTACCTCGCCGCGGCGATGAGCACGACGGGCAAGGTCGGCACCTTCGGGGGCCAGGACATCCCGACCGTCACGATCTACATGGACGGCTGGGTCGCCGGCGTGCGCTACTACGACAAGGTCAACCACAAGCACGTCGTCGCCCTCGGCTGGACCCCGGCGGCCAAGCGCGCTCCGGGTAGCTTCGCGGGCAACGGCCTGTTCACGAACGACTTCACGAACCAGAACCTCGGCAAGCAGGACGCGGAGACGCTGATGGCCCAAGGTGCCGACGTCATCTTCCCCGTGGCCGGCTCGGTCGGTCTCGGAGCGGCGGCGGCGGTCAAGCAGGCGGGAGCGGGCCACTACATGGAGTGGGTGGACACCGACGGCTGCGTCTCGGCACCCCAGTACTGCTCGCTGTTCATCACGAGCGTCACGAAGGGGATCGTGCCGTCGGTCGAGACGGCGACGCTCGCCGCGGCGCGCGGCACGTTCCACGGCGGCAACTACATCGGCGACCTCGCGAACAACGGGGTGTCGCTCTCGCCGTTCCACGACTTCGCGAGCAAGATCCCCGCGAGCGTGAAGAGCGCTCTCGTGTCGTTGCGGGCAGGCATCATCGCCGGCAAGATCTCGACCGACCCGGACTCCTACCCGGCCAGCTAGCCGGGCGGAACCCGCGATGGCGATCCCCCGGCGGCGCGGCCGCCGGGGGATCGGTCGTCCCCGGCCGGCGCGCGTCGGCAGCCGAGGAGGGCGCGGGCGGTCCGCGGACGCCCGACGATCCACGCCCGACGATCCCCGCCCGACGATCCCCGTACGATGAGGTCCCGATGAGGCTCGAGCTTGCCGGCATCACGAAGCGCTTCGGCACCCTCGTCGCGAACGACCACGTCAGCCTCACGGTGGAGCCGGGCGAGATCCACTGCCTGCTCGGTGAGAACGGTGCCGGCAAGAGCACGTTGATGAACGTCGTGTTCGGGATGCTCCGCCCCGACGAGGGCGAGGTCCTCGTCGACGGGGAGGTGTTCCGGCCGTCCGACTCCGGAGAGGCCGTCCGGCGCGGGATCGGCATGGTCCACCAGCACTTCATGCTCGTCCCCCTCTTCACCGTCGCGGAGAACGTCGTGCTCGGGTTCGAGCCCACCCGCCGGACCGGCATACTCGACCGCCGTCGCGCGCGCTCGGAGATCGCACGGCTGTCCGAGGAGTTCGGCCTGGAGGTCGACCCGGACGCGACGGTCGAGAGCCTTCCCGTGGGCGTCCAGCAGCGGGTCGAGATCTTGAAGGCGCTCCACCGCGACGCGCAGGTGCTCATCCTCGACGAGCCGACGGCCGTGCTCACCCCGCAGGAGATCGAGTCGCTCTTCGCGATCGTCCGCTCCCTCGCCGCGTCGGGCCGCTCCGTGCTGTTCATCACCCACAAGCTGAAAGAGGTGATGGCCGTTGCCGACCGGATCACGGTCATGCGGCTCGGCAAGGTGGTCGGGACGACGACGCCGGGCGAGAGCGACGAGGGCGGCCTCGCGTCGATGATGGTGGGCCGGACCGTGGAGCTCGTGGTCCACAAGGAGCCGGCGCAGCCGGGGCGCCCGGTGCTGCGTCTCCGCAATCTGACCGTCGCGGACGAGCGGGGTGCCGTGGCCGTGGACGGCCTCGAGATCGACGTGCACGCCGGGGAGATCCTCGCCGTGGCGGGCGTCCAGGGCAACGGCCAGACCGAGCTCGTCGAGGCCCTCACCGGGCTGCGACCCGTCGTGTCCGGCTCGATCGAGCTGGACGGCACCGACATGACCGGGTCGAGCCCCGAGGAGATGCTGCGCGCGGGTGTCGCGCACGTTCCCGAGGACCGCCAACGCGACGGCCTCGTCCTCGCGATGTCGGTCGAGGACAATCTCGTCCTCGACGTCTACAACCGTGCACCTTTCGCCCGACTCGGCTCGCGCGCGCTCGACGTGGTCCACGCGAACGCCCTCGAGAAGCTCTCCGCCTTCGACATCCGGGCGAGCTCGGTCGAGAGCCCGGTGTCGGCGCTCTCGGGAGGCAACCAGCAGAAGGTGGTCGTCGCCCGGGAGCTGTCGAGGGAGATCAAGCTGCTCGTCGCGTCGCAGCCGACCCGTGGGCTCGACGTCGGCTCGATCGAGTACGTCCACCGCCAGATCGTCGCCGAGCGTGACAAGGGCGTCGCCGTCGTCATCGTCTCGTCGGAGCTCGACGAGGTGCTCGCGCTCGGCGACCGCATCGCGGTGATGTTCCGCGGGCGGATCGTCGGCGTCGTCGGACCGGAGACCGGCAGGGAGGCGATCGGGCTGATGATGGCGGGATCGGGCGCGGGTGCCGAGGACGTGGGCCCGGTGGTCCCGGCGGGCGGTCGCGCGCCAGCCGGCGCGCGAGCTGGTCGGGAGTCGTCGTGACGAGCGGTGGGGAGGCAGCTGCCCCTCGGGCTCCGCGCGCCTGGACGGTACCTCTGCGCAAGCTGGCCCAGGCCAACGTGGCCGTGGTCACGCTCCTGTCCGTCGTCAGCGCGCTCGTGCTCGGCGCGGTGCTCATCATCGCGACCACGCCCGCTGTGCTCCACGCGATCGGTCACATCGGGTCTCATCCCGGTCGGGCCCTCGGCCTCACCGGCGCGGCGGTCGGCGACGCGTACTGGGCGATGTTCTCGGGGGCGATCTTCTCGCCCTCGGCGCTCGGCCACGTCGTGTCGACCGGTCACGGGTGGGTCGCGCTGTTCACCCCGCTGTCCGAGACGCTCGTGTCGGCGACGCCGCTCGTCCTCGCCGGGCTCGGCGTCGCAATCGGCTTCTCGACCGGCGTCTTCAACATCGGCGCCCAGGGCCAGCTCATCGCAGGTGCTCTCGCGGCGCTCTACGTCGGCTTCGAGGTGCAGCTCCCGATCGGCATCCACGTCCCGCTCGTGCTCCTCGCCGGAGCGGCCGGCGGAGCGGCCGCCGGGTTCGTGCCCGGGTTCTTGAAGGCGCGCACGGGTGCCCACGAGGTCATCACGACGATCATGTTCAACTACGTGATGCTCAACCTGCTCGACTACCTCCTCTCGGTGAGCCCCTTCCAGCAGCCCGGGCAGTCGAACGCCATCTCCCGGACCATGCCGGCGACCGCACGGCTGCCGCACCTGTTCGGCTCGGGCCTGCGCGCCAACCTCGGGCTGCTCGTGGCCCTCGCGGCCGTCGCCGGCGCGGCGTGGTTCACCCGACGGAGCACCCTCGGTTTCTCCTTCCGGGTCATCGGGCTGAACCCTGCGGCGGGCAAGACGGCCGGGATCGACGCACGGCGGGTCACGGTGCTCGTGCTCGTCATCTCCGGCGCGCTGGCCGGCCTTGCGGGCACGGCCTCCCTCGCCGGCACCGACTTCTTCCTCTCGAGCGGCTACGGCGGCAACATCGGGTTCGACGCCATCACGGTCGCGCTGCTCGGTCGCAACCGCCCGGTCGGGGTGCTCTTCGCCGGGCTGCTCTTCGGCGCCCTCGACGTCGGGGGGCGCAACATGCAGGCGGTGACCGGGATCCCCCTCGACCTCGCGTCGGTCATCCAGGCGCTGATCGTCATGTTCGTCGCGACGCCGGTGCTCGTCCGTGAGATCTTCCGCCTGCGTGGCGGGGGTGGAGGGTCGTCGCTCCAGCTCGCGACGGGCGGGTGGGGCGGGTGAGAGCGGTCCGCGCCACGGCAGGCGCGGAGGTGGCCGAGGCGACCGGAGCCGCCGAGGTCCGCATCGTCTCCGGCGGCCGGGTCCGCGGGATGGGCGTCTTCCTCGTCCTTCTCGCAGCCCTCGCGATCCTCGGCTTCGTCCTGCGCGTGCCGGCCAAGGCACATGCGACCTTCCTGCTCACAGCGCCGCCGGCGATCAGCGTCGCGCCCTTGACGATGTCGGTGCGCTGGACGGCCGGCGTCTTGGCGGTGCTCTGCGGAGCTCTCGGCGTCCTCCTCGTCGTCCGGCGCCAGCAGCGCGGCGCCTACCTGCTCTTCGGCTTGGGCTTCGCGCTGTTCCTCTGGGCTTTCCTCGTCTGGGCGGCGCGTGGCGCGCAGCTCAACTTCGTCGAGATGCTCGTCACGACCCTCATCTCGACGACGCCGCTCGTCTTCGGCGCTCTGTCGGGCGTCATGTGCGAGCGCTCGGGCGTCATCAACATCGCGATCGAGGGCCAGTTCCTCGCCGGGGCGTTCCTCGGCGCGATGATCGGGAGCGTCTCCGGGGACCTCTGGCTCGGGATGCTGGCGGGCGCCGTGGCCGGAGGGCTCTTCGGCTGGCTCCTCGCCTTCCTCGCGCTGCGCTATGCCGTCGACCAGATCATCGTCGGGGTCGTCATCGTCGCCTTCTGCACGGGCCTCACGAACTTCCTCACCGAGCAGGTGCTCACCCCGGACCAGACGACGCTCAACAGCCCCCAGACCTTCGCGCCCATAGCGATCCCCCTGTTCGACAAGATCCCGATCCTCGGACCGGTGCTGTTCGACGAGAACATCTTCGTGTACCTCGCCGCGATCCTGCTCGTCGTCGTGCACGTCGGCCTGTTCCGCACGAGGTGGGGACTGCGCGTACGCGCCGTCGGCGAGCACCCGCGAGCCGCCGAGACGGTCGGCATCCACGTGCTGTCGGTCCGCTACCGCAACGTCATCCTCGGTGGCGTCATCGCCGGCATCGGCGGCGCGTCCTTCACGATCGGCTCGGTCGGCGAGTTCTCCTCCGAGATGACCGCCGGTCTCGGCTACGTGGCTCTCGCCGCGATGATCTTCGGGCGCTGGCGGCCGTTCGGGGCGCTCGGGGCGTCCCTGCTCTTCGGCTTCTCCGTCTCGCTCCAGAGCTTCCTCGCCGTGCTGAACGTCGGGATCCCTTCGCCGTTCCTCGCGATGGCGCCGTACGTGATCACGATCGCGGTGGTCTCCGGCCTCGTCGGCCGCGTCCGGCCCCCGGCTGCCGACGGTGCGCCGTACCGGCGCGAGTAGCCCCTCTCAGCGCCAGGCGCGAGCACCGAGGCTCGAGACGACACCCGCGGCCGTCTCGACGCCGGCGTCGAGCGCCGTGCCGGGCGGCGCGCCGGTGAGCCAGGCGGCGAGGAAGGCGCCGGTGAACGCGTCGCCGGCACCCGTCGTGTCGACCACGTCCACGTCGCGCCCGGGCGCGGTCACGATCCGCCCGTCGGCGCCGAGGTAGAGCGCTCCCGCCGCGCCGAGGGTGAGCACGACCGCCTCGGCGTGGCGGGCGAGGGCGCGCGCGACGCCCTCGGGCCCGGCCGGCGCGCCGGCCGGCGCGAGCACCGCCGCTTCCTCCTCGTTGGCGAGCACGAGGTCGACGCCGTCGACCCAACCGAGGAAGGTCGCGGCGCCGCACCGCTCGAGCGGCCCGGCCGAGCACGCGTCGACGGATCGGGTCATCCCGCGCGCCGCTGCGAGGGCGAGCGCGGCCAGACCGACAGGCCTCGTCTCCGCGTCGAGCAGCGCGTAGCCGGACAGGTGGAGGTGCGCCCCGGCGACGAACAGCTCGTCGGGCAGGTGCTCGGGGCGGAGCGCGAGGTTCGCTCCCCGG
>DAHWHN010000135.1 GCA_027335685.1 Acidimicrobiaceae bacterium
CGGGTCGACCGGCTCGCCGGTGTCGAGCGGGCGGCCGCGGGGCACGACGAGGCCGAGATCTTCGCGGAACAGCGGGATCGTCCGGACCTCGCTCCCAGACGCGGGAAGCGCGATGACCGCGACGTCGACCTGGCCGAGCGCGAGCTGGGCGTCGAGGCCGAGGCCGGTGGCCTCGACGAAGACGAGATGGAGCATCGGGTGTCGGCCGGGGACCTCGTCGAGCAGCAGCGGCACGATCCAGCGCGCCGCCGTTCCGATAGCGCCGAGGCGGACCGTCCCCACCACCTCGTGACTGAGCGCGGTGACGTCCGAGGTCATCGCGTCGAGCTCGCCGATGACCCGGCGTGCACGGTTGACGACGAGCTCCCCCGCCTCGGTGAGCTCGCCTGTCGCCCGGTCGACGAGGACCGTGCCGAGCTCCCGCTCGAGCTTCTTCACATGGGTCGAGACGTTCGACTGGACCGTCGCGAGCGCGTCGGCGGCGGCAGAGAACGATCCGTGCTCCGCGATGGCGACGAGAGCATTGAGCTGTCGGAGATCCATCGCTACAAACGATACCAGATATCTACCGAAGCTGTTTGACCGATGGCCCGCCCGAACGCATACTGGTGGCAGACCTCAGGAACACATCGGCCCCCCCCTCCGATTCCTGGTGAGTCTAGTAAGAGCGGGCCGGATCCCCCCTCCGGCCCGTTCTTCGCGTCCGAGGTTGGACATATGCCGCGCCGGTCGCTGTCGTCGTTCGTGCGCTTGGCGGGCGCAGCGTCACCAGGGAGCGGAAGTGCAGTGTCACCAGGGCGCGGAGGGGGTGCGCCGGCGACCATTGCCGGTCGAGCGCCGGCTCTCGGGGAGTGACCACGCCCGGCGCCAGGGTGCGGCGTCGGGGCCTCGCAAGTCGGGTGTCTCACCCCGCGCTGCACGCCGGCGCGCCGACCACCAGTCCGTCTCCGCCTCGTCCGCGAGCGCGGCGACGCTCTGCTCGACGCGCGCGCCGAAGCGGCGCGCGTCCTCCTCGCGGTGCCGCCCGGCTCGCGGTCCCGCCGGCGCGCCGGCGTCGAGAGGCCGCAGGGGTGCCCCGAAGCGCACTTCGACGTCGCCAGGGTGCAGCCTGTTGCCGCCCTTGGGGAAGATCGGCCGGACGCCGTGGAGGTGGACCGGCACGACCGGCACGCCGCAGCGCTTCGCGAGGTACGCGGTCCAGCCGCGGAACTCCTGGCCCCAACCGTCGGGCGTGCGGCCCCCCTCGGGGAAGATGACGACGCTCCAGCCGCTCTCGAGGAGCTCGGCCGCGAGGTCGACGCTGCGTCGGTTGACACGGGCGCGCTCCATGGGGATCGTGCCGAGGGTGAGCGACCACAGGTCGGCCTTCCAGCGGCGGTCGAAGAAGTAGTCGGCGGCCGCCGCGACGACGCAGCGGTGGCGGTAGCGGGGAGGCAGCGCGCTCAGCACGATCGCGGTGTCGAGGTGGCTCGAGTGGTTCGCCGCGAAGATGACCGGCCCCCTGAGCGGGTCGAGGTGCTCGGCCCCGATCACGGTCGGGTCGGCGACGAGGCGGACGAAGGGGCGGGTGAGGTTGTCCGTGACGAGGGCGCGCGCGAACCGGGCTGCGGGCGTGCGCGACCAGGACGTGTCGTACTCGGTCCCGACGTTGCGGCGCGGCAGCGGCCGCTCGACCGTGCCCGGCCAGGTCGGCGGTGCGAGCGCGCGAGCGAGCGAGCGGGGCAGCCGGGCGAGCGGCGACGGGCCGCCCCGGGTGACCGGTGCGCGGGAGTCCGGGCTCACGTGACGTCGGCGAGGAAGAGCGGCGGGTTGTGCAGGTGGGTGATGCTCGGATCGCGCCCGACGACGTCCTCGGCCATCTCGAGCGCGTCGGCGAGGCTCGACGCGGGCTTGAAGCCGAGGCGGCGGACCGCCGCGCGGTCGCCGCCGACGACGATCACCTGGCCGAGGTGCTGGAGCGCATGCGCGCACCAGTACCACATGTAGAACGGGTGGACGCCGTGGTAGGCGTTCGAGGTGCGGTAGAGGTGGACGTACCACGGGTCGGTGGCGAACGACTCCTCGTACTTCGCCTCGATCTCGAGCGGGTCGACCGTCTCCGCGAGCACCTGCTCGAAGAAGTCGATGTAGCTCGGGTGGTGGACGGGGTTGAACGCCCAGGGCGTCGGGTGGGACATGATGCACACCCCGCCCTCGCGCACGAGGGGCTTGCCCCGGTAGAGGTTGAAGAAGTAGCCGAGCCCGAGGCACGCGACGAGGATCGGGTTCATGATCGAGTTGACGTTGTAGGGGCAGATGTAGGGCAGGCCCATCGTGAGGACGTCGGCCTGGCCCTCGACGTGCACGAGCTGCTGACGGTGGACGTCCGCGAGCGTGAGGTCGTGGACCGCCTCCACCTCGCCCGCGTGCACCGAGGTGAGCGCGTGCGGCGAGCGGATCGACTGGAAGATCTGGCGCTTCATCGCGGCCGGCGTGTGCTCGAGCGCCGTGCTGGTGGCGTGGAACGTCGCGCGGTCGCGCAGCGACCACTCCCACTCGCGCTTTTGCAGGAAGGAGAACTGGGACGGGAAGGTGTCGAGGTTGAGCGTCGTCTCGATCTGGAAGATCTTGACGCCGGCCTTGGCGATCAGGCGGCCCATCCGCCAGTTGGAGCTGTGGAGCTCGCTGTGGTGGCGGTCCATGAACGACCGGCTCTGCTGCATCGTGCGGACGTTGTGGTGGTGGCGGATGGACTTGTAGCTCGCGAGCCCCGTCGCGACGGACTTGTGGCCGCCGTCCATCGCCACGAGGTTGATGTTGACGTAGACGAGGAGGTCGCTCTCGGCCGCGCGCCGGTTGATCTCGACGTCCTCCCCCTGGTCCGTGCAGCCGAGGTGGACGACGCCGTCGGGGTCCTCCGCGTCGTGCTGGAGGAGCAGGCCGTGGGGGGCGAACGCGTCGAACACCCGCGAGCCGAGAGCGTGCCGCAGCTCGTCGTCGGTCATCCGCCTGTGGAGCGCGAGCGCGGCGACGAGCACCACGTCGTCGACGCCCGCAGCGGCCGCGGTGTCGAGGACGGCCTCGACGACCCGCTGGCGCACGTCGGGGCCGCGCATCGGCGGCAGTGGCAGCGAGACGTCGTCGAACGCGATCGTCACCTTCGCGCCGGGGCGGAGCAGCGACGAGAGGGGCGACGAGTCCCCGACGGGGTGCTCGAGGGCGTGCCGGATCGCCGCGTCGGGCTCCGCGAGCGCGGGGAACGGCTCGGGCGGGTAGACGACGCGGCTGCCGACCGGGAGGCGCTCGAGCCGCCATCCCTCCCCGTGCCAGAACAGCGTCGGCGGCGTCGACCGATCGACCTCGAGGACGAAACCAGGTCTCGGGCTCACGCGTTCGTCTCCAAGCTCTCGGGCGTCGGGTTGGCAGCCACCGGGTTTGCAGGCACGGGGCTTGTAGGCGCCGGGTTTGCAGGCACGGGGCTTGCAGGCGCCGGGTTCGCAGGCGCCGGGCTCGCAGGTGCCGGGCCGCGCCCTCGCCAGGCGGGCGACGTCGCCCGTCCGATCTCGAACACGACCTTCACGGCGCCGCGCCGCCCGGCGTTGCCGGCGTGGCGGACGGCCTCCTGGTAGCGCTCGAGAGGGTAGCGGGCCGACACGAGCCGCTCGAGGCCGGCGGCTGCGACGAGCTCGAAAGCGAGGTCGAAGGTCGAGCGCACCCCGTCGGGCGTCTGCTCTGCACCGTAGGCGTAGGCGCCGAGGAGGGCGATCTCTCTCTGCCAGAGCGGCGCGAGGTCGACATGCAGCGTCCCGGGCATCCCGACGAGGACGACCCGCCCCCCGGGCCGGACGACGGCGAGCGAGGAGGCGAGGGAGGAGGACGAGCCGACGCAGTCGAAGACGACGTCGGCCCCCCCGGTGAGCCGCGACGTCGACCGTCCCCGCGCGAGGGCGAGGGAGGTGGTGAGCCGGCGCACGGCGCGCTCGAGCTCGTCGGGCCGGACGACCTGGTCGGCGCCGAGCGCTGCAGCCATCTCGCGCTGGACGGGGTGCTTCGCGACCACGAGGAGCGCGCCGGGGTGCGCGTGGTGGCGGAGCGCGGCGAGCGTCGTCAGTCCGAGCGTGCCGCTGCCGAGCACCACGGCGCGCTCGCCGGGCTGGACCGCGCCGAGCAGGGCCGCGTGGACGGCGCACGCGGTCGGCTCGACCATCACCGCGGCGTCGTCGGCGAGCTCGTCGGGGACGCGGTGGAGCTGCGAGGCGTGCGCGACGAGGCCGTCGGACCAGCCGCCTCCGGTGTCCGCGCAGTACCCGGTCTGCAGGCCCGGCGCGAGGTGGCCGAAGCCGATGCGCTCACAGGCGCCCTTGCGGCCGGCGGCGCACGCCGGGCACGGCGGCACGATCCCCCTGGCCAGGCAGCCGAGGACCGGCTCGACGACGACACGGGATCCGGCGAGGGGGCCGTCGTCGACCATGCCGACGATCTCGTGGCCGAGGACGAACGGGAAGGAGACGATCGGCTCGAAATAGCGCGAGCTCGCGCCGTCGACGGTCGAGAGGTCCGAGCCGCAGATCCCCGACAGCAGCGGGGTGACGTGGTGCCAGTCGGGGCCGGGCAGCGGCCGCTGCTCGCGCTCGGCCAGGCGCAGCGGCGCGACGGCGACGCCGCCCGCGGCGCCGGCCAGCGCAGCGGCGGCGCGCGCGGCCGCGAAGCGGGGAAGGCTCCGCTCGACGAGGACCTCCCTCATGGCGCTTCCTCCGGCCGGACCGTCTCGACCGGAGCGGGCGAGCGGTAACCGAGCGTGCGCGGCCCGACCCGCCGGGTCGAGACGGCGAGGGGTCGCCGGGGCCCGCCGCGGGTCTGCTCCCAGAGCTCGACCGGCCAGCCGCGCTTGCGGGCGACGGCTGCGAGCTTCGGCTCGGGGTTGACCGCGACCGGGTGGCCGGCCGCCTCGAGCATCGGCAGGTCGCTCGTCGAGTCCGCGTACGCGACGGTCGACTCCTTCGTCAAGCCGAACGACGCGGCCCACCGCTCCATCAGCAGAGCCCGGGCCTCGCCCGTCGGCGGTGTCGCGACCATCTCGCCGGTGAAGCGGCCGTCGCGCTCGCCGAGGCGGGCGCAGACGATCTCGTCGAACAGCGGCGCGAGCGGCGCGACGACGAAGTCGAGAGCCCCGGTGATGAGCAGCGTCTTGTGCCCGAGGGCGCGGTGGTCGCGGACGCGCTGCAGCCCGTCGGGGAACGACCGGGTGAGGATCAAGTCGCCGAAGAGCTCCCACGCGTCGTCCCGGATCCGTGCTGCCGGGGCGCCCTCGTAGCGGCGGTAGAAGGAGCGGAGGAAGTCGCCCCGGTCCCGCCGGTCGAGCGCGAGCAGGCGCGGCCCCTCCGCGATGAGCTGGACCGACAGGCGCGCGCGTGCGAGCGGGGCGAGGTGGCGGGTCGCGAGCCAGGCGTAGGACTCGACGACGTTCGAGTTGACGAGCGTCTGCTCGAGGTCGAACACCGCGCACCGCGGCTCGGGCGACAAGATCGCGGTCCGGGCCCGGTCCTGCCGGCTGGCCGAGACCCGGCGGCCCGGGGAGGTCCGCACCCGAGCATGCTCGACGACGGACGGGAGGTGGACCTTCGTGACGTAGTGCTCCCAGTCGACGACCGCCGGGTCGAAGCAGAAGGCCTTGCGGTCCGCCTCGTCGAGCGTGTCGTAGAGGGCGAGCGTCCGGTCGACGCGAAAGCGCGCCTCGGTCTCGGTGTAGGCACCGTAGAGCTCGACGTAGCCGAGGGCCCGCTCGGCCAGCTCGCGTCGCTCCTCGACAGCGCTGACCTTCTCCGCGAGCGCGCCGCGCACCGGCAGCATGCCGGCGATGCGCTCGACGGCCTGGAGTCCCTTCGCCGCACGGCGCAGGTCTCCCTGGACCTTGCCGCGGCCGGGGAAGGACCAGGTCGGGACCACGATCGGCTGGCCCTTCGCGTCGTAGAGCGGTCGCTTGGTGAACCACTGCTCGCAGAGGTCGACGAGGGTGCCGTAGCGGAAGGGGTTCCGTACGCCCGACGCCACCTGGTAGACCGCGGGGTCGCCGGCCACCGGGCCGTGCGCCGCCACCGCGATGATCGCGGCGACGACGAGGTCGACGGGGATGACGTCGACGACGCCCTCGGGGACGCCAGGGAACTGGCGCAGCAGGCCCCGCGCGTAGGAGATGATGACGGGCTCCGCCATCCGGAATCCCCGGATCCAGCCCGGGCGGGGCTCGTGGAGGGCCGACTCGACGATCGAGGGCCGGACGATCGACACGGGGAGCTCGCCGCGGCTGTCGCCGAGGGCCATCTCGCCGAGGGACTTCGTGTAGGCGTACGCGTCGGGCCACCCGAGCGCCTGGGCGCGCGCGCGGCCCAGCTCGACGAGGGTGTCCTCGACCCAGGCGTCGCGCAGCTTCTCGGTCCGCTCGGCGAGCAGTGCCGTTCCCGCTGCACCGAGCTCGCGGCGGGCCTTCCTGCGCAGCTCGGCGAGGCGCGTCGGCGAGCGGCTCTCGGCGTCGGCATCGGACCGGGCCCGGCGCGCGGCGGCGACCTCGGCCCGCCAGTCGGGCAGCTCGAGGTAGCGGCTCTCGGTGACGAGCTCCTCGTCCGCGTCGCCGTGGTGGCCGCTGTTGACGTAGGCCGTCGACACGGCGACGAGGTGGGGCAGGGGGAGCCCCGCGGCGCGGTAGGTGTGTGCGGCCTCGAGCGCAGTCGTGGCGACCCGGCTCGGGCCGAGCAGGTTCACCTCGACCGCACCGTCGAGCGGGGCGTCGAAGCTGACCGTCGCCGCCGAGTGGACGACGACGTCGCACGAGGCGAGCAGGGCGCGCGACGCGTCGTCGAGGCCGAGGCCGTCGGTGCCGACGTCACCGGCGATCGTGTGGACGCGCCGGCTGACCTCGCCGTCGAAGTCGTCGCCGAGCTCGCCCCGCAGCCGGTCGAAGCAGTCGTTGCGGAGGATCTCGCGAGCGGTCCGCTCGGACGCGGCGAGACGCCGCCCGGGCCGGACGAGGAGGACGACCTCGCAGCCGGGCACGCTGCGAAGCAGGCGCTCGACCAGCGCGGTGCCGAGGAACCCCGTCGCCCCCGTGACGGCGATGCGCTTGCCGTCGAGTGCGTCTGCGATCATCTCGGCGCCCGGTCTGCCGACCGCCTCACCACGCGTGCCCGGCCGGCCGGCCGGACGTGCCAGCTCGACAGCCCGTGCCGTTGGCGCAGATCCCGCTGCCTGTGCTGCCGGCTCCGTGCTCCCAGCCGGTGCCGCCTGCGCCGCCGGTGCCGAGCCCGGCTTGGGACGTCGGGCGTGGCGTCACCGTCTCCTCCCGGACGCCGTGCGCTGGGGTGGCGTGTAGCGCTTCGAGGGCTTCGGCCCGCTCGGCGCGGCGCGACCGGACCGGGTCGAGGGTGTCGACCGGCGTGAGCCGGCGGCGGGGACCGCCGCAGCCTTTGCCTTGGCCTGGCGCTGCAGGCGCATGACCCGCATGATCAGCCAGCCGCCGAAGACGAGGTAGACGAGGCCGAGCACGTCGCCGAAGGAGATCGACTCCATGCCGACGATGAAGGCTGCGAAGCCGAGCAGCGCGCGCCGCCGCAGGCCGACCCCGAGGGCCATGATCGCCGTGCCGACGAGGCCCGCGACGAGGGCGTCGGGAGCGATCTGGCGGTACTTGAGGTCGTGGGAGTGGTGCCAGACGGCGTAGTCGACGATCGTGATCGCGAGCTGGGCGACCATGAGGGCCGCGCCGATCGCGAGCTCGTTGCGTTCGAGCCCGTTGACGAGCTCTTTCGTTGTCCGCGCGTGCGGCTCGGAGCCCGCCGCCGAGCGCCCCGCCGCCGAGCGCGGCCGCCAGAGGTCCGCGGCGATCTCTCGCAGGCTCTTCGGCTCGGGATGGTCGGCGGGGGAGGGCGGCGCCTCGCCGTCCCGGTCGGCAGGCAGCTCGCCCGCGTCCGGCTGCACGTCGCTCGTCGCCACGGTCGGCAAGGCTACCCGGGCGGAGGATGCTGGCGCGAGCGAGCGGTCCGCGCGCCTCATCCGCTCTCGAGGACGAGCCGTGCTGCCCGGTAGTCGACCACGACGCTGCCGGTCTGCAAGAAGACGTCGGATCCGAGGAGGCCGTCCACGGCGATGCCTCCGGCCGGCAGGATCGCCACGTGCTCGGGCGTGAGCGGTGCGGTGCCGAGGGACCAGGGACCTGACAGCGCCTCGTGCAGCGTCGCCGAGCAGCCGAAGCCCGCCACGCGCTCGACGCCACGCGCCCGTGTGAGGTGGTCGGCGCCGACGAGCCGCGCGGCGACCGCTGTCGTCGCTGCTCCGGTGTCGACGAGGAAAGGCAGACCGGGCCGGCTGCCGAGGCGGACGGGCGCGAACGCGGCGACCTCCCCGCCGTGCGACTCGACGTCGATGCCGACGTCGGCGCGGACCCTGCGGCTCGCGAGCGCGAGGTCCGGTCCGGCGGCCGGCCCGACGACGAGGCCGGGTCGCAAGGGCGCGCCCTCGTGCGACGCGAGGGTCAGCGTCGAGGTCACGTAGTCGACGCGCACGGCGGCGAACCGGCTGAGCACGTCCGAGCCGACGATCCCGTCGAGGGGCTCGTGCACCCCGAGCGCCGGGAGCGAGTGGGCGACGACGACCTGGGGAGCGAGGGCGACGCCACCGAGCGACCAGTCCGCGACCCGGACGGGTACGACTCGGGCGCTGCACGCGAACCCGGCGGCTCGGCGCGGGGCTCCGGCAGCACCAAGGTGGAAGCGGTCGACGAGCCCGGTCCCGACGACGGAGATCGACGAGCCCGAGTCGACGAGGAAGGGGAACGGCCCGGCACCGTCGAGGCAGACGTCTGCGACGACGACCGCGCCGTGCCCGACGTGGACGACGGTGACGCGAACCGCGAGCGGGTAGCGCAGCGACGCGGCGCGAGCGGGCGCGACGCAGGCGGGAAGCGTGTTCCGGACGGTACCGGCGGACGGGCTGGCGTGTGGGACAGTCGCCGGTCGAGGCCGGCCGCCCGCGGGCACGCCGTGCAGCAGGCCGGCGAGCAGCAGGCCGGCGAGCATGGCGCGGGCGGGGGCCGCGACGGCAGGTGCCCGGGCGGCGAGCGCGCGTCGCGGCATCGGCGGAGTCTCCCACGCCAGCCGCAGCGGCGCTGTCTGTGAGAGGGCCCTCGCGCGCCTGGCCGCTAGGCTCGCCGGGCGTGCACGACGGCCGTCGTGCGCGCGGCAGCTCAGGGGTCGGACCGAGTCCCGGCGCCGGTGCGTGGTGGAGGAGCGCGGCGCATGTGGGGGCGCGCGGCGCATGTGGGGGCGCGGACGGGCGCGGCGCGACCGTTCCCGTGCGCAGGCGGAGGGACGTCACGATGGCGAGCGAGATGACCTGGTCGGACCGGCGCGCACAGGAGGTGCTGCGCGAGGTTGCCACGGGCCAGCCCCTCGTGCACTGCCTAACGAACATCGTCGTCGCCGGGTTCACGGCCAACGTGCTGCTCGCCGTCGGCGCGTCGCCTGCGATGGTCGAGAACGTCGAGGAGGCGGGGCCGTTCGCGGCGATCGCGGGTGCCGTGCTCGTCAACCTCGGCACGCTCTCGATGGAGCGGGAGGTCGCGATGCGGGCGGCAGCTGCCGCCGCGGCCACGGCCCGCCATCCCTGGGTCCTCGATCCCGTCGCCGTCGGCGCGCTCGCGCACCGGACCCGCTTCGCGACCGAGCTGCTCGCGTCGGGTCCGGCCGTCGTCCGCGGCAACGCCTCGGAGATCATGAGCCTTGCCGGGCAGGGTCCCGGCGGACGCGGTGTCGACGCCCGAGCCGGGTCCGAGCAGGCTCTCGATGCTGCGAGCGCGCTCGCGCGCGTGGTCGGCGGCGTCGTTGCGGTGAGCGGCGTCGTCGACTACGTCACCGACGGGAGCAGCGTCGTCGCGGTACCGGGCGGGAGCCCACTCATGACCAAAGTCACCGGGGTCGGGTGCGCGCTCGGTGCTCTGGTCGCCGCGTTCGTGGCGGTGGAGGGCGACGTCCTGCTCGCAGCGGCCGCCGCGTCGGCGGTCCTCGCAGCGGCCGGCGAGCGCGCGGCTGCGCGAGCACCTCGTCCGGGCTCGTTCGCCGTCGGGCTCGTCGACGAGCTCGCCGTGCTCTGCGACGAGGTCCTGTGAGCCCGCCCGTCCCCGACCTCCGCCTCTATCTCGTCACCGACGTCGACTGCTGCGGGGATCGGGGCGTCTACGAGACGGTGAGGTCGGCCGTCGCCGGTGGCGTCACGACCGTCCAGCTCCGCGACCATCGTGCGACGACGCGCGAGCTCTACGACGCTGCGGTCGAGCTGCGCGAGCTGCTCGTCGGCTCCGCGGTCACCTTCGTCGTCGACGACCGGCTCGACGTCGCGCTCGCCGCAGGGGCCGGAGGGGTTCACCTCGGCCAGTCGGACCTTCCGGTCGAGCGGGCCCGTGCCGTCGGCGGTCCGGACATCGTGATCGGGCTGTCCGTCACCAACCGAGAGCAGGCCGAGCGCGCAGGGGAGCTGCCGATCGGGACGGTGGACTACCTCGGTGTCGGGCCGGTGTTCCCGACGACGACCAAGCTCGACGCCGCGCCGCCGATCGGTCTCGACGGGCTCGCGGCGATATGTGCCGCCTCACCTCTACCGTGCGTCGCGATCGGTGGGATCGGGGAGGCACAGGTGGACGAGGTGATCAGCGCCGGCGCCGTCGGCGTCGCCGTCGTCTCCGCGCTCTGCGCGTCGACAGATCCCGAACGTGCGGCTCAGGCCCTGCGCGGACGCGTCGAGCGCGGCCGCGTCGGACGGTGACACGTCGGGCGATGACACGTCGGGCGATGACGGTTCGGACGGTGACACGTCGGGTGGTGAGGTTCGGGCGATGACGGTTCGCGCGATGGCGGTTCGGGCGATGGCTCCGCGCCGAGAGAGCGAGATCCGAGGCGCTGCAGCGACGGTCGCGACGTGTCCGACGGGTCGTGGCGGGGCGCGCCCGACGTCGCCGGGAGGTGTGGAGGGCTGACCGGCACAGGTGGTCCCGCCTGGCGCAACCTCGCGCTCCTCGTCGCAGGCGCGTTCTTCATGGAGAACCTCGACGGGACGATCATCGCGACCGCTGCACCGCGGATGGCGGCGTCGTTCCACGTCCCGGCAGGCGAGCTCAACCTCGTCATCGCCGCCTACCTTCTCGCTCTCGGGATCTTCATCCCGGTCAGTGGCTGGATCGCCGACCGCTTCGGGGCCCGGCTCGTCTTCTGCGGTGCGATCGCGGTCTTCACGCTCGCGTCGGTGCTCTGCGCGCAGAGCACGAGCCTCGCCGAGCTCACCGCGACGCGCCTTGTCCAGGGGATCGGGGGCGCGCTGATGGTGCCGGTCGGCCGGCTCGTCGTCCTGCGGGGTGCCGAGAAGGCCGACATCATCCGGGTGATCGCCTACCTCACGTGGCCGGCGCTCGTCGCTCCCGTCGTCGCGCCGGCCCTCGGTGGCGCGATCGTGACCTACGCGTCGTGGCGGTGGATCTTCCTCGTCAACGTCCCTCTCGGCCTCGTCGCACTGGTCGTCGCGTTCCGCATCGTCCCCGACGTCCGCACTGCCCGTCCCGCCGGGCTGGACTGGCAGGGGTTCGTTCTGACCGGCCTCGGGCTGGGCTTGGCCGTCTACGGCCTCGAGCTCGTCGAGGGAGGCACCGTCCCCTGGGCCCTTGCCGGTGCGTGCATCGGCGCCGGGTCTGTCGTCGTCTGGCGCGCAGTCGTGCACCTGCGCCGGCGCACCCACCCTCTGCTCGACCTCGCGATCCTGCACATCCCGACCTTCCGGGCCGCAAGTGCCGGAGGGTCGCTGTTCCGCCTGGCGATCGGCGCTGCGCCGTTCCTCCTCCCGCTGCAGTTCCAGGACGGTTTCGGGTGGAGCCCCATCAGGTCCGGTCTGCTCGTCGTCTCGCTGTTCGTCGGCAACATCGGGATCAAGCCGTTCACGACGCCGCTCCTGCGGCGCTTCGGCTTTCGCGCGGTGCTCGGGACCTCGGCTGCCGCAGCCGGGGTGACGCTCGCGGCCTGTGCCGCGTTCACCGCGCGCACACCTGTGGCGCTCATCGTCGTCGTGCTCGTCGCGAGCGGCGTCTTCCGCTCGACGGGCTTCACGGCCTACAACACGATCGTCTTCGCCGACGTGCCACAGGACGCCATGAGCAACGCGAACACGTTGTCGAGCACTGTCCAGCAGGTCACGATGGGAGTCAGCGTGACGATCGGAGCCCTCGTCCTCCACGCGGGAGCGTGGCTCGAGCGACTTGCAGGATCCTCCGGGACAGGTAGCGGCCCGTTCGTTGTCGCCTTCGCCGTGCTTGCGGTGGTGGCCGCAGCAGCCTCCGTGGAGGCGTTGCTGCTCCCCCGGGAGGCGGGTTCCTCGCTCGCGGCATCGAGATGAGCCCGGCGGCGTGGCGAGCCCGCTCGCCCCGCTCGCCCGGCTCGCCGGGCGGCCGCGGCGAAGGGGGGGGTTGGCAGGCTGTGGTAGTTTCCGACGGAGCACCGGTTGTCGCTGGTTGTCGACCCCAGCGGGCCGTAGCGAGCTCGGGCGCTTGGCTCAGGTGGTTAGAGCGCAGCCTTCACACGGCTGAGGTCGGGGGTTCGAGTCCCTCAGCGCCCACAGCAAATGCGCAGGTCAGACGGGGTGGCGGGTGATGTACCTCCCGTGGACCTGGGCCGTCTGACCTGGATCCGTGAGTAAGCCGGGTCCGGGACCCTTCCGGAGGCCAAGAGTGGCCGATTCGAGGTCGGTCACCCTCTCCGTTCGGCCTTGACCGATTTCAGGACGCGTTCGGTCAAGGTTCGGGTGGGAGCTTTTCGTGC
>DAHWHN010000136.1 GCA_027335685.1 Acidimicrobiaceae bacterium
GCCCCGTGCGCCACGCGAGCGCCCCGAGCACGACGCCGAAACCGACGAGCGCGAGCAGCTGCAGCGCCTCGAAGTGGACGAGGCCGAAGACGATGCCGACCACGACGACCGACAGGACCGGTCCGAGCCGGCCACCGAGCCCCGCGAGCCGCCCGGCGAGGCCCCGCAGGAGCAGGCCGCGGAAGTAGAGCTCCTCGACGACGGGGCTCCCCAGGCAGACGAGGACGCCGAGCAGGACGAGCCCGGCTCCGTGCGCGCCGCTCGTGAGGGAGACCGCCGGGGCACCGAGGCGCGTGAACAGGTGCGGGACGAACGGGAGCAGGGGAAGCTCGAAGAGCGGCACGAGCGCGTACTGCGACACGAGGCCGACGGCGATGCCGACAGGGACGTCCGGCCAGAGCCGGACCGTCCAGCCGTAGTCGTCACGCAGCAGCGCCACCGCTGCGCGCGCTCCGGTCCGGGTGGCGGCCCGCTCGCCGGCCCCCGCACCCGCCCGACGAGGGCGAGGAGCGCGCGGTGCCTCCCCGCCGGGCCGCGCGGCCCGGCGGCTCGCCACGACAGCGGCTCCGACCAGTCCCGTCCAGAGGCCGAGGAGGCTCGCGACGTCGCTCCCGACGCCGCTCGTGCGGCCCGGATGGCCGCTCAGGGCCGCGACCGCGCTCACGAGGACACTCGCGAGGACGAAGCCGGCAGCGAGGCCGACGAGCGCGTCCGGGACGCCGAACGCGTTCGGGACGAGGCGGCGGCGCGCCTGCCCGGGACCCTGCGCGCGCCACAGACCGCGCCGCCGCGGGGGGATCTCCACGGTCGCGAGCGTGCTCGCCAGCGGGCGGCAGGTCAACTCGGCCCCGTCCGGGCCGGGCCCCGGCGGCCGCTGCCGACCGGAGCGCGCCGCGCGACGCCTACGATGTGTGCAATGAGTCGCCAACCGCAGGATCTCCGACCTGGTTCGAGCGGCCCGGGGCGCCCGGGTGGGGCGATGCCGACCGGCGGCGACGCGACATGGCGCTGGGTGCTCGCCGCGCTCGTCGTCGTCCTCGTCCTCGTCGTCCTCGGCTCCTCCTTCGTCTCGCACACCTCCGTCCAGAGCGAGTCCTACAGCAGCTTCGTGACCCACCTGCACGACAAGCAGGTCGCGTCGGCGACGGTCGACAACGCCACCGGCACGATCACCTACAAGCTCGACCAGGACAGCCAGAGCTTCCAGACCACCGGGCCGGCGTCGCTGCCGAGCTCGGAGATCTCCGCTCTCGAGGCCTCCGGCGCCAAGGTCAGCTTCTCGACCCCGACGTCGAGCATCCTGCCGACGCTGCTCGTCTACCTGCTGCCCGTCGCGCTGTTCATCGGGTTCATGGTCTGGCTCAACCGCCGGGCACAGGGACAGATGTCGGGGATCATGTCGATCGGCCGCTCGCGGGCCAAGGTGTACTCGACCGAGCGGCCGCGCACGACGTTCAACGACGTCGCGGGCTACTCGGGCGTCAAACAGGAGATCAGCGAGGTCGTCGACTTCCTCAAGTCCCCGGGCCGCTTCCGCGAGATCGGTGCGCGCATCCCGAAGGGCGTCCTGCTCGTCGGTCCCCCCGGCACCGGCAAGACGCTGCTCGCTCGCGCCGTCGCCGGCGAAGCCGGGGTCCCGTTCCTGTCGGTCAGCGGCTCGGACTTCATGGAGATGTTCGTCGGCGTCGGCGCGAGCCGAGTCCGCGACCTGTTCCAGACCGCCCGCAAGCAGGCGCCGGCGATCATCTTCGTCGACGAGATCGACTCGATCGGGAGAAAGCGCGGGGCCGGCCTCGGCGGGGGCCACGACGAGCGCGAGCAGACGCTCAACCAGATGCTCTCGGAGATGGACGGCTTCGACCACGCCGAAGGCGTCGTGATGATGGCGGCGACGAACCGCCCGGACATCCTCGACCCCGCCCTCCTGCGGCCGGGTCGCTTCGACCGCCAGATCGTCGTGCCGCTGCCCGACCTCGAGGAGCGCAAGCCGATCCTCAAGGTCCACGCACGCGACAAGCGCGTCGGACCCGACGTCGACCTCGACGTCGTCGCCCGGGGCACGCCGGGCATGAGCGGAGCAGACCTCGCGAACCTGGTCAACGAGGCAGCGCTCCACGCGGTCCGCCGCGGCAGCCAGGTCATCCAGATGCGGGACTTCGACGCCGCGCGCGACCGCGTGCTGATGGGCCAGCAGCGAGAGAGCACGGTGCTGTCGGACTCGGAGAAGGAGCGGGTGTCGTTCCACGAGTCCGGGCACGCCGTCTTGTCCTACGTGCTGCCCTTCGCCGACCCGCTGCTCAAGGTCAGCATCATCCCGACCGGCATGGCGCTCGGCGTCACCCAGCAGCTGCCCCTCGAGGAGCGCCATATCTACCGGCGCGAGTACATCGAGGACTCGCTCGCCGTCCGGATGGGCGGGCGCGTCGCCGAGCTCATCATCTACGGCGACCTCTCGACCGGCGCGAGCGACGACCTGCAGCGCAACACCGAGCTCGCGCGCAAGATGGTCCGGGAGTGGGGTATGTCCGCCGAGATCGGGCCGATGGCCTGGGGCTCCCAGGGCATGGTCTTCCTGGGCGAGGACCTCATGCACTCCCGCGACTACTCCGAGGACATGAGCCGCGTCGTCGACGAGGAGGTCTCGAAGATCCTCCGCGCGCAAGAAGCTCGCGCGCGCGAGGTGCTCGAGGAGCACCGCAGCGGCCTCGAGGCCGTCGCGCGGGAACTGCTCAGCAAGGAGACCGTCGACGGCCAGGAGGTCGCACGGCTCATCGACGAGGCCTACGGCCGCCCCGTCCACGGAGACCAGCCGACGGTCGCCCACTACGCAGGCACCATTCTCGGTGGCCACCAACCCGTCGGAGCCGGCTCTTCGAGCGACTCCGGCCAGGGTGCCGGGGCGATCATGCCCTCGAGCCCGGCGGGCCCGCTGCCGGAGCCGTAGGCCGGCAGCGTCCCGGGGCCCGCCCGACGCCTGTGCTCTGCCTCAGCCCGCTGTCGTCGCGGTCAGCGAACCTCGCCGGCCGTCCCGCCGGCGCTGGGGTCGAGCGAGGCGATCCAGCGCTCCAGGGCGTCGCGCAGCTCGTCGGCGTCCGTGGCGACGTAGTCGGCCACCGCCCCGGTCGGAGCCGGATAGCGGTCGTTCCAGTGGAACCACACCGTCGTCATGCCGACGCCGTGCGCGCCGACGACGTCACGCTCGTAGTTGTTCCCGACCATCGCGAGCCGACCCGGCGCGAGGCCGAGCTGGTCCGACGCGGCGAGGAACATCGCCGGGTGCGGCTTCTCGACGCCGATCTCCTCGGAGATCACCGCGTGGGCGATGCAGTCGGTCAGCCCGTGAGCCCCGAGGACGGCCTCGCACGCGCCGATACGCGTGTCGGACACGACGGCCATCAGCACCCGGCGCGCGTGCAGGGAGCGGATGAGCTCGCCGACTCCCGGGACGAGCTCCGCGCTCGCCGTGACGCCGTCCGGCGTCATCACCTCGGTCGCCTCGTCGAAGACGACGTCCCCGAGATCCCAGCAGATCCCCCACGTCGCGCCCGGCTCAGGCTCGTCCTCCCCCGACCTGGCGCACCGCTCGCCCCCCTCCACGGCGTCAGCGGACGCCGATCGCGAGCGGGAGGGTGAAGCCCGCCGTCCTGCGCTCGTAGAGCATCTCCGCCACCACGACCCTGCGGGTCGCGCTGACGACGAGCGGCAACGTGCCGTCGGCACCGGTCACCGCCGCCATGTCGACCGTGAGGATCCCGCCGGGTCGCACGACGAGCGTTGGCATCGCGGCAAACGGCGTCGCCGGGCCACCGGTGCGGGAGCCGAGCTGCTCGACCTGGACCGTTGCGGTCCGGGACGAGACGTTGTCCACAACGACGTCCTCGCCCGTGTTCGCGTCCGACTCCCCTCCAGGCAGCACCCAGACCCGCGCGGCCTCCGCCACTCCTGAGGTGACGGCGACGCCCGCAAGTCCGCTCGGCAGGGCGCGGACCGCCGCGAGGGGCGCGACCCCCGACGCGGGCCGGGGCGCCACCGTGGTGGACGTGGACGTGGACGTGGACGTGGACGTGGACGTGGTGGCCGCGGTCGACCTCACGGCGCGGACCGGCGCGCGGAGCGCCGGCTTCGCCACCCGAGCAGGCACGCGCGCCGCGCGCGCGAGGATGCGGCGCCGGACGTGGAGACGTGCGGGCGCGACGAGACCCGGCACGGGCGCGACGACGAACGACTCGCGCGCGACGACGACGCCGGCGCTGCTGTCGACCGAGGCCCAGCGCATCGTGAGCTGCGAGCTCGCGATGCCGGGGGCGAGGGTGACGACGCCATGGGCAGGAACGGTCGCTCGGAGATCGGCGCGCGCGCCCGACGACGTGCCGACCCCGAGCCGGACGGACACCGGCCGGCTGCCCGGGTCGAGGATGCTGAACACGCTGGCCGAGCTCCCACCTGCAGGGCCTGCGGGCAACAGCCACGAGCGCGCGGACGAGGAGACGCCCGTGAGGAGCGACGAGAGCAGGGAATGGCCGACGACCGCCGTGACGAGCGACCCCGCGACGATGCGTCCGCCAGTCGAGGTGACCGTCGTCGCGACGACCGGTCGGCTCGGCAGATAGTGACCCACGTCGAGCACCTGGAGCTGCCCGGCGCCGATCGTCAGGCCCTGGAACGCGGGGGGCGCGACGTCCGTGGCGCCGACGGCGAACGAGACGTCGACCACCGCAGGGGTCGCGCCGGGGTCGAGGACCGCGAGCGAGAAGTTGTCGGCCCCGCTCGTGCTGCCTGCCGCGAGGTACGACACCGAAGAGAGGTGGTCGAGGCACGGGGACGCCGAGACGCCATGGACACCGTGGACCAGCTCGTCGACCGCGACGCCGCTGCCGTCGACGACGACCGTCGCCGCGGCGACGCCGCGGCGACCCGACCGGCGCAGCCCGACGACGCTCTCGCCACCGGCCGCGACGTGCAGCGGCGTCGCGGCGGTCGCGGGCGCGGCCGACCCCGACCCGCTCGCGGCGGTCACGGTCGCCGCGGACGACACGAGCGTCAACGTGCCGCTCTCCGCGCGCCGTCCGAGGTTCGTGACGGCGATCGACGAGGCCTCGCCGGGCGTGCCGACGGGCAGCGGTCCGGGGCAGTACCAGGCCGTGGAGGTCGCGGCGTCGAGTGCGACGCTCGGTGCGACGGCAGCGGCGTCCGCGGGCTCGCGCGTCGCGTGGGCTGGGTGGAACGCCGAGCTTGCGACACCCCCGAGCGCGAGGGTCAGCGCGACGATCCCGACGGCGAGGGCCCGCCGGTGCGCGGGCACTGCCGCCGAGAGGGCCACCGACACGTCGTCGCCGCCGAAGACGGCCGCCGACGGATCGGGCGTGGCGCGCCGGGGCGAACCTGCCCGGCCACGACGGCCCCTGCTCTCGGGCGTCACGGCCGGGCCCCGGCGGGGTCGAGCTCGGCGTGCGCGCCAGCCGTTCCAGGAGTCGGGTCCTGCCCGGCCCCGAGCTCGGGAGCGTCGTGTCGGATCGCCGTCGCGGGTGGGCCGGGACGGGCGCGCACGTGCCGCCGCCCGAGCCGGTCCCGCCGCCCGCGCAGGTAGCGCGACCCGAGCGCGATCCAGGCCAGGAGCGCGAGCGCGACGCCCGCCGAGCGCAGCGGCGCGGGCGTCGTGCCTCCGGCCGACGCTGCCGAGCCGTCGCGTCGAGGTGACCAGGCGAGGTTCTCGAACACGGCGACCCCGCCCTCGGTCGGGAGCTCGTGGAGGTCTCGCTGGGTCGTCAGCGCGTCGAGCAGCGCGGCGGGAGCCGGGGCCGGATCGGCTGCCTGCTCGCCGACGAGGACCGGGGCGAGCGCCGAGGGCACGACGATGTCGCGGATGCCGCTCGGTGCGAGCTGGGCGCCGAGGTCGACGGTGAGATCGGACTGCGCGGCGACGACGTCGGCGATGACGGCCCCGGCCGCGCCGGGATCCGGGCTCGGCCAATTGCGGGTCGCGTCGGGCAGGCCGCCCGACGAGACCGCGGCGGCGAGACCCGGCTCGACCTGCCAGCCCGGCAGAGGGAGCGCCGGTGGGTCGCCGAGCCAGAGGACCCGTCCCGCCGACGGCCCGTGCCCGGTACCGCCGAGCCACGACAGGACCGTGTCGTAGCCTGCGACGGGTAGGCCCCACCGTCCGCCGAGGCTGGCGCCGAGCACCGGCAGGCTCCCCGACAGGGCAACGACCCCGAAGGCGACGGCGGCGACGTGTCGCCAGCCGAAGCCCGAGCTCCGCAGGTCCTCGGCCACCGACGCGACGCCGAGCCCCACGAGAGCGGCGACGCAGACCGCGACCGGCGCCGCGAGGACCCGCAGCGAGCCTCCTCCTGCTCCGAGCCACCCCTCGCTCGCGACCCATGCGAGAGCCAGTGCGCCGAGGGCGACGACCCAGAGCCGGGCACCCCACGCGAAGCGCTCGCCACGACCCACGAGCAGGACGAACGCGCTCGCTACGAGCAGCGCCCAGGCGAGGGGGCCCTTGCCGACCGGACCGAGCGCGAAGCGCAGGATGCTCGACAGGCCCGGGCCGGCGAGCGGCGACGCGCCGACGACCGTGCTCCAGCGCGCGCCGGGCTGGAAGAACGTCAGCGACCACGGGAACGTCAGCACGACGGCGACGGCCACGCCGCCGAGCGCGACGCCGAGCGCCCGGGCACCCGCCCGGGCCCGGTCGAAGATCGCGGTGGCGACGACGAGGGCGGCGGCGCACGCGAGGGCGACGAGGATCGCCGCGGGGGCGAACGAACCGACCACGGCGAGCACGACCCCGAGGCCGAGCGACTCCCGGACGGCCCGCCGGAGCGCCCCGGCCGGCGGAGCGCCTGCGGCGGCCGAGCCGACCTCGTCGGCTCCTGCGACCCGGTCGAACGGTGCGAGCCCGGTCGCACGCAGCAGGCGCTCGAGGACATAGGGAAGGCCCGCGAACACCGCGAGACCCTCGAGGTCGCCCCGGGCCACGTCGTTCCAGGCAAGGGGCAGGAACAGGTACGCGGCTCCTGCGGCGATGCGGCCCGGGGTCCCGGCGAGAGGCCGGAGGAGCCGCGCGACGCCGAGCGCTCCGGCCACCACCGCGACGACGAGCTCGAGCTTCAGCACGACACCCATCGCCCCGCCGAGGACGAGGCCGACCAGCCCGAGGATCGCGAACGCCGGCGTCGCCGGTCCGGGATGCTGGAGCCCGGCGTCGGTCCATCCGCCGAGATAGTGCCCGAGCAACGTCGCGGGGCCCGGGAGCGGAAGGTACTGGCCGACGAGCGGGAGCTGGTCCGCGAGGACCGAGCGCGAGCCGAGCACGAGGACGAGGACGAGGAGCGCGACGGCAGCCGTCTCCCGCCTCGAGAGGTGGTGGCGGTGCTGGCGGAGCGCCGCGCGCCGGGTCGACGTCCGTGCCGGCGATCCCGCGTCGACGACCGGCCTCGCCCACCGCTCGGCCAGCTCCTCGAGCATCGGGCGGGCGAAGCGCGTGACGCGCAGGGATCGCCGCGTGAACAGCTTCGCCACGACACGGTCCGGGATGCGCCTCGACGCCGCGACGGCCACCCGGGCTGCGCGGAGGTCCTGCTCGGGAGCGAGGTTCCACCGCCAGGCGTCGACCACCTGGCGGACCCGCCAGCGCTTGCCGACCAGACTGAAGTAGCAGATCTCGAGGACGCTCAAGACGACGAGCTCCGCCCCGACCGTCAGCCGCCGCGCCGTCGAGTAGTTCTTCAGCACGGCGCGCAGCTCGTGGCGCCACT
>DAHWHN010000145.1 GCA_027335685.1 Acidimicrobiaceae bacterium
TAGAGCACCCCGCTCGGCACGAGCTGGAGGGCGAAGCTCTCGCCGTCCACCACGATGGTGTGCCCCGCGTTGTGACCACCTTGGTAGCGCACGACGAGACGCATGTCCTTGGCAAGGAGGTCGGTGAGCTTCCCCTTGCCCTCGTCTCCCCACTGGGTTCCGACCACGACGGTCGCAGGCACCAGGACTCCCTCCGGCTCGAACGGCCGGCAGTCTACCCTGCCGATCCGGCCCGTCCCAGCCCGCGACGGGCGCGAGGACCATCCGGTCCCGTCCGCGCCGTGCGGTGCCGCACCGCACCGCACCGCGCCGTGCCGTGCCGTGCCGCACCGTGCTGTGTCGCGCCGTGCCGTGTCAGGAGACCACGAGGCGCCCGTCCTCGACACCGACGTGGACGGTGTCGCCGTCGGCCACCTCGCCCTCGAGCACCTTGACGGCGAGCGGGTCGCCGATCTGGCGCTGGATGACGCGCCGCAAGGGCCGCGCCCCGAACACCGGGTCGTAGCCGAGCTCGCCGAGCAGCGCCCGCGCCTCGGGCGTGACCTCGAGGGACATGCGCCGGTCCGCGACACGCCGTGCGAGCTGGGCGAGCTGGATGTCGACGATCGCGGCGAGGTCGTCCCGCCCGAGCGGGCGGAAGCGCACGATCTCGTCGATGCGGTTGACGAGCTCCGGCTTGAAGAAGTCGAGCGGGTCGCCCTGGAGGTTCGAGGTCATCACGAGGACGACGTTCGTGAAGTCGACGGTCCGACCCTGGCCGTCGGTCAGGCGGCCGTCGTCGAGGACCTGGAGCAAGAGGTTGAAGACGTCCGGGTGCGCCTTCTCGACCTCGTCGAGCAGCACCACGCAGTAGGGACGCCGGCGCACCGCCTCGGTCAGCTGGCCGCCCTCCTCGTAGCCGACGTAGCCGGGAGGGGCGCCGACGAGGCGGGCGACGGAGTGCTTCTCCTGGTACTCGCCCATGTCGATGCGGACGATCGCCCGCTCGTCGTCGAAGAGGAACTCCGCGAGCGCCCGTGCGAGCTCGGTCTTGCCGACTCCGGTCGGTCCGAGGAAGAGGAACGAGCCGATCGGGCGGTGCGGGTCCGCGAGGCCGGCCCGGCTGCGGCGTATCGCGTTCGCGACGGCCGACACCGCCTCGTCCTGGCCGACGACACGGCCGTGGAGGACCGACTCCATCCGGACGAGCTTGTGCATCTCGCCCTCGAGCAGACGACTCACGGGGATACCCGTCGAGCGCGCGACGACCTCGGCGACGTCCTCCGCGTCGACCTCCTCCTTCAGCATCTTCTGGTCCGCCTGCAGCTCGGCGAGGCGCCCGGAGGCCTCCGTGATCTGGCTCTCGATGCCGGGGAGCTCGCCGTAGCGGATCTGGGCCGCCGCCCCGAGGTCGCCGTCGCGCTCGAAGCGCTCCGCCTCGCCTCGCCTCGACTCGAGGAGGCCCTTCAGCTCGCGGATCCGGGCGATCGCGTCCCGCTCCGCCTGCCAGTGCGCGGTCATCGCGCTCTCCTGCTCGCGCAGGTTCGCGAGCTCCTCCTCGATACGGGCGAGCCGCTCGGCCGAGGCGGCGTCGACCTCCCGTTCGAGCGCGACCTTCTCGATCTCGAGCTGGCGGATGCGCCGCGCGACGACGTCGATCTCGGTCGGCATCGAGTCGATCTCGATGCGCAGCCGGCTCGCGGCCTCGTCGACGAGGTCGATCGCCTTGTCGGGCAGGAAGCGTCCGGTGACGTAGCGGTCCGAGAGGACCGCGGCCGCGACGAGCGCCGCGTCCTGGATCCGCACGCCGTGGTGGACCTCGTAGCGCTCCTTCAGGCCGCGCAGGATCGCCACCGTGTCCTCGACCGAGGGAGGCCCGACGTAGACGGGCTGGAAGCGCCGCTCGAGCGCCGCGTCCTTCTCGATGTGCTTCGCGTACTCGTCGAGCGTCGTCGCCCCGACGAGGCGCAGCTCGCCGCGGGCGAGCATCGGCTTGATGATGTTGCCGGCGTCCATGGCGCCCTCGGCCGCTCCCGCGCCGACGATCGTGTGGAGCTCGTCGACGAAGGTGACGATCTCGCCGTCGGAGTCCGTGATCTCCTTCAGCACGGCACGCAGGCGCTCCTCGAACTCGCCCCGGTACTTCGCCCCGGCGACCATGGCAGAGAGGTCGAGCGCGACGACCCGCTTGTCCTTCAGGCTCTCGGGGACGTCGCCTTCGACGATGCGGGTGGCGAGGCCTTCGACGATGGCGGTCTTGCCGACGCCGGGCTCGCCGATGAGCACGGGGTTGTTCTTCGTGCGGCGGGAGAGCACCTGGATCACCCGCCGGATCTCCTCGTCGCGCCCGATCACCGGGTCGAGCCGGCCCCGGCGGGCGAGCTCGGTCAGGTCCCGCCCGTACTTCTCGAGCGCCTGGTAGGCCTTCTCCGGCTCCGGAGAGGTGATCCGGTGGCTGCCGCGGACCTCTTTCAGCGCCGCGAGCAGCGCGTCGTGGTCGACGCCGAGCTCCGTCGCGAGGGCGAGCATCATGTGCTCGACCGAGAGGTACTCGTCGCCCATGTCGCGCTGGATCTGCCCGGCGCGCTCGAACGCTGCGGCGAGCTCCCGGCCGAGCTGCGGGCTACCCCCGCCGTAGGCGCGCGGGAGCTTCGCGACGGCGTCCTGGAGGCGGTTGCGCACGCCGAGCGGCGCGACACCCATCCGGTCGAGCAGCGGGACCGCGACCCCGCCGTCCTGGCCGAGCGCGGCGAGCAGGAAGTGCGCAGGGGTCACCTCGGCATGGCGCGCCGCCTCCGCCGCGCGCGACGCCTCCTGCAGCGCCTCCTGGGTCTTCAATGTCCACCTGTCCGGCGACAGAGCCATCGTCGTCTCTCCTCTCGCGTCTTCCGACGCCGTCAGCCCCGCCAGCGAGCCGGGAGCCGCTCGGCCCGCAGGGGGACGAGATCTCTCCGGTAGTGGCGGTGCGTCCTCTCGATCGCCTCGCGCGCCTCGGACCGGACGCGCGCGAGCTCCTTGCGCGTCTCGACGAGCTCCGCCTCGAGCCGGAGCAGGTGGCGGACCCCTTCGAGGTTGACGCCGGCGTTCGTGAGATCCTGGATCCTGCGGAGCTGGGCGATGTCGGCGTCGGAGTACCTGCGGCTACCCCCGATGGTCCGCGCGGGGTCGAGGAGGCCCTTTCGCTCGTAGATCCGCAACGTCTGCGGGTGCACGCCGGCGAGCTCGGCCGCGACCGAGATCACGTAGAGCGCGCGCGTCGACGGCTGCTGGTTCGAGTCGCTCGCCACGGCTGTCACAGCTCGAGATGCGCCCGGGGCGAGCCCGGGGAGGCCTTCGCGAGCGCCTCGACGGCCTTGCGCTGCGCGTCGGAGAGCGTCGTCGGCACGACGACGTCGATCGTCACGAGGAGGTCCCCGCTCGTGCCGCCGTGCTCGATCCCGCGGCCACGCACGCGCAGGGTCTTGCCCGTCTTCGTGCCCGGCGGGACCTTGAGGTGCACAGGCTTGCCGAGTGAGGGGACCGTGATCGTCGCCCCGAGGGCAGCCTCGGGGAAGGTCACCGGGACCGTGATCGTGAGGTCCTTGCCGTGCCGACCGAACACCGGGTGCGGCGCGACGCTCACGACGACGAACAGGTCCCCGGCCGGGCCGCCGTTGGCCCCGGCCTCGCCGCGACCTTTCACCTTGATCCGCTGGCC
This sequence comes from Acidimicrobiaceae bacterium, assembly GCA_027335685.1. Taxonomy (GTDB): domain Bacteria; phylum Actinomycetota; class Acidimicrobiia; order Acidimicrobiales; family Bog-793; genus JAJZCK01. The sequence continues at coordinate 3,677 of DAHWHN010000145.1, forward strand.
GTCGTCGACGCCGGGGGGGATGCGGACCTTCACCTGCCGCTCGCGACGCTGGACCCCCGTGCCGAAGCAGGTCGGGCACGGGTCGGTGATCTTCGTCCCGCGGCCGTGGCACTCCGGGCACGGGGCGGAGAGCGAGAAGAGCCCCTGGTTGTCGTCGAGGACCCCGCGCCCACCGCAGCGCGGGCACACGACAGGGGTCGTCCCGGGCTTGGCACCGCTCCCGCCGCAGGTCGCGCACGCTGCGTTGCTCCGCACGTTGACGGAGGTGACGACCCCTTCGATCGCCTCCTCGAACGACAGGTGGAGCTCGGCCTCGAGATCGGCTCCCCGCCGTGGGGCCGCCGCCGTGCCGGTCCGGCGGCGGGTGCCACCGCTCGGCTGGCGGAACCGCCCCCCGAACAGGTCGGAGAGGTCGTCGACCTTGAAGTTGAAGCCACCCTGCCCGGCCTGGCCGAAGCCCGCTCCCGCTGCGCCGACGCGGCGGACCTCGTCGTACTCCTTCCGCTTCTGCGGGTCACCGAGGACGTCGTAGGCGGCGCTGATCTCCTTGAAGCGCTCCTCGGCCCCGGGGTTCGCGTCCGGGTGGAACTGCTTGGCCAGCTTGCGGTAGGCGCGGGTGAGCTCCTTCTCGCTCGCGTCCTGGGCGACGCCGAGGACCTTGTAGTAGTCGGTCTCGAACCACTCACGCTGCGGTGCCACTCACCAGCTCCCTGCTGCGGCGCGCCGCGCGCCGCTCCCTGTTCACGACTGTCCGCCTGCTCCCTAGGACCGCACCTTCACCATCGCCGGACGGAGCACCCGCCCCTTCAGGCGGTACCCGGCGCGCAACGTCTCGACGACCGCCGGCTCGGCGGGGGCGGCCTCGCCGCTTCCGTCCTGCTCCGGCCGGCTCTCCTCGGCCGGCACATGCGCGACCGCGTCGTGCACCGTCGGGTCGAACGCGACACCGTCGGCGTCGATCCGCTCGAGGCCCTCCTTCGCGAGGATGTCCCTCAGCAAGCTCCCGATCTGGACGAACGCCGGCTCGAGCTCACCGGCTCCAGCCGAGCCGACGTGCGCGAGCGCGAGGTCCAAGGCGTCGAGGGCCGGCAGCAGGCGCTCGACGACCGTCTCGACCGCACGGTCGAACGTCTCGGACTGCTGGCGCGCCGTCCGCTTGCGGAAGTTGTCGAACTCGGCCTGCATCCGGCGGAGCGCGTCGAGGTACTCGTCTCGCTCGGCCTTGACGATCTCGATGTCCACATCCTCCACATCGGCGCCCTCCACATCGGCGCCCTCCACATCGGCGCCCTCCACATCGGCGCCGCGACCGGCCTCGGAGGTTTCGACCTCGACGGCCTCGTGCACGTCCTCGGACGCTGCGCCCCTGGCCTGGCCGGCCTGGGCACCCTCTGCCGGTACGTCCCCGGGCGCCTCACCTGCAGCAGGGACGTCGACCGGGCTCGCACCCGGCCGCTCGTCCCTGCCGACGCGGCGCGCGACGACCTCGTCGTCCGCCGCCGTATCTCGGCCGCCGGGGTGGCCCGTACCGGCCGTCGCTTCCTGGCTGGTCATGCCTCGGCCGCTCCCGGCTCGTCGACGATCTCCGCGTCGACGACCTCGTCGTCGTTGGGCGGCGTCGAGGTCGATCCCCCACCGGCCGACGGACCGGACGAACCCGCCTGCTGGTAGAGGCGCTCGGCGAAGGCCTGCGATGCCGTGACGAGAGCGTCGGTCGCCGACTTGATCGCCTCGAGGTCCGTCCCCGCGAGCGCCGTCCGCAGCGCCGCCAGGGCGGACTCCACCTTCTCCTTCTCGTCGCCGGTGAACTTGTCTCCCTCGTCCTTCAGGAGCTTCTCGGTCCGGTGCACGAGCGAGTCCGCCGAATTGCGCGTCTCGGCCTCTTCCTTACGGCGCTTGTCGTCGGCCGCGTGGGCCTCGGCGTCGCGCACCATCCGCTCGATGTCTTCCTTCGGGAGCGACGACTGGCCGGTGATCGTCATCGACTGCTCCTTGCCGGTCGCCCGGTCCTTCGCGGAGACGTGCACGATGCCGTTCGCGTCGATGTCGAAGGTGACCTCGATCTGCGGCGTGCCCTGGGCCGCGGGCGGGAGGTCGACGAGCTGGAACTTGCCGAGCGTCTTGTTGTACATCGCCATCTCGCGCTCGCCCTGGAGCACGTGGATCTCGACCGACGGCTGGTTGTCCTCCGCGGTGGTGAACACCTCCGACCGCTTCGTCGGGATCGTCGTGTTCCTCTCGATCAGGCGGTGCATGATCCCGCCCTTGGTCTCGATGCCGAGGCTGAGCGGGGTCACGTCGAGGAGGAGGACGTCTTTCACGTCGCCCTTCAAGACGCCGGCCTGGATCGCGGCGCCGACGGCGACGACCTCGTCGGGGTTGACGCCCTTGTGCGGCTCCTTGCCCGCGAGGCTCTGCACGAGGTCCTGGATCGCCGGCATCCGGGTCGAGCCGCCCACGAGCACGACGTGGTCGATGTCGGCCTTGGTCAGCCCGGCGTCGCTGATCGCCTGCTCGAACGGGCCGCGGCACGCCTCCGTGAGGTCCTCGGTGAGCTCCTGGAACTTCGCCCGCGTGAGCTTGACGTCGAGGTGCTTCGGACCTTCGGACGTCGCGGTGATGAACGGCAGGTTGATCGTCGTCTCCTGTACGGCCGAGAGCTCGATCTTGGCCTTCTCCGAGGCCTCCTTCAGCCGCTGCATCGCCATCTTGTCGCCGGACAGGTCGACGCCCTCGGTGTCCTTGAACGTCTTGACCAGCCAGTCCATGACCCGCTGGTCCCAGTCGTCGCCGCCGAGGTGCGCGTTGCCCGAGGTGGACTTCACCTCGAACACGCCGTCGCCGATGTCGAGGATCGAGACGTCGAACGTGCCACCGCCGAGGTCGAAGACGAGCACCGTCTCGTCGGCACCCTCCTTGTCGAGCCCGTACGCGAGGGCGGCAGCGGTCGGCTCGTTGATGATCCGGAGGACCTCGAGCCCGGCGATCTGGCCGGCCTCTTTCGTCGCGGTCCGCTGGCTGTCGTCGAAGTAGGCCGGCACGGTGATGACCGCCTGGGTGACGGTGTCGCCGAGGAAGGCCTCCGCGTCGCGCTTCAGCTTCTGCAAGATGCGGGCCGAGATCTCCTGCGGCGTGTAGGCCTTGCCGTCGATGTCGACGGTCCAGCTCGTCCCGACGTGCCGCTTCACCGAGCGGATCGTCCGCTCGGGGTTCGTGATCGCCTGGCGCTTCGCGACCTCGCCGACGAGCACCTCGCCGGACTTCGTGAAGCCGACGACCGACGGGGTCGTCCTGCCGCCCTCGGCATTGGGGATGACCGTGGGCTCCCCTCCTTCGAGGACGCTGACGACCGAGTTGGTCGTGCCGAGGTCGATGCCGACCGCCTTTGGCATGGGTAGTGCCTCCGATTCCTTCGTGCTCGCCGCTCTCGCCACGTGGCGGGATCGCCTGCGAGCTTCCTCGCAGGCCGCCACCCGGCTCGTCGCCTGGTCTATCCAGTGGTGAGTATAACGAAGTTGAGCCGTTGGCTGTCAAGTCATGCGGCAGACGCCATCACGGCAGGTCAGGGAGGACCTCGGGTGCCCGCGACAGCGCGGTCAGCGTGGCGGGCGGTCGGGTCGGGCGCAGGGGCGGAGAGCGGGACGGCCCAGCACGGCGGACCCGGTGGCCCAGCTGGAGCGGGGCGGATCAGCTGGAGCGGGCGGGGTGCGCGCGCATCCCGTCGCGCGTCACGAGCTCCCGCCAGCGGTGGTCCGCGATCCGCGCGAGCGTCGCGAGCTGGCGCCGCTCCCGCGCGCGGAAGGGGCGACCCGAGCGACCGACGAGCAGGGCGAGGCCGGACACCTCGAGGCCGGCCCATGCGACGTCGCTCGCCGACGCCGCGGCTCCCGTGTCCCGCGCCGCCGAGCGCGTCCCGGTGACGAAGGCCTCGAGCCACGGTCCACGCGGCGCGTCCTCGGAGGCGCTCAGCACGATCGGACCGTCGGGGTCGACGACCGCGGCCCACTCCGCCGAGTAGGCGAGCCGGACGCCGGCGACGAGCGCGTCGAACAGGCTCCCCGTGGTCTGCTCGCCCAGCAGGTCGGCGCCGACCTCGAGGGCCTCGACGAGGGGGTGCGAGAGCGCCGGGGCGACGCTGCGGACGTCCTCGACGTCGACGGCGTCGAGCTCGCCGACCTTGGCGAGCATGAGAGGGATCAGGTCCTCGCTCGGCAGGTCGATCGTGAGCTCGTCGATGACCCGACCCTCGCCGCGCTCGAGGATGTCGATCCCCACCAGGTCGCCGCCGACTGCGCCGATGCGGCTCGCCACGGCACCGAGCGCGCCCGGCCGGTCGGCGAGCCACACCCGCAGGACGAAGCTGGACATGGCCGCAGCCTAGGCACAGAGTATGAACGGCGGGTTGCCTCCCTGCGACGAGCGCGTGTCCAGGTACGCGACACCGGGTGATTGGGTGCGTGTGGAGCTCGCGGGATAGCCTCGGACCATGCCCAAGCTCGTCCTCCTCCGCCACGGCCAGAGCACCTGGAACCAAGAGAACCGCTTCACCGGCTGGGTCGATGTCGACCTCACGCCGTCGGGCGAGGCCGAGGCGCGAGCGGCCGGCGCCTTGATCGCGGAGGCCGACGACCTCGTCGTCGACGTCGTCCACACGTCGGTGCTCACCCGAGCCGTGGCCAGCGCGAACCTCGCCCTCGCCGCAGCCGGTCGTAGCTTCGTCCCCGTGCAGCGCCACTGGCGGCTGAACGAGCGGCACTACGGCGCGCTCCAGGGCCTCGACAAGAAGGAGACGGCCGAGCGCCACGGAGCCGAGCAGGTGCTCGCCTGGCGCCGGAGCTACGCGACCCCACCGCCCGAGGTCGCGATCGACAGCCCCTACCACCCCGTAAACGACCCCCGCTACCGGCTCGTGCCGCGCAGCGCGCTGCCTGCCGCCGAATGCCTGAAAGACGTCGTCCGGCGCCTGTTGCCGTACTACGAGGACGCGATCGCGCCACAGCTGCTCGCCGGCCAGACCGTGCTGGTCGTCGCGCACGGCAACAGCCTGCGGGCGCTCGAGAAGGAGCTCGAGCACATCTCCGACGACGCGATCGTCGACCTCGACATCCCGACCGGCATGCCCCGGGTCTACGAGCTCGACGACACGCTCGCGGTGCAGAAGGCCTACTACCTCGGCGACGAGGAAGCCGTCCGCGCCGCTGCCGAGGCGGTCGCTCGCCAGGCCGGCTGAGCCTGGCCCACCCCTGCACCGTCCCGGAGCACCGGCACGCGGCTGCGGCCGGCGCGGGCGTCGGCGCGGGCGGGAAGCCGCACGCGGTGGACGCCGCCTGGACCGCCGACGCAGGAGGCACGTGCGGCGTTACACGCCGTTCACACGCGCGTAACGCCCCATTCTCGCCGACGCCACAGCGCGGAAACGCAACCTGCCTACCCTCCGACTGTCGTCCACCGCCGCCTGGTGTGGCCCGAGAGAAGGAGAACGGATGCACGGCCCCTGTCCGAGCTGGCTGGAGGCCCGGACGATTCGCGACGCCGCGGACGGGAGCGACAACGCTCCCGGTCATCGGGGATCATGGACACGCTCGCACGCGAGGGAGGCATTGAGGTGAAGGTCGTCGTCGCAATCATCAAGCCGTTCAAGCTCGACGAGGTGAAAGACGCAGTGAAGGCCGCTGGGGTCCAGGGGCTCACGCTGACCGAGGTGCAAGGCTTCGGCCGGCAGGGAGGCCACACCGAGACCTACAGGGGGGCCGAGTACACGATCGACCTCGTGCCGAAGGTGCGCCTCGAGATCCTCGTCGACGACGCCCAGGCGTCCGAGGTCGTCGACGCGATCGTGTCGACGGGCCGCACGGGCAAGATCGGCGACGGGAAGGTGTGGGTCCTCCCCGTCGAGGACGTCGTGCGGATCAGGACGGGCGAGCGCGGCCCGGACGCCATCTAGCGCGGCGAGCCCTGCCCCGGGTCGCCCGCCCCGACCACCGGGGCGCGCACGGCCCGGGGCAGGGCTGCGACCGGAGGACCGAGGCCGGCACCTGCCCGGGCTCGACGAGAGGACAGGACGGTACGGCCATGACGTTGCGACGCGTGCGCGAATCCACCACGGGTGATCTGGGCGGCCGCCTGCGCGACGCGTTCCTGCGCCCGCCCGCCGACACCGGCGAGCAGCCAGCGCGACAGACGGCCGACGAGATCCGCTCGTCGATCCGCTCGGCTGACGACAAGGAGCGGCTCATCGGCCTCATCGCCGCACCGTGGGCCGCGGCGATCGGGATCCTCGTCGGCAGCGACCTCGTCGCGCACGACCCTGCCGCGCGCCTGCGCGACGGTCTCGCCAACCCCCTGCACGTGAGCGTCGGCCTCTACCACGAGGTGCTTGCCGCCCTCGTCGCGCTCTCGGTCGTCATGCTCGTCACGGCCCTCTTGCGCAAGCGCCTGTACCTCGGGATCGTGATGGCGCTCTACGGCCTGACCGTCTTCAACCTCCACTACTGGGGCTTCGGCGTGCCCTTCGTGATGGGCGGTGCGTGGTACCTGATGCGGGCCTACAAGTTCCAGAAGGAGCTGCGCGACGCCACGGGCGGATCGCCGAGGCGGGAGCGGTCGAGCGCGCAGGACGTCGCGATCGCCGGCACCGGTCGTGCCCGGGCCAGCAAGCGCTACACCCCTCCTCGCTCAGCTCGGCGGGGGTCGTAGGGCCGACGCGGCGCCGGCCCGCAGTCTCCGGCGTGCGACGACGAGCACGGCGAGCACGGCGAGCACGACCGTCAGGGCGAGAGGCAGGGCGAAGACCGACCAGGACGGCTCCTCCGCGGCAAGGTCGTGGGCCGTCGCGAGCAACCCGGGATCCGCTCTCGAGACGACGGCCCGAACCTGCGTCCCGGGCGACTCGTAGACGCCTCCGGGGATCGCCTGGGTGTAGCGCCGGCCATCCAGCTCGAAACTGCCCCGGCAGGCGTAGCCGGCATCGTTGCTCCCGCTGCCGCCGAGCAGACCGAGGCAACGCGTGACGGTCACCTCGACCGGGACCCCGTGGTCACGCAGCGCGGCTATCTCTGCGTTCTTGTTCACGCCCGCAGCGATCAGACCGGCGATCAGACCGGCGAGCGCGACGAGGCAGGCAGCGGTGGCGACCCGCGCGACCTTGCCCGGATCGATCTCGACCTGGGCACCCCGCAAGGTGGCGACGGGGCCGCCGCCGGAATCGCTGCGCGGATCCGACACGTCCGCGCCACCGCTCCGGCTCGCTGCCGGACCTTGCGCCGTGCTGGTCGAGCTCACCAGCACGTCATAGCACGGCACGTGCACAGCCCGAGCACGCTCCCGACCCGGGGACCCCCAAGAGC
>DAHWHN010000016.1 GCA_027335685.1 Acidimicrobiaceae bacterium
TCGACAACCAGAGCGCGGGCCGACCGAGCCGGGCGAGGCGCTCGAGGCCACGCGCGAGGTCTCGCAGCCGGCGGACCGGGAGCGGGCTCCCCGCGCCCGCCTGGCTGTCGGATGCGACGCCGCGCGGGGAGCCGGCCGGACTACCGGCGCCCGCCGTATCGGGTCCGTCGTGACGGGAACCCGGAGCGACGGCGAGCCGGGCCACTACTGGACGATGTTCTGGTCGAACCAGGAGTTGACCATGTTCTCCTTCGGTCCCCAGAGGTAGGGGTTGATGTTCTGCGTGCTCACGCCCGAGAGCGACGGGAGCGCTTTCAACGGTGCGACGCCGTCGAGGACCGGGTAGTAGAGCGAGTCGCCCGTCGGGTCGCCGGACTGCATGACCTTTTGCCCGGCCGGCGACAGCACGTAGGAGGCGAACTCCTCGGCCTCGACCTGCTCCTGCTTCGGCGCCTTCGCGTCGATGCCGATCGCGCTGGGCAGGATCGTGACCGGGTTGAGGTAGTGGACCTTCAGGTTCTTGTCCGAGAACGTCGCGCCGATCGCAGCCGAGCTCTGGACGAGCGCGATGTCGATCTGGCCGGAGCTGAGCGCAGCGAGCGTCGGGCCGTTGGTCGGGTTGACGACGAGCCCGTTCGCCTTGAGCTTCGTGAAGAAGCGCTCGCCCTGCGCGACGCCGTGGAGATAGTTCATCATGCCGGCGACGAAGGGGTAGGTCGGCCCGGACTGGCTCGGGTCGTTCGTGCCGACCTCGCCCTTCCATCTCGGCGACAGCAGCTGCGACCAGGTGGTCGGCGGGTTCGGTACTTTTGCGGCGTTGTAGGCCATCGCGCCGGCGAGCGTGACGCCCGTCGGCACGTAGCTCCCGTCCTTCGGGACCGCCTGCTTGCCGAGGGCGTTCCACGCGACCTTCGGCTCGAAGCCGCGCACGAGCAGGTGCTGGACGTCGAGGCCGGCGAAGGCCGTCGCGCCGTCGACCCAGAGAAGTCCCCACTTCGGGTTGTTCTTCGAGGCCTCGATCTGGGTGAGCAGCGGGCCGGTCGAGTTGTCGTCGAGCTCGACCGGGATGTGGAACCGGGTCGAGAAGGCTTGGGTCTCGGCCTTGTCGTAGCCCTGGGCCGAGTAGACGACGAGCGGGACGACTGCAGGGCGTGGCGCCGCGGCCCGTGCGGCGCTCGCCACCGGCGCGCCACCCGACAGCGCGGCGAGCGCCGCGCCGGCGGCCACGACGGCGACGGCCGGCGCACTCCGCCGCGTCGGGCGCCGCCTCGGGGACGCGCCAAGGGGGGAACTCGTGGTCACGTTGACTCCTGTCGTGTCGTCGCCGGCTGCGGACCGCGCTCACGGTAGACAGGCCGGGTTACAGCTCGTCGACTGGAGCTCGACGCGCGGCTGAACTCTGTGCGACCGGAGAAAGTTGCTGGTCAGCCTGGACCGGAGGAGCAGCCCGGCGAATCTCGCTAGGGTTGGCCGCCGGCCCGGTCGGGGCCGGTGCCGCGTGGCCGGACGGCCCGGGCGATACGGGAAGGACGAGGGCGACAGCGATGCGCGTTGGCGTGCTGACTGGCGGGGGCGACTGCCCCGGGTTGAACGCGGCGATCCGTGCGGTGGTACGCAAGGCCACCGTCACCTTCGGAGACGAGCTGGTCGGCTTCCGCAACGGCTGGCAGGGCGTGATGGAGGACGACGCGATCCCGCTCGACATCGCGCGCTGCCGGGGCATCCTGCCTCGCGGCGGCACGATCCTCGGGACCTCGCGGATCAACCCGTTCAAGGCGCCCGGCGGCGTCGAGCGGGCGATCGCGACCGTCGAGCGTCGTGGGCTCGACGCCGTCATCGCGATCGGCGGCGAGGGCACCCTCGGGATCTCCCGCCAGATGGCCGAGGCGGGCATGCCGGTGGTCGGCGTGCCGAAGACGATCGACAACGACGTCAACTGCACGGACTACACGATCGGCTTCGACACCGCGGTCCAGGTCGCGGTCGAGGCGATCGACCGGCTGCACACGACCGCCGAGTCCCACGACCGCGTCATGGTCTGCGAGGTGATGGGGCGACACGTCGGCTGGATCGCCCTGTACAGCGGGCTCGCGGGCGGCGCGGCGATCGTCCTCGTGCCCGAGGAGCCCTTCGACCTGGAGGCGATCGCCCAGCACATCAGCCGCCGCCACGCAAAAGGCCGCTTCGCGACGATCGTCGTCGTCGCCGAGGGCGCGAAGCCCAAGCCCGGCACGCTCGACCTGCCTCCCGCGGAGATCGACCAGTACGACCACGAGCGCCTCGGCGGCATCGGCGCCGTCGTCGCGCGCGAGCTCGAGCGGCTCACGCACCTCGAGTGCCGGGTGACGATCCTCGGCCACGTCCTGCGTGGCGGCACGCCGACGTCGGCCGACCGGGTCCTCGCGACGCGCTTCGGCATCGCGGCGGTCGAGGCCGCGCACGACGGGGCGTTCGGGACGATGGTCGCGCTGCGCGGCGCGTCGATCGAGCGGGTCTCGCTGAAAGACGCCACGGGCACGCTCAAGTCTCTCGATCCCGCGCTCATCGAGAGCGTCACGCGGATCTTCCTCGACTGACCGCGCAGCGGACGCGCCGGTGGACCGGACTGGCCGGTAGAATCGTTACAGGTTTGGGTGCGTTCGTGCCCGTGAGACACGAGGTCCGACGATCAGCGATCTCCTCGAGCGACTACGGGACCGCCAGTGGCGGCTGACGCCCCAGCGGCGCGTCGTCGCGGAGGTCCTCGCCGGCGAGCACGTGCACCTGACAGCCGAAGCGGTCCACCACCGAGCCCACGAGCGGCTGCCCGAGATCAGCCTCGCCACGGTCTACAACACCTTGAACGAGCTCGTCTCGATGGGCGAGCTGCTCGAGGTCTCCGCCGGACCGGGGCCGAAGCGCTACGACCCGAACGTTCTCGTACCCCACCACCACCTCGTCTGCACGAGCTGCGGGACCTTGCGCGACGTCCCCGACGACGGCGCGGGCATGCCGGCCCCGGCCGACCCCCACGGCTTCGTCGTCACGGGCGTCGAGGTCGTGTACCGCGGCCTCTGCCCGCAGTGCACGCAACTCGACGCCACGGCCTGCCCGCAAGCCTGAGGCCCCCCGGCGCGGTACCCGGCACGCCGGGGCGGCGCAGGTCGCGTGTCCCGTCACACCGCGATCCGTGCCGAGCTCCTCGCCGGACAGCAGCTGTGACGCGTCAGGCAGGGACCTGCCCGAGACGACCGTGGCGGAAGTCCTCGAACGCCTGGCGGAGCTCGGCTTCGGTGTTCATGACGAACGGGCCGTGCCAGGCGACGGGCTCGCCGATCGGCACCCCGCCGAGCAGGAGCACCTCGAGCGGCGCAGAGCCTGCCGCCTGCCCGGCGGTGACGACGAGGTGCCCGCCTGCACCGAGGACGGCGAGACGGCCCGCCGAGATCGGCTGGGCAGCGCTCGTCACGCTCCCCTGCCCCGACAGCACGTAGACAAGCGCGTTCTGCTCGGCCGGCCAGGGCAGCTCGAGCCGCGCCCCGGGCTCGACCGTCGCGTGGACGAACGTTATCGGGGTATGCGTCACACCGGGACCGTCGTGACCCCCGAGGCTCCCAGCCACGAGCCGGATCAGCGCGCCGCCGTCGTGCGACGTGAGCAGGCGGACGCTCGCGCGGCCGATGTCCTGGTAACGAGGTGGCGTCCACTTGCTCGCCGCGGGGAGGTTGACCCAGAGCTGGACACCGTGGAACAGCCCCCCGGACACGACCAGCTCCTCGGGCGGCGCCTCGATGTGCAAGATGCCGGCTCCGGCCGTCATCCACTGGGTGTCGCCGTCGCTGATCACACCACCCCCGCCGATCGAGTCCTGGTGGCGGAAGATGCCGTCGATCATGTACGTGACCGTCTCGAAGCCGCGGTGCGGGTGCCACGGCGTGCCCTTCGGCTCGCCCGGGCCGTAGTCGACCTCGCCCATCTCGTCCATGTGGATGAACGGGTCGAGGTCGCGCTGCGCGACCCCGGCAAAGGCGCGGTGGACCGGGAACCCCTCGCCCTCGAAGCCCCGGGGGGCAACAGTGACCGAGCGCACCGGGCGCTCGGGCGATGCCGCGGGGTCGGGGCGCGCGACGCGCGGCAGGACGAGCAGGTCGTCGACGGTCACTGCGGGCATGGTGGCCTCCTCTGCGGTCGGTCGTGGCGACGCGCCCGTCCGCAGCTGCGCAGCCTGCGCGGGCCCTACGGCGCCGTCCCGGTGTGTGGAACGCCGGGACGGGTCGCGATGTTCCATGCAGGTGCCGGCACGGTCTCCCCGGCGGCCGCGCGCTTGGTGCGCGCCGATGCGGGATCGACCGGGGCCCGACGGGTCGGTTGCAGCTCGACCGGCGACAGGTCGTCGAGCCTGCGCCCTGCGGCCTCGGGCAGCAGCATGGTGAGGAGCACGCCCGCACCTGCAAACCCCGCCGCGACGAGGAGCATCCCCGACAGCCCGAGGTGTGTCTCGAGCGTCGGCACGAGGAACACGCCGGCGAACGCGCCGAGCTTGCCGAGGCCCGACGCGATCCCGTGCCCCGTCGCCCGCAGCTCGGTCGGGAACAGCTCCGACGGCAGCACGAAAGTCGTCGTGTTCGGACCGAACTCGACGAAGAGGTATGTGAGGCCAAACACCCCGAGGAACGGCGCGACGGTCGTCGTCAGGACGTGGA
>DAHWHN010000033.1 GCA_027335685.1 Acidimicrobiaceae bacterium
CACCGGTGCGCGTCACCGCGTCGACGATGAAGCCGCGCAGCTCCTCGGCGAGGACCGCGCACTGCGCGAGGGAGAGCGCCTTCAGCTCCGCCGGGGAGGTGATCGTCGAGAGCAGAGGGTACGAGCGTCTGTCGTCGTCCACGTCGTTCCCCTCACGTCAAGTGCCCGTGACCAACCGGTCACCGCGTTTACTCGTGGCCCATCCTTCCAGAGACGTGGCACGCCGTCAACGAGGCAGGCGGTCTGCCGGCTCGGCGTCGCCGGCGGTGACGACGCGCCGGACGGCCTCGAACACCGCGCGCGCGACGACCTCGTCCGGTGCGCCCGGCTCGCGCGCGACGACCTCGGCCTCGAGGGTGGACCGGACGGCGTCGCCGACGCCCGAGGTCAGCGCGCGCAGCGCCGCCGCGTAGCCCGGCCGCCGCTGGGCTGCGAGGGAGGTCAGGTCGAGCACGACCGCGAGGTGCTGCGACATCGCCGCCGCGAGCACCCCGACCGACTCCCGCGGGCCGATCCCCGGCACGGCGTCGCGGGGGAAGGCGTCGGCGACCTGCCGGGCGACTGCGGCCGCGACCGCGAGGAACAGCTCGTCTTTCGACGCGAAGTACCGGTAGAACGAGCCCTTCGCGATGTCGGTGGCCTTGCAGACGTCGTCGACGGTGACGTCCGCGTACCCGCGGCGGCTGAACAGCGCCGTGCCGGCATCGACGAGCCGCTCCCGCGTCGCCGACGAGACGTCCTTGCCGGCCTCGAGGACCTCGCGCCACATGTCGGCGCGGAACAGGCCCCCTGCCGGCCGTCCGACGAGGTCCGGCAGCAGCTCGGGAAGCACCCGACCGATCGCCTCGAGCGAGAGCCCCCTGCGCTCGCGCAGCAAGCGGATCAGGCGGACGACCTCGACATGGCGCTCGTCGTAGAGGAAGCGGTTGGGCGCGACACGCACCGGCGGCGGGAGCAGGCCCACTGTCAGGTAGTAGCGGACGGTGGCGGCGCCGGTCGCCGACCTCGCGACCAGCTCGGCCATCGAGAACGTCCGCGCGGGACCGCCGACCGGGCCCGTCCCCGCGGTCTCGACGCCGAGGTGCTGAAGTGCCGGTATCGTTCCCGCCGTGGGCCGCGTCGCAGTCGTCACGGACTCGAGCACCTGCCTGCCGGCTGCGCTCGCCGAGGCTTTCGGCATCCGCGTGCTCCCTATCAGTGCCTACCTGCCTGAAGACGGCGTCTTGACCGGTGCCGAGAACGCACCTGAGCTGCTCTTGTCGGAGGCTGCCGAGCAGGAGGAGCTCACGGGAGCCAACCGGCCCTTCGTCACAGAGTACCTGGCTGCCGTCGAAGGACCCGGCCACGACGCGGCGGTGCTCGTCACGCCGGCCGTCGAGTTCGCGGCGATGTTCCGCAACGCCTCGCTCGCCGCCGAGCTCGCCGACCGTCCGGCCGTGGCCGTCGACGCCCGGACCGCTGCGGCGGGCCAGGCGCTCGTCGTGCTGGCCGGCGCCGCGCGCGCCGCCGAGGGAGCGGACCTCGACGCCGTGGTCGGCGCGATCGAGGACGCGTCCCGGCGCGTCGAGCTCGTCGCGTCGCTCGCGACCCTCGGGCCCCTGCGACGGAGCGGACCAGTGCCCGACACGCTCCTCGGACCCGACGTCGCGTCGGCGAGCCGGACGGTGTTCCGGATGCGCAAGGGCGCGATCGAGCCGCTCGGCCCGGTGGGCAGCGCGGACGAGACTCTCGAGACGATCCGCCAGGCCTACCTCGAGGGCAGCGCCGGCGGCGTCGAGCGCTCGACGGTCTTCCACGCCGGAGCGGCCGAGCTCGCCGCGCGGCTCGAGGCGATGATCGGGCCCGTCGACTTCGTCAGCGGGTTCAGCGCGTCGATGCAGGTCCACACCGGCAAGGGTGTCGTCGGCGTGGCCTGGCTCCCGACGGCGGCCGCGCGTCCCGCCGAGGCCCGGACGTGACGCGCCGGGCACCTCGATCCGACGACGCCCGACACAGGGCGGAGGTGCCCGTCCCGGTCGGGACGATCACCGCCGAGCTGCCGGTCGTCGCAGGTCAGGGCCTCGTCCGGCCGGAACGCGTCGCCCGGCCGCGGCGGCGCCCCGCGCCCTACCTGCTGCGCCTCGTCGTCTGGCTCCTCGCCTTCGTGCTCGCGTGCATGCTCGCCGCCGCCGGCGTCGAGCACTACCACCCGAGATGGTTCGACTTCCTGCGCAACCGGGTCTCGCCGGCTGCGGGGGCCGCCGGCGCGGCGGGCGCGCCCGCGACCGGCACGTCGGGACCGGCGGGCGCGCCTGGCTCGGTGGCGCCGCCGAGCTTCCACCTCGTCCGTGCTGGCCGTCATGGTGCCGACTACCTCGTTCCGGCCCGCAGCTACGACGTCGTCGTCACGACGGACCATCCGTGCTGGACCCAGATCGCCGAGCCGGCGGGATCTGCGACGCTCGCCTACGCCGAGACCGTCCCGCCCTCGTCGTCGCCGAAGAGCTTCCCGGTCACGGGCAGCGCGTCGGTGACCGTCGACGCAGCGGCGACGAGCATCTCCGTCGAGATCCACGGCGCCACGGTCGGTACGATCCACGGGCCCCGCCTCGGCTACGGCTACACCTTCAGCCCGGCGAGTCGGTGACGGGTCGCCCGGCGCTTCCGAGCGACGAGCCCGGTGACCACACGAGCCCGGTGACCACATGAGCCCCACGACGAGGAAGGATCCGCACGTGACGCCGCGACCGCACGAGAGCTCCGGAGCTGCGCACGGCACGACGCAGGTGAACATTGCGCGCCAGAGGCGCTTCTGGGACCGCAACGCCCGGTCGTGGGACCACCACGCCGGTGACAGCCCGGGCCTTGTCAAGGTGGTCGAGCGGGTGGTCGCGGAGGGTGCGCCGGCTGCCGGGGAGCGCGTCGTCGATCTGGGCTGCGGATCGGGCCAGCTCGCCCTGCGGATCGCGCCGCGCGTCGCGTCCGTCGTCGCCGTCGACGTCAGCCCGGCGATGATCCGGCTCCTCGAGCAGAACTCCCGGGCCGCGGGCATCGAGAACGTCGAGGGGCGCGCGGTCCCGATCGAGCACCTCGACCTCGAGCCGGGATCGGTCGACCTCGTCGTGTCGAACTACGTGCTCCACCACCTGCGCGACGAGGACAAGGCGGCGGCGGTCCGCCAGGCTGCCGCCTGGCTGCGGCCCGGTGGCCGTCTCGTCGTCGGCGACATGATGTTCGGTCGGGGTGGGGACGCGCGCGACCGCGCGATCATCGCGTCGAAGGTCTCGCTCATGGTCCGCAAGGGCCCCGGCGGGTGGTGGCGGATCATGAAGAACGCAGGTCGGTTCCTGTTCCGCGTCCAGGAGAGGCCGGTCTCGATGGACCGCTGGGTCGCGATGTTCCGCGACGCGGGGCTCGTCGAGGTCCGGGCCGTGGCGGTCGTCAACGAGGCGGCCGTCGTCGTCGGCCACAAGGCGGCGTCCTCGTCGTGACCCCCGTCCCGTGACCCCCGTCCCGAGCCCCCGTCCCGAGACGGCGGCACTGCCGCGCGGCGCTAGCGTCTCGGGAGCGGCACGCACGAAGCCACCGCCGGGCGGGGTCGGTCCAGGCGACGGCGAGGGGTCGGCTGGGCCGAGCACGTCACCCGGGCGCTCCGGGGACGAGTCCTTGCGGAGGCGATGAGCGATGACCCTGCGACGCCTGGCTGATCTCGCGGACGGCGGAGCGTTCCTTTTCCGCCACGTCGGCCCGAGCAGGAGCGACGAGGCGGCCATGTGCGCGGCCCTCGGTGTCGAGAGCCCGTCGGAGCTGCTCGAGCGGGCGTTGCCCCCGGGCATCCGCACGAGCCGACCCTACCGGTTGCCGGATCCCGTCGACGAGGCGTCGGCGCTCGCGGAGCTGGGCCGGCTCGCGCAGCGCAACGAGCGCTGGACCTCGCTCGTCGGCATGGGCTACCACGCGTGCATCACGCCGCAGGTCATCAAGCGCAACGTGCTCGAGAACCCGGCCTGGTACACGTCGTACACGCCGTACCAGCCCGAGATCAGCCAAGGTCGGCTCGAGGCGCTCCTCAACTTCCAGACGGTCGTGAGCGACCTCACGGCCCTCGAGCTCGCGAACGCGTCACTGCTCGACGAGCCGACTGCAGCGGCCGAGGCGCTGTCGATGTGCCATGCGGCGACGCGGCACGGCGGCGCGTACGTCGTCGACGAGGGCTGCCACCCCCAGACGATCGAGGTCGTCCGGACGCGGGCGGCCGCGCGCAAGATCCCCGTCGTGGTCTGCGATCCCGTCGCCGGCCTCGACGACGCGCTCCGCGCAGCGGGACCCGTCGCAGGTGTGCTCGTGCAGTACCCCTCGACGACCGGCGAGGTGCGCGACCTGGTGCCGATCTGCGAGCGGGCGCATCGGGCCGGCGCGCTCGTCGTCGTCGCCGCCGACCCCCTCGCGCTCGCCCTGCTCCGCCCGCCCGGCGAGCTCGGTGCCGACATCGCCGTCGGGTCCACCCAGCGCTTCGGGGTGCCGCTGTGGTTCGGTGGTCCCCACGCGGCCTACATCGCGGCGCGCGCGTCCCTCCAGCGGCTCCTGCCCGGCCGCATCGTCGGGGTCTCCGTCGACGCCGACGGGCAGCCGGCGCTGCGGCTGGCGCTCCAGACGCGCGAGCAGCACATCCGGCGCGAGCGGGCGACGAGCAACATCTGCACCTCGGAGGCCCTGCTCGCCGTCGTCGCCGGCTTCTACGCCGCCTACCACGGACCGGACGGGCTCCGGGCGATCGCGGAGCGCGTCCACCGCCTGACGGTGCTCCTCGCCGAGGGCGCGCGGCGGGCCGGGCTCGACGTCGTCACGGAGAGGTACTTCGACACGATCGTGCTGCGCACGGCCGGGCGGACCGACGAGCTCCTCGCAGCGGCTGGCGCGCGTCGGGTCAACCTCCGCCGGGTCGACGACGCGCACCTCGGCATCTCCCTCGACGAGACGACGACCGGCGAGACCGTGGAGCTGCTCTTCTCGATCCTCGGCTGCGCCGAGACAGTCGGCCGGCTCGACGTCGACGCGACGAGCCCGCTCGGCGACGACGTGCTGCGCGTCTCGGGCTATCTCGTGCACCCGACGTTCTCCCGGTACCGCTCGGAGACGGCGATGCTCCGCTACATGCGCAGCCTCGCGGACAAAGACGTCGCTCTCGACCGGTCGATGATCCCGCTCGGCTCGTGCACGATGAAGCTCAACGCCGCCGTCGAGATGGCTCCTGTCGGCTGGGCAGGGTTCGCCGACGTCCACCCCTACGCGCCGCTCGAGCAGGCGGGCGGCTACCTCGAGCTGATTCGCCAGCTCGAGGCGTGGCTCTGCGACCTCACGGGCTACGACGCCTGCTGCGTCCAGCCCAACGCGGGCTCCCAGGGAGAGCTGGCCGGACTGCTCGCGATCCGCGCCTACCACGAGAGCCGGGGCGAGCCCGACCGGCGCGTCTGCCTCGTCCCGAGCTCGGCGCACGGGACGAACGCCGCGAGCGCGGCGATGGCGGGCCTCGACGTGGTCGTCGTGGCCTGCGACGACCACGGCAACGTCGACCCGGTGGCGCTGTCCGCGCAGCTCGCGGAGCACGCAGGCGCCGTCGCCGCCCTCATGATCACCTACCCGTCGACGCACGGCGTCTACGAGGAGGGGGTGCGCGAGCTCTGCACGCTCGTCCACGACGCCGGCGGCCAGGTCTACATCGACGGCGCGAACCTCAACGCGCTCGTCGGCGTCGTCCGCCTCGCCGAGCTCGGTGGTGACGTGTCGCACGTCAACTTGCACAAGACCTTCTGCATCCCCCACGGCGGTGGTGGCCCCGGTGTCGGACCCGTGGCCGCGAAGTCGCATCTCGCGCCCTTCCTGCCCGGCAGCACGACAGTGCCGGGCGCTCGCCCGGGCGCGACGGGCGGAGCGGTCGCCGGCTCGCCGTTCGGTTCCGCGGGGGTGCTCCCGATCGCCTGGACCTATCTGCGCCTGCTCGGCGCGGAGGGGATGGCGGCAGCCACCGCGGGCGCCGTGCTCGCCGCGAACTACGTCGCCGCGCGCCTACGCGGCTCGTTCCCCGTGCTCTACTCCGGCCGTGACGGCACCGTTGCCCACGAGTGCATCCTCGACCTGCGCGAGCTGACCCAGCGCACGGGCGTCACCGCGGAGGACGTCGCGAAGCGGCTCGTGGACTACGGCTTCCACGCGCCGACGATGTCGTTCCCCGTCGCCGGGACGCTCATGGTCGAGCCGACGGAGTCCGAGCCGAAGGACGAGCTCGACCGCTTCTGCGACGCGATGATCGCGATCAGGAGCGAGATCGACGAGATCGGCGACGCCACGATGCCCCTCGAGGCGAGCCCGCTACGCCGGGCACCCCACACGGACCGGGCGTGCGCCTCGTCGACCTGGGACCGGCCCTACAGCCGCGCCGTCGGCGCGGCCATGGACGCGGTCGGCTCGCGGCCGAAGTACTGGCCACCGGTGGGTCGTGTCGACAACGCGTACGGCGACCGCAACGTCTTCTGCACGTGCCCGCCGCTCGTCGAGGAGCCGGCGCCTCAGCGGCCCGGCGACGTCGCGCCGGGCCCTCGGGGCGCCGAGGGCGCGCCGAGGACCGTCTCGAGGGCGGCCACGTCCCGCTCGTAGACGTGCGCGGACTTGACGCGCACCAGCAGCGGGCCGGTCGGCGCGCCGAGCTCGACGAGGTTCGCGTAGCCCTTGGTCCCCATGTCGATGCTGTGCGCGGTGACGACCAGCTCGAGCGCGGCGTCCGGGATCCAGAAGTCGAGCAGGCTCACGCACGGGATGTAGGTCGCGTCGCGCCCGGGCTCGAAGGTCGTGACGGTGGCCGATCGTGACGAGCGGTCTGCCCGCAGTCGCTCGACGACCCAGGCGACCTGGTCGAGGCCGGTACCCGCGTAGTCGTAGAGGCGCGTCGCGTAGCTGTCGGCACCCCCGAGCTCGGCGACGGTGCCGCGCGCCGAGAAGTTGTCGTGCATCCACGCGAGCCGCTCGGGGTCGCCCAGGCGCTCGATCACCGGGTCTGTGTGGCGCGGTCTCGCGACGACGACGTCGAGGTGGCGCAGCTCGCGGATCGCGGAGCCGTCGTAGGTGGCGGGCTCGCCGTCGGCGAGGATGGCACGTGCGGACTCGAGCCACGCTCCGCCGAGGTCCTCCGAGGAGATCGCTCGCGGCACCCGCCGATCCTAGCGGGAGGGCGCGACGTGGCGGAGGAGGGGGCTCCGCCGGACGTGCCGTCTGCAAAGATCGAGAGGTGCGTGCGGTCGTGTTCGACTCGTTCGGGTCGCAGCCCGCTGTCTGCACGGTGCCGGACCCGACGTGCCCGCCCGACGGCGCCGTCGTGGCCGTCCGGGCGACGGGAGTCTGCCGGAGCGACTGGCACGCGTGGATGGGCCACGACAGCTCGGTCGTCGTGCCGCACGTGCCCGGCCACGAGTTCTCCGGCGTCGTCGTCGAGGTCGGGTCGCAGGTCCGGCGGTGGCGATCCGGTCAGCGCGTGACGGCGCCGTTCGTCCACGCGTGCGGAGCCTGTGCGACGTGCCGTGCCGGGGACGAGCAGGTCTGCCCGCACCAGAGCCAACCGGGCTTCACGCGGTGGGGGTCGTTCGCGGATGCCGTCGTCGTCGAGCACGCGGACACGAACCTCGTCGCGCTCCCCGACGAGCTGGGCTTTGTCGAGGCGGCAAGCCTCGGGTGCCGCTTCGCGACCGCGTACCGGGCTGTCGTCCACCACGGTCGGCCGGCGCCGGGGGACTGGCTCGCCGTCTACGGCTGCGGTGGCGTCGGTCTCGCTGCCGTCATGGTCGCGGCGAGCCGGGGTGCGCGCGTCGTGGCCGTCGACATCGCGCCCGAGGCGCTCCGCCTCGCCCGTGCGCTCGGCGCCGAGGTGGTCCTCGACGCGCGCGAGGCCGACGTGGCCCGACGGGTCCGGGAGGTGACCGGCGGCGGCGCCCGTCTCTCGCTCGACGCCATCGGCCGGGCTGCGGTGCTCGCGGACGCGCTCGCCGGGCTGCGACCGCGGGGCCGCCACGTCCAGGTCGGTCTCCTGCTCGGCCGGGACGCCGACCCGGCCATCGACATGGGTCTCGTCGTCGGTCGGGAGATCGAGGTCGTCGGGAGCCACGGGATGGCGGCGCACCACTACGGCGAGATGCTCGCCGAGATCGCGTCCGGCCGCCTCGACCCGGCTGCTCTCGTCGTCCGCACGGTGGGGCTCGACGAGGCGTCGCGCGCGCTCACGACGCTCGACAGCGCAGCGCTGCCCGGCACGACCGTCGTCGTCCTCGGTGCCGCCGGCACGGGTCCGGCCGGGCCCGCTGGCGGGCAGGAATACCCATAGGGGTATCGTGGTTGACACGTGCACCGACGTAGTCACCCGGACCAGGAGGAAGATCATGGCGACCATCGCAGTCACGAAGGAGAGCTTCGAGGGGGTGGTCGCGTCGAACGACGTCGTCCTCGTCGACTTCTGGGCAGCCTGGTGCGGCCCGTGCCGGATGTTCGCTCCGGTGTTCGAGGAGGCGTCGGAGCGTCACCCGGGCGCGGTCTTCGCGAAGGTGGACACCGAGGCCGAGCAGGAGCTCGCGGCGAGCTTCGGGATCATGTCCATCCCGACGCTGATGGTGTTCCGGGACCAGATCCTGCTCTACTCCCAGGCGGGGGCCCTCCCTGCGGCATCGCTCGAGGACCTGCTCACCCAGGTGGAAGCCCTCGACATGGACGAGGTGCGCCGCCAGATCGCCGCGCAGGAGTCGCAGGCACCGGCCGAGGCGGCGGCGGGCCGGTCGTGAAGGCGATCGAGACGACGCTCGACCGCCCCCTCGAGGAGGTCGAGAAGGAGGTGCGAGCCCTCTTGGCCGGTGAGGGCTTCGGCATCCTGACCGAGATCGACGTCGCTGCAACGCTACGCGCGAAGCTCGGCGTCGAGCGGCAGCCCTTGCGGATACTCGGAGCGTGCAACCCGTCCCTTGCCCACAAGGCGCTCGAGGTGGACCCCTCTCTCGCCCTGCTCCTGCCCTGCAACGTCGTGCTCGAGCAGGCCGGCGAGGGCACGCGGGTCGCGATCGTCGACCCGGTCGAGCTGCTCGGCGGAGGCGCGTCGGCGGCTCCGGGCAGCTCTGCCGGCGTCGAGCTCGCCCTGCTCGCGGCCGACGCCGGGGCTCGCCTGCGGCGAGTCGTCGACCAGCTCGGCGGGCGCCCGGGCTAGCGCCGTGCGACGCGGCCCCTCCCGCTCGGGCAGACTGGGGCCGTGGCCGTGCGCGTCTTCCTCCTCGACGACCACCAGGTCGTACGCGAGGGCGTGCGGCGGCTGCTCGAGAGCGACGAGGAGATCACCGTCGTCGGCGAGGCCGCCGCCGCCTCGGAGGTGCTCGCCCGGGTGGCCGCGTGCTCGCCGGACGTCGCCGTGCTCGACGTGCGGCTCCCGGACGGGGACGGCATCGAGGTCTGCCGCGAGATCCGTGCGCACCACCCCGAGGTGTCCTGCCTGATGCTCACCTCGTACTCCGACGACGAGGCCCTCGCGCAGGCAGTGCTCGCCGGGGCGTCGGGCTACCTGCTCAAGCAGATCCGCGGGAACGACCTCGTCTCGTCGGTGAAAGCCGTCGCCGGGGGAGCGACGCTCATCGACGGCGCGACGGCGCGGCGTGTCATCGAGGAGCTCGGCCGCGGCCACACGAGCCGCGACGGCGCCGAGGTGCTCACGCCACGCGAGCGCTCGATCCTCGAGCTCATCGCGGCGGGAAAGACCAACCGCGAGATCGGCGCCGAGCTCTACCTCGCGGAGAAGACCGTCAAGAACTACGTCTCGAACCTGCTCGCCAAGCTCGGCATGGCTCGAAGGTCCGAGGCCGCGGCGTACGCGGCGAGGCTCGCGGAGCGTCGCGCCCAGGATGCCCGCAACCGCGAACGGGAGACGCCCCGGTCCTCGCCGTGACGACCGTGACGTCCGCGTCGGGCGACCCGACGTTGTCCGCCCGGACGCTCGCGGCGAGAATGGGCAGATGGCGCGGCTAGGAGACGTCACGCCGGCAGACCCGACGAGCTCAGGGGACGGCCTGGTCGGGGCCGTGCTCGACGGGCGCTACCGGCTCGACGCCCTGCTCGGACGCGGGGGAGCGGGAACGGTCTACAGGGCGGTCGACCTCCGTCTCGACCGGGACGTCGCCGTCAAGGTGCTCAACGGCGCCGGCGGCCTCGACGACGGTGCCACCGTTGTCGGTCCGGCCGGCAGCTCGGCCACCGAGGGGGAGCGCCGCGTCGCCGCCGAGGTGCGCACGCTGGCGCGCTTTTCGCATCCCAACCTCGTGCGCCTGCTCGACGCGGGCGAGCTCGACGGTCGTGCCTGCCTCGTCATGGACCTCGTCGACGGCCCGACCCTCGCCCGGCGCCTCGCGTCGGGCCCACTCGGCGAGCAGGTCGCGGCGCGCGTCGGCGCAGAGATCGCGTCGGCGCTCGCGTACGTGCACGCCGAAGGGATCGTGCACCGTGACGTCAAGCCCGCCAACGTCTTGATCGGCGGGGACGGCGTCGCTCGCCTCGCCGACTTCGGGATCGCGCGGCTCGTCGACACGACGGGGCTGACGGCGACCGGGTACGTGCTCGGCACGCCGGCCTATCTCGCGCCCGAGCAGATCCTCGGCGGGACCGTCGGGCAACCCGTCGACGTCTACTCCCTCGGCCTCGTGCTCATCGAGTGCCTCACCGGGCGGCGTGCGTTCGAGGGGACCGTCGCAGAGCTCACGGCCGCGCGGTTGCACCGTGATCCCGCCGTCCCGCCCGGTGTCGGTGCGGACTGGTCGGACCTGCTCCGGGCGATGACGGCGCGCGACCCCGAGCAGCGACCGCTCGCGGCGATCGTCGCGAACCGCCTTGCCGCCCTGTGCCGGCCGGGGAGCAGCGTCGCGGTCGGAGGGGACCCCCTCCCGACGGCCGGCCTTGGCGCGGCAGCTCTCGAGGAGCCCGACCCCGCGACAGTCGGCCTCCCGACGACCGGCCTTGCCGCGGCAGGCTCCGTCACGGCGACCGCGACGGTCCGGGCGGACGGCGCGGACGACGGCCCGACGCTTCCCGTCCCCGTCGCGGGCGCGGCGCCCGGCGATCCCGGGCGCGGCGCCGACGTGCCGACCCGCCGGATCTGGCCGCTCGCGCTCGCCGGGCTGGTCGCGCTCGCCGGGCTCGGCGTCGCGCTGGCGGAGGCTCTCCCGGGCGGAGGAGCTGCTCCCGCGCGCTCGGGAACGCTCACCGGAGCGGTGCGGGACCGCCGGCCGCCGTCGGTCACGCGCACGCCTGCAGGCCGGGCCCGGTCGACGGGCACCACGGCTGCCGGCGCCACGACCGCGACCACGGTGGCGGCGACGACGACCTCGACCACGACGACCTCGACCACGTCGACGACCACGACCACGACGACTGCTCCGGTGTCGCCGCTCGTCGCCGCCGAGACCGACCTGACCGGGGTGCTCGCGTCCGGCGTCCGGGCAGGCACCGTGTCACCCGCCGCGCAGCGCCAGATCGAGGCGGCCCTCCAGGGGATCGGCGCAGCGACAGGGCCTGGTGGGTCCTCGAGCACGGTCGCCGCCTTCGACCAGGTCGTCGGGACCTTCTACGCCGCCGTCGACGCGGGGGCAGTCGTCGGCACGTCGACGACCGACGCCGTGCTCCACGGGTTGTCGGCGCTCGCGGCCGCGCTCGGGACGAGCGTGCCGCCGCCGTCGTCTTTCGCCGGGCCCGGTCTGGCGCCTGGTGCGCCCGGTCAGGGGGGACCTGGTCAGGGGCACGGTAACGGAAACGGCAACGGACTGGGTCGAGGAGGCCCGAACGGTCACTGAGCGCGACGGCGGCTCGAACGGCCGCTCACGGCTCAGGCGGCCGAGCTGAGGACCGCCCCCCGCCCGGCGTGCGCGTCGACCGTCGCGCCGAGGTGCGCGACGACGAGCTGGAGCGCGGCGGCAGCGGCGAGCACGCCGAGGACCGCTGCGGTCGTCGGAGCGAGGAGCAGGAGCAGCAGCAGGAGGGCGATCGCCCCGATGCGCCCGAGGTTCGCGGCGATCTCCCGGGACAAGACGTAGCCGCCCCGCAGCTCGGCCGCGCCCGGGTCGTCGTCGATCGTCTCGAGGATCACGCTCGAGAGCGGGACCATGAGCCCGGGGTAGATCAGGCCCGTCACGAGCCCGTAGACGAGGATCATCTGGTAGTCGGCGTCGAGGAAGAGCAGGACGGTCGCCGCCGCGTAGCCCGCCGCGCCGATCCACATCCCCGCGGCGCGCCACTCGGGACGGAGGCGGCCTGCGACGACCGAGGTGCCGACGCTCGCGAGGGACGCGACAGCCGCGAACTCGCCCTGCGCTGTCGTGCTGCGCGTCGCGAGGGCGACGAGGACGATGAGCCCGATGTCGCCGGCGGCCTGCTTGAAGCCGCGCAGCGCCGTCGCGACCCACATCCGGCCCCAGTCGGCGCGCAAGAGCGGGAACGCGAGCGCGTACCGCAGCGAGACCCCGCCGACGCCCCGGGTGCTGCGCAGGCGCCTCGAGGTCCACCATCCTGCGACGAACGACGCGAGCGCGACGGCAAAGACCGTGACGTAGCCCACCTCGCCGCCGATCCGGGAGATGATCGCTCCCGCGCTCAGCGGCATGACGACGTTGAGCACGCTCATCAACGCGAAGCTGAGCCCGTAGTAGTGGCCCCTCTCGCCCGGCTCGAGCACGTCGTAGACCAAGGTGTTGTTGCCGAACCAGTACGTGCCGGCCGCCGCGCCGTTGAACAGACCGAGGGGGATCGCGAGGCCCGCCACACGGGTGCCGAGCGCGATGAGCATGCAGTAGAACAGGGCCGTCAGCGTCAGTCCGACGCGGAATAGCCGGCGGGGCGAGGCATCGGGGAAGACCTTCACGACCACTGCCGACATGACGATCAGCCCCGCGTAGCGGCCGAAGCCGTAGAGGGCCATCTTCGCGACGCTCCCGCTCGTCACGTAGAAGAACAGCGAGACGAACACGCTCGAGGTCGCGAAGCCGGCCGAGGCGAGGCCGCCGCTCGCAAGGAGCCTCTCCGCCGACCTCCCGAGGGTGCGCGTCGTCTGACCGCCCGCCACCTCGTGCCCGCCCGCCACCATCACACCTCCGCGCGTCGTCCGTAACCCTAACGGCACACGACGCGCCGAGGTTGCGCGGGTCGAAAGAAAACTTCCGCCAGACGGTGTGGGCGACGGTGCCCGGTGGCGCGTCCTGCTCCTAGGCTCGGCCTGTGCGGGCCGTACGGCGCGGGAGGGAGACAGGTCGATGACAGCTGGTGGGCACGAGCTGGCGGGCCACCACGGAGCCGTCACCGCAGTCGCAGTGTGCTTCGCCGAAGGACGGGGGAGGCCGACCTTCCTCGCGACGGCGACCCCGGCGCTGTCGTGGCAGGTGACGAGCGCGACGCGACACTGGTTGCAGTCCGCATGTGAGATTGAGCTCACGCGGGGCCAGGAGACGACGACCGCCGTGCTCGCGACCCGTTCGTCCCACGCGGTCCCGTGGCCCTTTGCCCCCCTCGAGGCGTACGAGACGGCGTCGGTCCGCGTGCGCGTGCGTGGGGACGGCGAGGAGTGGTCGCCCTACGGCACGGCGATCGAGCTCCGCACCGGCCCGCTCGGCGAGGCGGACTGGCGGGCACCGTTCGTCACCCCCGCCACGAGCGCCCCACGCGAGCGGGCGGCCGCGCGGTTCTGGCACGTGGTCGAGCCGACCCGGGCCGTGCGCTCCGCGGTGCTGTCCATGACGGCGCACGGGATCTACGAGCCCGTGCTCAACGGCGCGGTCGTCGGCGACGAGGTCTTCGCCCCGGGTTGGACCGCCTACCGCGACCGGCTGTTGTTCCAGAGCTACGACGTCACGGCGATGCTCGCGAGCGGGCGCAACGTCGTCGGCGCAATCGTCGCCGACGGGTGGTACCGCGAGCGCTTCGGGTTCGGCGGCCACGACCGGGTCGTCTACGACGGACCCGCGGCGCTCAGCGCGCAGCTGCGCATCGCCTACGAGGACGGCTCGATCGACTGGGTCGTGACGGACGGGTCGTGGAGCGCGAGCTGGGAGGGTCCGGTCGTCTCGGCGAGCATCTACCAGGGCGAGCACTACGACGCGCGTCGAGAGGACGCCGCCTTGCGCGACCCGGACGCCGTCGTCGCGGAGCATGCCGTCGCCGTCGTCGTGCCGGCGGCGCGTGGACGGCTCGTGCCGGCGTCGGCACCCCCGGTCCGCAGGGTCGAGCGCCGGGCGCCCGTCGCCGTCACGACGTCGCCGTCCGGGCGGACGATCGTCGACTTCGGTCAGAACCTCGTCGGCGTCGTCGAGCTCGACCTGGACGCGCCCGAGGGCTGCGTCGTGACGTTGCGCCACGCCGAGGTCCTCGAGGACGGCGAGCTCTGCGTACGACCCCTGCGGGCTGCCGCGGCGACGGACAGCTACACGGCGTCGGGCCGTGGCCCGGTGAGATGGAGCCCGAGCTTTACCTTCCACGGCTTTCGCTACGTCGAGGTCGACGGTTGGCCGCGGCCGCTCGGGCCCGCAGACCTGCGAGCCGTCGTCGTCCACAGCGACCTCGTCCGGACCGGGTGGCTGACGACAGGGGACGCGCTTCTCGACAAGCTGCACGACAACGTCGTGTGGAGCATGCGGGGCAACATGGTCGGGCTGCCGACCGACTGCCCCCAGCGCGACGAGCGGCTCGGTTGGACCGGCGACATCGGCGTCTTCGCAGCGACGGCGACGTACCTCTACGACTGTGCTGCGCTGCTCGGGTCGTGGCTCGTGGACCTTCGCCACGAGCAGGACCGTCGCGGCGGGATCGTCCCCTTCGTCGTCCCCGACGTGCTCGGGGGCGAGCCCACGGCCGCGGCGGCGTGGGGGGACGCGGCGACGGTCGTGCCCGACGCGCTCTACCGGAGCAGTGGCGACACGTCGGTGCTCGCGGCGAGCTACCCGAGCATGCGCGCCTGGGTGGACGCCGTCGGGCGTCTTGCCGGCGGCGACGACCTGTGGACAGGAGGGTTCCAGTTCGGCGACTGGCTCGACCCGGCCGCGCCCCCGGACGACCCGGCGCAGGCCCGGACCGATCCCGACATCGTCGCGAGCGCGTACGACTTCCGCTCGACGTCGATCCTCGCCGCGACGGCCCGGATCCTCGGGCGGGTCGACGACGCGGCGAGCTACGCCGCGCGGGCGGCCCGGATCCGCGACGCGTTCGTCGCGACCTACGTGACACCGTCCGGGCGGATCGTGTCCGACGCCCCGACGGCGTACGCGCTCGCGATCTGCTTCGGCCTGCTCGAGGACGAGACGCAGCGGGCTCGCGCGGGCGACCGGCTCGCCGAGCTGGTGCGCGCCTACGGCTACCGGATCCGGACTGGCTTCGTCGGGACGCCGCTCGTCTGCGACGCGCTCCACGTGACCGGTCACGTCGATGCCGCCTACCGCCTGCTCACCGAGACAGGCTGCCCGTCGTGGCTCTACCCGGTCACCATGGGCGCGACGACGATCTGGGAGCGCTGGGACTCACTGCTGCCCGACGGGCGCGTCAACCCCGGTGAGATGACCTCGTTCAACCACTATGCCCTCGGAGCCGTCGCCGACTGGATGCATCGGGTGATCGGCGGGATCGCGCCGGCCGAGCCCGGTTACCGCGTCGTCGAGATCGCCCCCGTCCCCGGTGCTGGCCTCGACCACGTGTCCGCGCGCCTCGACTCCGTCTACGGGACCATCGCCGTCGTCTGGAGCGTCGAGGACGGCCAGCTGAACCTGCGGGCGAGCATCCCCGCCAACGTCGAGGCCCGGGTCGTGCTCCCGGGGTCCACGGTCGTCGTCGGGAGCGGGGTCCACGAGTGGACGGTGCCCGTGCGCGCCGGCGGCTCCCCTGGCAGCCGGGGCAGCGACGAGCGCCGGTCGTTCGGCCTCGACGCGAGCCTCGCCGAGATCGTCGAGGATCGCGTCGCGCGCGCCGCCCTCGAGCAGGCTCTCGCGGGTCTCGGCCGTCGCGCGGGTGAGCGCCTCAGCGACACGGGCATGTGGCGATCGGACAACCTGCTCCGTGACGTGGTCGGGCGGCTGCCGGCCGCGGACCGCGAGCGCGTCGTCGCCGCGCTCGCGGGGACCGGCCGACGTGGGGCACCGGCGTGATGGTATGAATCGCACATGACCGAGATCGCCCTCGAGAGCGAGGTCCGCGCAGCGCAGGCCGACGCGCCGCACCGGCACACGACCCTCGCGCTCGTCGTCATCATGACCGGGGTCCTCATGGCGGCAGTCGACACGACGATCGTCGTGCTCGCGCTGCCCGACCTCGAGCGGTCGCTGCACGTCCCGCTCTCGGGCGTCGTATGGGTCATCATCTCCTACCTGCTCGTCATCACGCTGCTCGCGACCCAGGTGGGCCGGCTCGGCGACATGTTCGGCCGGGTGCGTATGTACGAGGCGGGCTTCGTCGTCTTCATCGTCGGCTCCGCGCTCTGCGCGCTCGCGACCAACGAGGCGACGATCATCGTGTTCCGCATCATCCAGGGCGTCGGCGGCGCGCTCATCACCGCGAACAGCGGCGCGGTCATCGCCGACACCTTCCCGCCCGAGTCACGCGGCCGGGCCTACGGGTTCAACGCGGTCGGCTACAACCTCGGGGCGATCCTCGGGATCCTGCTCGGTGGCGTGATCATCACCTACGTCTCGTGGCGATGGATCTTCTGGATCAACGTCCCGACCGGGATCTTCGCCTTCGCCCTCGCGCTCCGGGTGCTGCGTGACACGGGCAAGCGCCAGCGCCAGCGCCTCGACGTCGTCGGGATGTGCACGCTCGGAGCCGGCTTGTTCGGCGTCTTGTGGGCGATGACGCGCCTGTCCACGACGTCGTTCTCGGGCGAGGTGGTCACCTCGCTCGCCGGTGGCGTGGTCCTGCTCGTCGCGTTCGTGTTCGTCGAGAGGTCCCGCCGCGCCCCGATGCTCGACCTGTCGCTGTTCACGATCCCGACGGTCAGCCCGACGCTGCTCGCGTCGCTGTTCCAGGGCCTCGCGAACTTCGCCGTGCTCTTCCTCGTCATCATGTACCTCCAGGGTGTCCGCGAGCTGAGCCCGTTGCACGCGTCGCTGCTCCTCGTCCCGGGCTATCTCGTCGGCGGGCTCGTCGGCCCCTTCGGGGGTCGCATATCGGACAAGATCGGCGCGGTCTGGCCGGCGACCATCGGACTGGCCGTCGAGATCGTCGCCCTGTTCGTCTACTCGCGCCTCGACGTCGGCACAGGGCTCGCCGTCGTCGTCCTCGCGGCGGTGGTCAACGGGATCGGCTCGGGAGGCTTCTTCCCGGCCAATACGGCGGCGGTCATGAAAGCCGTGCCCGGCAGTCAGTTCGGCATCGCCTCGGGCATGCTCCGGACGTTCGCGAACGTCGGGATGGTCTTCTCGTTCGCCGTCGCGATCCT
>DAHWHN010000040.1 GCA_027335685.1 Acidimicrobiaceae bacterium
CGCCCGGGCGGCGCGCGCCGCCGCACCGGCCGGCGACAGCCCCGGCGGGCCGGGCGCGGCCTGGTCTGCCCGACCGCTCCCCGGATCGGGCGCGCCGGCGCCGTGCGGATCGGGCGCGCCGGCGCCGTACGGATCGGGCGCGCCGGCGCGCCCGCCGGCGGAGGGCGCCTCCTCGACGATCGGCACGTCGAGGCTCACCGTCGGTCTCCCGATGCCGGGTCGGGCGGCGCTCCCGTGACCGGTTCCGGTCCGGCGGCACCGTCGGGACCCGGTACGCGGGCGTGCGACGTCCCGGCCACGAACGGCGTGCCCGCCGGTCCGGCCCCGACGCGGCGGCGGGCGGCACGCTCGCGCACGGCGAGGCTCGCGGCGTAGGCGGCGAGCGTCCCGAGACCGACCACATAGCCCGCTTCGACGTAGCCGTTCACGCCTGCGCCTCCCTCGACTCCGCTCGCCGCTCGGCGAGGGCGAGGGCGAGGCCCTCGTCACCCTCGCGCTCGGCGAGCACGAAGAGCCGGTAGCGACGAGCGACGAGCCAGACGTAGACGAGTGTGAACGACACGAAGCTCAGCAGCAGCGTCCACGCCATCGAGCCGTGGATGTAGGTCTTGCCCGTCACCGGGTCAGCGATCGACGGCGGCTGGTGCAGGCTCTTCCACCAGAGCACCGAGAAGTAGCAGATCGGCACGTCGACGAAGGCGACGATCGCGGCGATCGCAGAGCGCTTCGCGCACACCTCGGGCTCGCCCGGGATCCGCCGGACGGCGAGGTAGCCGAGGTAGAGCACGAACAGCAGGGCCGTCGTCGTGAGCAGCGGGTCCCACGTCCACCAGGTCCCCCACGTCGGCCGCCCCCAGATCGACCCGGTGACGAGCGTGAGGCCCGTGAAGACGACCCCGACCTCGCTCGAGGCGCCGGCGAGCTTGTCGAACCGGAGCGACCTCGTACGCGGCCAGAGGTAGGCGAGGCTCGAGAGGAACGCGACCCCGTAGCAGATGTACATGACCCAGGCGATCGACGGGTGGATGTAGAGCAGGCGCACGAGGTTGCCCATGAAGCGGTCCGGCGGCGTGACCCAGAGCCCGAGCCAGACCGTGACGAGCACGCCGACGAGCGCGCACACGCCGACGGCCGTCAGCGCGACGTCCGAGCGCCTCCGGCCGCGGCGCCCTTCGACTTTGGCCGCCCGGGCACCAGGTGCCCCGTTGCCCGGGCGGTCTGCACCCGTGCGCCCGGCTCCGGCTGCAGCCGTCGCGCGCGTTGTCGGTGTCGTCGTCAGGCTCACGCGTCCTCCAGCAGCGGACCGAATGCGACGGTCCCCATCGCAAGGTAGGCGACGGCGAACACCGCGAGCACGTCGAGCCAGGCGATCCCCCGCCCGGGCGTGCCCGCTAGCGCAGCGTCCCAGGACTTCGTCGCAGCGAGCAGGATCGGCGCGACCATCGGGAAGAAGAGCAACGGCAGGAGCGTCTCACGCTGGCGCGCGCCCGACGAGACGACGCCGTAGATCGTCCCGACCGCGACGAGGCCCGCCGTCGCGGCGACGCAGCTGGCTGCGAGGAGCAGGCCGCCGGCGAGGTGCCGGTCGTAGAGAAGGGCGACGGCACCAGCCAGCACCACCTCGAGAGCGAGGAGCTGGCCGGCCACCGCAGCGGCCTTGCCGACGAAGATGCCCGCCGGATCGAGCCCCGAGAGCCGCAGCCCGTCGCTCGCCCCGTCGAGGGCCTCGATCGCGAAGCTCCGCTGGACCGCGAGCACGGCCGCGAGCAGGACGGCGACCCAGAACAGCCCGGGAGCAGCCTGCGACAGCACGCTTCCCCGGCCGACCGCGGGACCAAGCGCCAGCCCGAAAAGCAGCACGACGACGAGCGCGAACGGCACCACCTGGCCGAGCGCCACCTTCGAGCGGGCCTCGATCCGCAGGTCCTTGCCCGCCACGAGGAGCGCGTCACGCCACATCGCAGCCGACCTCGTCCGCGTCCGCCGTGTCGAGCCCACCGGGCCGTGCCCCGACCACGCCACTCGTGCCGGGCCCGGGCCGCCCAACCGGTTGCTCGCCGTCGACCACGCGCCCGCCGACGACGGTCACCGTCCGGTCCGCGAGGCCCGCAGCGCGGTCGAGCTCGTGCGAGGCGAGCAGCACCGTCGTCCCCCGCCGGCTCGCGTCCCGCACGAGGTCGTCGACGAGCGTCCTGCCCTCGCCGTCGAGGCCGGCGTGGGGCTCGTCGAGCAACCACAGGCGCGCCGCGCGGGCGACGACCACCGCAAGAGCCGTCCGGCGTCGCTGACCCGCCGAGAGGCTCCCGACAAGCGTGGTCCGGAGCCTGCCGACGAGCCCGAGGCGGTCGAGTGCGTCGTCCACGCCAGCGACGTCGGCGTGGGCCGCCCGCACGGCGAACACCACGTTGCGCTCGACGGACAGGTCGTCGTAGAGGAAGCTCGCGTGCCCGAGCAGGCCGACCTCGCGGCGCAGAGACTGGCGGTCGGCGCGCAGGTCGTGGCCGAGCACGACGGCCGTCCCCGAGGTGATCGCCGCGAGCCCGGCGCA
Source organism: Acidimicrobiaceae bacterium (assembly GCA_027335685.1). Lineage (GTDB taxonomy): Bacteria > Actinomycetota > Acidimicrobiia > Acidimicrobiales > Bog-793 > JAJZCK01. The sequence goes on from DAHWHN010000040.1 coordinate 2,549, forward strand.
GAGCCGGAGCAGGCTCGACTTGCCGGCACCGTTCGGGCCGCGCAGGTGGACGACCTCGCCCTCGGCGACGTCAAGGGTGACGCCGGCGAGGAGAGGGAACCGGCCGGCAAGCGACACGGCATCACGGAGGCGGACGGCTGGGACCATGAACGGTCGCCCATGCTAGGTGGCAACGGCACACGCACACCACGCACGAGGCGCTCGTGCAGGTGCCGCGCGCACGGCTCACGCACCGTAGGCGACGCGACTAGCCGGCGAGGCGCTCGATGTCCGCGTCGACCATCATCTCGACCAGCTCGGCAAAGCCGACGGTCGGCGTCCAGCCGAGCTTCTCCGCCGCGCGCGCCGGGCTGCCGACGAGGAGGTCGACTTCGGCCGGCCGGAAGAAGCGCTCGTCGACGACGACGTGCTCCTGCCAGTCGAGGCCGGCCCGCGCGAACGCGATCTCGCACAGCTCCCGGACCGAGTGGGTCTCACCGGTCGCGACGACGAAGTCGTCGGGGACGTCCTGCTGGAGCATGAGCCACATCGCGCGCACGTAGTCGCCGGCAAAGCCCCAGTCCCTCTTCGCGTCGAGGTTGCCGAGGCGGAGCTCGCTGTCGAGTCCCGCCTTGATCCGCGCGACGCTGCTCGTCACCTTGCGCGTCACGAACTCGAGGCCCCGGCGCGGGCTCTCGTGGTTGAACAGGATCCCGGAGCACGCGAACAGGTCGTAGCTCTCGCGGTAGTTGATCGTGATCCAGTGGCCGTAGACCTTCGCGACACCGTACGGGCTGCGCGGGTAGAACGGCGTCATCTCGTCCTGGGGGACCTCGCGCACCTTGCCGAACATCTCGGACGAGCTCGCCTGGTAGTAGCGGATCTCCGGGTCGACCTGGCGGACCGCCTCGAGCACGCGGGTGACACCGAGAGCGGTCGCCTCGCCGGTGAACACCGGCTGGTTCCACGACGTCGTGACGAACGACTGCGCGGCGAGGTTGTAGACCTCCTGCGGCCGCACCTCGCGCAGCGCCGCCACGATCGAGCCCTCGTCGAGCAGGTCCCCCGGCACGAAGTGGATCTTGTCGGCGACGTGCTCGACCCGCTCGTAGTTGACGTTGCTCGTCCGCCGGACCATGCCGGCGACCTCGTAGCCCTCGCGAAGCAGCAGCTCGGCGAGGTAGGAGCCGTCCTGCCCGGTCACACCGGTGATGAGCGCTCTCTTTGGCACCGCATTGTTCTAGCGCACCGAGACCCGGAGGCTCCCACAGCCCGTCAGGGCAGGCAGGCCCCCGTCACGAGCCGAGGGCGGCGCCGGGCAGGCGAGGCGGTAGCTTGCCGTCGTGGAGCTGCCCCGGCACGTCGTCCTCTGCTCCTACCGCCTCGGGGGCACCGACGGCGTCGCGATCGAAGCGGCCAAGTGGGTCGCCGCGTTCCGCGCCCTCGGCTGCACGGTCGCGACCGTCGCCGGCGCCGGCAAGGCGGACGTGGTCCTGCCGGGCCTCGCCGCGGACGCCGCCGAGCCGCCGAGCCGCCGCGAGGTCGAGGACGCCTTCGCGCCGGCCGACCTCGTCGTCGTCGAGAACCTCTGCTCCCTCCCGCTCAACGTGCGCGCCGGCGCGGTGGTCGCCGCGGCGCTGTCGGGGCGGCCGGCCCTGCTGCACCACCACGACCTCGCGTCGCAGCGCCCGGCCCTCGCCCATCTCGCCCCCCCGCCCGACGACCCCTGCTGGCAGCACGTCTGCGTGAACGGGCGCTCGACCGCCGAACTGCGGGCCCACGGCTATGCGGCCACGACCTGCTACAACACCTTCGAGACGGCGCCGGAGCCCGGCATGCGCGACGAGACACGCGCGCGCGCCGGCGTGGGGCCGGCCGACCGGCTCGTGCTCCAGCCGACCCGCGCGATCCCCCGCAAGGCCGTCCCGGTCGGCCTCGCCGCCGCCGAGCGCCTCGGGGCGACGTACTGGCTCCTCGGCCCCTCCGAGGACGGCTACGGCGACGAGTGCGACGAGGTGCTCGCCGCCGCGCGCGTCCCCGTCGTCCGTGGAGCCGGCCCGGCGCGCGCGTCCCACGCCGTCGCCGACGCCTACGCGGCCTGCGACGCCGTCGTCCTCCCTTCGACCTGGGAGGGCTTCGGCAACCCCTCCGTCGAGTCCGCGACCCACCGGCGGCCGCTCGCGATCGGCCCCTACCCCGTCGCCGCCGAGCTCCGGCGGTTCGGCTTTTCCTGGTTCGACGCGCAGCGTCCCGAGGCCCTCGGAGCGTGGCTCGACAGCCCGGACTGGTCGACGATCGAGCACAACGCCGCGGTCGCGCGACGCTTCTTCGACATCGCGTCGCTGCCCGACCGACTGTCCCGGCTCGTCGCACGCCTCCCGGGTACGCTCGGGTCGTCGTGAAAGGGGCGCCGTGAAGAAGGTTCTGGCCAAGGGGCTGCCCGGCGACGCCCACGTCGTCATCGAGGCCGTCGAGCCCACCGTCGACGGGGGGCGGTTCCCGGCCAAGGCCACCGCCGGCGTGCCGCTCGAGGTGAGCGCGGACGTCTACTCCCACGGCCACGAGCCAGTCCGGGCGCAGGTGCGCCACCGGGCTGCGGGCGCGCGGGGATGGACGACGACGCCGATGGCACCCGTGGGCAACGACCGCTACGTCGCCACGGTCGTCGCCGACGAGCCAGGCCCTGTCACGATCGAGGTGCTCGGCGAGGTGGACCGGCTCGCGAGCTGGCGCCACGACGCCACGCGGCGCGTCGCAGCGGCGATCTTCGACGCGAACGACCCGGTGGTCGGCTCGGCCCTGCTCGCGGAGCTCGCAGGTCGGCTCGGCGCCGCTGGCCGGCAGCCGGAGGCGGAGGCCGTCGGCGCCGTGTCCGCCGCCGTCGCCGACGCCGCCGACTGCACGACCCTCGCCGCGGCGCTCAGAGCCTGCGACGAGCACGCGGCGACCTTTGCGTCCGCCCCCCCGACAGGCACCCTCGGCTCCTCGTGCCGCATCGCCGTCGTGGCCGCCCGCCCGATCGCGGCCTTCTCCAGCTGGTACGAGTGCTTCCCGCGCTCCGCGAGCCCGGTCGCCGGCCGCCACGGCACGCTGCGGGACCTCGTCGAACGCCTCGACTACGTCGAGCGCCTCGGCTTCGACGTGCTCTACCTCCCCCCCATCCACCCGATCGGCACCACCGCGCGCAAGGGCCGGAACAACGCACCGCGCGCGGAGCCGGATGACGTCGGCAGCCCGTGGGCGATCGGCTCAGCCGCCGGGGGCCACACCGCCGTCGCGCCGGAGCTCGGCACGCTCGACGACCTCGATGCGCTCGTCGCAGCCGCCGGACGGCGCGGGATCGAGGTCGCCCTCGACCTCGCGTTCCAGTGCTCCCCCGACCACCCCTGGGTCGCCGAGCACCCGGGCTGGTTCGCCCACCGGCCGGACGGCACGATCGCGTGCGCGGAGAACCCGCCGAAGCGCTACGAGGACATCTACCCGATCGACTTCGACACGGCCGACCGCGAGGGGCTCTACCGCGCGCTGCTCGACGTCGTCGTGTTCTGGATGGCGCACGGGATCCGGATATTCCGCGTCGACAACCCGCACACCAAGCCGTTCGCATTCTGGGAGTGGCTCGTCGCCGAGCTGCGGCGTCGAGATCCCGGCGTCGTGCTGCTGTCGGAGGCCTTCACGCGGCCAAAGGTCATGCACCGCCTGGCCAAGCTCGGCTTCGACCAGTCGTACACGTACTTCACCTGGCGCAACACCAAGCACGAGCTCGAGGAGTACTTCGCAGAGCTCGCCCACGGACCGGGCCGGACTTACCTGCGCCCGAACGTCTGGCCGAACACGCCCGACATCTTGCCGGAGAGCCTCCAGCGAGGAGGCCGTGCGAGCTTCATCTCCCGGCTCGTCCTCGCGGCCGGTCTCTCCGCCTGCTACGGGATCTACGGGCCCGCGTTCGAGCTGCTCGTCGACACGCCGGTCAGGCCCGGCAGCGAGGAGTACGCGGACTCGGAGAAGTACGAGATCGCGTCGTACGACCTCGACGACCCGCGCAGCATCGCCGACGTCGTCGGGCGCGTCAACGCAGCGCGCGCAACGCATCCCGCCCTGCAGGCGAACGACTCGCTCCGGCGCCACAGCGTCGACAACGACCAGGTGATGTGCTGGTCGAAGCGGGACGGGCCGACCGGCGACACGGTCGTGTGCGTCGTCAGCCTGGACCCGCTCTGGCCCCAGTCCGGCTTCGTCGAGCTCGACCTCGCGTCGCTCGGCCTCGCCGAGGGAGCGGAGTTCACGGTCCGCGACGAGCTCACCGGCGACTCCTACTCCTGGTCCGGCAGCCGCAACTTCGTCCTGCTCGACCCCGGCAAGATCCCGGCGCACATCCTCGCCGTGAACCCCCGGGACGACGCCGGGGCACCCGGCGGGCCTCCAGGGCCCCGAGGAGCCGGGGCACCCGGCGGGTGAGCAGCGCGCCCCTCGCACGAGCCGCGCGCCGCCACGGTGTCGCGACCCGCTACACCGACGCATGGGGAACCGGACGGGTTGTCTCGGACGAGACGCTCGCCGCCATCGTCGACGCCCTCGACCGCGACCGTGACGACGCCCCGGCGCCGCCCGTGCTCGTCTGCTGGGACGGCGTCGCGCCCGGCCCCGAGAGCTTGGCACGCGCCGGGATCGGCGACGCGACGGCGGGCAGGGCCGAGCTGGCCGGCGAGCACGGCGAGGAGCTCGGACGCCTCCGCTCCCCGGCGCCCGGGCCCGGCGACCACACCCCGGGCCGGCTCCCCTACGGTCTCCACGACCTGCTCGACAGGGGCCAGACGGTCGCACGCCTCGTGAGCGCCCCGGGACGGGCAGACCTCGGCTGGCGCGACCGCACGGAGCGCGCGTGGGGCTGCGTCGCACCCGTGTACGCGCTGCGGGACCGGCGGGACCTGGCCGCCGGTGACCTCACCTCGCTCGAGGAGCTCGGCGAGCTCGTCGCCGAGCTCGGCGGCGACGCCGTCGCGACGCTCCCGCTCCTCGCCGAGCTCGCGACGGCAGACGGGGCCGCACCCGGCCAGCGCCCCTACGCGCCGGTCAGCCGGATGTTCTGGAACGAGGCGTACCTCGACCTCGACCGGCTGCCCGAGCTCGCACCCGGGCGGGCGCGCGCCGACACGGGCGCGCACCAAGGCGCCACGGCGGACCTCGCAGGCCGTGGCTCGGCGATCCGCCCGCTGCTCGACGACGCGGTGTCGACCCTCGTCGAGCGCGCGGGCGGGCGCCTCGCCGCCTTCCGGGACTTCTGCGCGCGCCGGCCCGACCTCGAGCGCTACGCGCGCTTTCGCGCCGCGGTCGAGCTGGCAGGTCCGGACCCGCGACGCTGGCCGGCGAGCTGGCGCGACGGGACGATCCCGGACGGCGCGGTCGGCGAGGGCGCCGTCCGCCGCCACAAGTACGCGCAGTGGGCGACCGACGAGCAGGTCGGGCACTGCGCGACGTCGCTGCGCACGCGCGGCGTCGGGCTCGTCCTCGACCTCCCGATCGGCTGCGCAGCACAGGGCTTCGACCCGTGGGCCCACCCGCGGTCCTACGTGCGCGAGATGTCGATCGGCGCGCCGCCCGACGCGTTCTTCACCTCCGGCCAGTGCTGGGGGTTCCCGCCGCCGCACCCGGAGGCGGAGCGCTCGACGGGCTACCGGGCGACCCGGGCGTGCCTCGCGCACGGCCTGCGCCATGCTGCCGCCCTTCGGGTCGACCACGTCCTCGGCTGGTCGCGGCTGTGGTGGGTGCCCGAGGGCGCGCCTGCCGACCAGGGCGCGTACGTCCGCTACCCGGTCGAGGAGATCCTCGCCGTGGCCTGCCTCGAGGCCTGGCGCGCGGACGCGCGGCTCGTCGGCGAGGACCTCGGCACCGTCGAGCAGGGCCTGCGCGCGACGCTCGCCCGGCACGGCGTCGCCGGCATGGACGTCGCGGTCTTCGACCTCGAGCGCCGACCCACGCGCCGCCTGCGACCCCGGCGCGGGGGCGTCGCCCTGCTCGACACCCACGACACGGCGACCTTCGCCGGCTGGTTGAGCGGCGCGGACATCGCCGAGCGCGCACGCCTCGGCCTCGCCGCGCCCGACGACGCCGCCGCCGAGACGGCGGCGCGCGGCGCGACGCGCGACGCCCTGCTCGACCGCCTCGCCCGCTCGGCGGGGCTCGGGGAGGCCGAGCGCGCCGACCCGCTCGCCGTGTGCCGCGCGCTGCTCGACGAGCTCGGCCGCTCCGACGCGGGGCTCGTCCTCGTCCAGGTCGAGGACCTCTGGGCCGAGCTCGACCCGCACAACGTGCCGGGCACGACCGCCGAGCACGCGAACTTCTGCCGGCGGTTCCCGCTGCGCCTCGACGAGATCGCCACGGCGACGCGTGCACGCGAGATACTGGCCCAGCTCGACGCCGCTCGTCGCGCCGGGCCCAGGAGACGACCATGACCGCATCGCGCAGCAGGCCAGGCGCCCGGCAGGTCGGGGACCGCGACGCCCACCCGCAGGGCGCGCCGCCCGGTGGCACCCTCGTCGGCGAGCTCGACCGCTACCTGTTCAACGAGGGTCGCCACTACCGCCTCTACGACTGCCTCGGCGGGCACCTGCTCGCCGCGTCGCCGGGCTTCGCGCACTTCGCGCTCTGGGCCCCCGCCGCGTCGGCCGTCTCGGTGATCCACGACGGCAACGGCTGGCAGGCGGGCGTCGACCGGCTCGAGCCGCAGGGCAGCTCGGGCATCTGGTCCGGGGTCGTCGGCGGCGTCGGCGAGGGGACCCGCTACAAGTACGCGATCGACTCGCCCCGCGGGCACCGGGAGAAGGCCGACCCGCTGGCCTTCGCGAGCGAGGAGGCGCCCGCGACGGCATCGGTGCTCACGCGGCTCGACTTCTCCTGGCACGACGAGGAGTGGATGGCGACGCGAGCCGACCGCCAGGCCGGGTCCGAGCCGATCAGCGCCTACGAGGTCCACCTCGGCTCCTGGCGCCACGGCCCGCACGGGGCGCTGCTCACCTACGAGCAGATGGCGGGACCCCTCGTCGACCACGTCACGCGCCTCGGCTTCACCCACGTCGAGCTGCTGCCGGTGATGGAGCACCCGTTCTACGGATCGTGGGGCTACCAGACCACCGGCTTCTTCGCGCCGACCGCCCGCTACGGACCACCAGCCGGCTTCGCGCACCTGGTCGACGAGCTGCACACCGCGGGCATCGGCGTCATCCTCGACTGGGTGCCGTCGCACTTCGCGACCGACGACTTCGCGCTCGCGGACCTCGACGGGACGCACCTCTACGAGCACGCCGACCCGCGCCGGGCGATCCACCCCGACTGGGGCAGCTTCGAGTTCAGCTACGGCCGCCACGAGGTCCGCTCGTTCCTCGCCTCGTCGGCGTGCTTCTGGCTGGACCGCTACCACGCGGACGGCCTGCGCGTCGACGGCGTCGCCTCGATGCTCTACCTCGACTACTCGCGCCGCGACGGCGACTGGACGCCCAACCCGTTCGGCGGGCGGGAGGACCTCGACGCGATCAGGTTCCTGCGCGAGACGAACGACGCGGTCCACACGGGCTTCCCGGGGGTGCTGACCGTCGCCGAGGAGTCGACCGCCTGGCCGGGGGTCACGCGCCCGACGAGCGAGGGTGGGCTCGGGTTCTCGCTCAAGTGGGACATGGGCTGGATGCACGACACGCTCACGCACCTCGCGCGTGACCCGGCGCACCGGCGCTACCACTACAACGAGCTGACCTTCCGCGCCCTGTACGCGACGAGCGAGCGGTACGTGCTGCCCCTGTCCCACGACGAGGTCGTCCACGGGAAGGGCTCGCTCGCCGCGAAGATGCCGGGCGACGACTGGCAGCGACGGGCGAACCTCCGCCTGCTCTACGGCTACCAGTGGCTGCTCCCCGGCAAGAAGCTGCTCTTCATGGGGGGCGAGCTCGCGACCTGGAAGGAGTGGAACCACGAGGCGGAGATCGAATGGCCGCTCCTCGACCACCCCGACCACGCAGGGGTCGTCCGCTTCGTCGGCGACTGCAACCGCTGCTACCGCGAGCTCGAGGCGCTGCACGGTCACGACCTCGAAGGTGACGGTTTCGCGTGGCTCGTCGCGGACGACGCCGACGAGGGCACCCTCGCGTGGCTGCGCCGCGGACGCGGCGCCGGCACCGTCGTGGCGATCGCGAACTTCACCCCGGTCCCCCGGCGGCGGCGTTTGGGCGTGCCGGCCCCGGGGCATTGGCGAGAGGTGCTCAACAGCGACAGCCTCGACTACGGCGGCTCGGGCGTCGGCAACCTCGGCGGCGTCGACGCGACCGACGAGCCGTTCGCCGGCCACCCGGCGAGCCTCACCTGCGAGGTCCCGCCACTCGGCGTCGTCGCGTTCTCCTCGCCGGCGACAGGCGCACCGCCGGCGTCCCCGGGCGCACCGACACTCCCCCGGGCGGTCCACGACGGAGGCGCACGCACGCGGTGAGCCTCCACGGGCCGCGCCTCACCGACGACGGCCGGACGGCGTTTCGCGTCTGGGCCCCGGATGTCTCGCACGTCGTCCTCGTGCTCGACGACGGCCGTGAGGCGGCCTGCGCCCCGGTGGGTGGCGGCTACCACGAGGTGACAGTCGGCGACGCCGGGCCCGGCACCGGCTACCGCTACCTGCTCGACGGCGCCGGGCCCTTCGCCGACCCGGCGTCGCGCTCCCAGCCCGAGGGCGTCTCGGGCTCCTCGGCCGTCGTCGGACCCCGCCGCCACGCCCGCGCGCCCTGGCGAGGCCTGGAGCTCTCCGCCCAGGTGATCTGCGAGATCCACGTCGGGACCTTCAGCCCGTCGGGCACGTTCGCCGGTGTCGTCGACGCTCTCGACGACCTCGCCGGCGCCGGCTACACCGCGGTCGAGTGCATGCCTGTTGCAGAGTTCCCCGGGACGCGCAACTGGGGCTACGACGGTGTCTTCCCCTTCGCCGTCCAGTCGAGCTACGGCGGACCCGACGGGCTGGCGGAGCTCACGGCCGCCGCGCACGAGCGCCAGATCGCCGTCAACGTCGACGTCGTGTACAACCACGTCGGGCCCGAAGGAGCCGTGCACGGCCACTACGGCCCGTACTTCACCGACCGCTACCGGACACCGTGGGGCGACGCCGTCAACGTCGACGGGCGCGGGAGCGACGCCGTGCGCGCGTACTTCATCGAGCAGGCCTGCTACCTCGTCGGCGAGCTCGGCGTCGACGGGCTGCGCCTCGACGCCGTCCACGAGATCGTCGACACGAGCGCGTCGCCGTTCCTCGCCGAGCTCACGACCGCCGTGGCCGCGCTCGGACGGGCGCTCGGCCGGACGGTCACGGTCGTCGCGGAGAGCCCGGCCAACGACCCGCGCCTCACGAACGCGACCGGTGCGGGCGGCCTCGGCTGCGACGCCTCGTGGGACGACGACTTCCACCACGCGCTCCGCTCGACCCTCACCGGCGAGCGGGACCGCTACTTCGCGGACTTCTCGGGCATCGAGGACCTCGCCGTCGCCACGACGCGCGGCTGGGTGCTCACGGGGAGGACCTCGGCGACCTTCGGCCGCCGCCACGGTGCGCCGCTTCCCGCCGGTGCGACCGGCGAGCGTCTCGTCGTCTTCGCGCAAAACCACGACCAGGTCGGCAACGCCGGCTGGGGGGAGCGGCTCGCGAGCGCGCTCCCGCTCGACGCGCAGTACCCGATCGCGGCGAGCGTCCTGCTCGCACCGTTCGTCCCCCTGCGCTTCATGGGCGACGAGTACGGCGAGGTGGCGCCGTTCCACTTCTTCACGAGCCACAGCGACCCGGCTCTCGTCGACGCGGTCCGTCGGGGCCGCGCGACCGAGCACGGGGGCGACCCCGACGCGCTCGTCGATCCCCAGGACCCCGCCACGTTCGCGGCGTGCCGGCTCGACCGCGACCGTGCGCGTGAGCCCGCGCACCAGGCCCTTCTCGACTGGCAGCGCGAGCTGCTCGCCATCCGCCGCACCGAGCCCGCATGCGGGTCGCTCGAGCCCGCGCGCACGAGCGCGCACGCCGAGCCCGCGAGCTCGACGCTGACCGTGCTGCGCCGGGCGGACCCCTACCTCGCCGCGCCCGTCGTGGCGACCGTCTGCCGCTTCGGCGGGCGACAGGCGGCGCTCGCCGGCTCGCCGACCGGGGCCGGGGCCGTCGACGTCGAGCTCCCCGCGCTCGCCGGACGCACCTGGCAGGTACGTGCGGCCCACGGAGCTCCCGAGCTCGATCGCGGGGCGCTCGTCGACGGGCTCGCGGGGCCACCGACCCTGCGCCTCGACGCCTACGCAGCGCTCGTCCTCGTCGCAGGTCGCGACGAGAGCGGCGACCCGAGCGGCGCGTGACGCCGGAGATCGGGTCCACCTATCGCGTCCAGCTCGGGCCCCGGTTCGGATTCGACGACGCGATCGGGTGCATCGACCACCTCCACCGGCTCGGCGTCGAGAGCCTGTACTGCTCGCCGATCGTCGAGGCCGTGCCCGGCAGCACGCACGGCTACGACGGCACCGATCCGACTCGGGTCCGCGACGAGCTCGGCGGCGAGGAGGGCTTCACCCGGCTCGCCCGCTCGCTCGACGACGCCGGGATCGGCTGCGTCGTCGACATCGTCCCGAACCACCTCTCGACCTGGGCGGGCGGGCCGTGGTGGCGCGCCGTGCTGCGCGAAGGCAGCCAGAGCGAGCTCGCCGAGGTCTTCGACGTGGACTGGGACAAGGGCGCGGGCAAGGTCGTGCTCCCCGTGCTCGACCGGCCGCTCGACGACGCGCTCGCCTGCGGCGCGCTGACCTTCGGCTCACAGGACGGCGAGTCGACGCTCGTCGTCGGCGACGTCCACCTCCCGCTGACGGGCGGAGCGCCCGGACCCGGAGACACGCTGGAGGACGTCCTGGCGGCCCAGCACTACCGCCTCGCCGACTGGCACGACCCGGCTGCCCGCAACTACCGGCGCTTTTTCGACATCGACGGCCTTGTCGGGATCCACACGGAGCGCCGCGCCGTCTTCGAGCGGACCCACTCCCTCATCGGTCGGCTCGTCCGCGACGGCCTCGTGACGGGCCTGCGGGTCGACCACGTCGACGGTCTCGCCGATCCGGCCCGCTACCTCGCATGGCTCGACGAGCTGACGGGCGGCGCGCCGGTCGTCGTCGAGAAGATCCTCACCGGCGACGAGACCCTCCGCCGCTCCTGGCCCGTGCTCGGCACGACCGGCTACGAGGTGCTCGACGACATCGGCGGCGCCCTCGTCGACCCCGACGGCTACGACGCGCTCGTGCAGGCGGCGGCGAGCGAGGGCGAGCTGCCCGTCTCGACGTGCACGGCGATATGCCGGCGGTCGGTCGCGAGCACGACCTTCCACGAGGAGCTCGCGGGTATCGCCGCCTCGCTCGGCACGAGCACGGGCGACCTCGTGGACCTCACCGTCGCGCTCCCCGTCTACCGCACCTACCTCGACGGCGGCCCGGTCTCGGACGAGGACGCCGACGTGCTCCGCGAGGCGACCGCCGCCATCCCCGGGATGCTCGAGGTCCTCCTCGACCCCGCGCACGCCGGCGCCGTGACGGCCTGGCAGCAGCGGTCCGGGGCGGTCATGGCCAAGGGGGTCGAAGACACCGCGTGGTACCGGCTCGGGGGCCACCTCGCGTTCTGCGAGGTGGGCGCGGACCCGGCGCGCCCGCGCGCCGGCGGTGTCCGCCGGCTGCACGCGCGCGCGTCCGCGCGTGCCGCGCAGCGCAGTGCGGGCCTCGTTCCCGGCACGACGCACGACACGAAGCGGACGGCCGACGTGCGCGCCCGGCTCTACGCGCTGAGCGAGCTGGCGACGGCGTTCGAGGAGGGTCTCGGGCGCTACCGCGAGCTGCTCGGTGTGGCGAGCGAACCGACCCGGCGCGCCGGTCACGGGGCCGGTGCCGCAGCGGAGCCCGGTAGCGCCGCAGCGCGCGAGCTCGCGGACTCCCGGCTGCTCGCCGAGACGGTGCTCGCCATGCTCCCCGCCGCGGGGGAGACCGAGGAGACCGACCGGGTCCTCGCCGACCGGATCAGCCGTGCGCTCGTCAAGGGTGCCCGGGAGGCCGGCGTCGTCACGACCTGGGACCACCCCGACGGTGCCGCCGAGGACGCGGTCGGCGAGCTCGTCGAGCGGTCGCTCGCGCGGCGTGGCGCGCTCGTCCACGCGGCGTTCGGCGAGCTCGTCCCCGAGGTCGCCCGGCTCGGCGCGACCCTCAGCCTCTCCTCGGTGCTGCTGCGCGCGGTCCTCCCGGGCTCCCCCGACTGCTACCAGGGCGACGAGGTGTGGAACCTCGCACTGGTCGACCCGGACAACCGGCGCCCCGTCGACTTCGCCTCCCTCGCCACCCGCCTCGCGGCGCTCGGGCTCGCCCCTCCGGGCGCCGGCGACCTGGGCGCCGCGCGCGCTCGCCCCGAGGATCTCACGCGCCACGGCGACATCGCGCGCCGTTGCCGCACGACGTGGCCGACAGGCGACGTGAAGCTCCTCGTGACCGCGACCACGCTCGCCGGGCGCCGCCGCGCTCGGGAGGCCTTCGCCCGGGGTGCCGCCTACCGGGGCCTCGCGGTCCTCGGGCCCGTGTCCGGGTCGGTCGTCGCGTGCGCCCGGTCCGCGGCTGCAGGCGGCCCCTGGGCGATCGGGCTCGCCACCCGCCTGCCGGCGCGCGTGAAGGCCGGGGACGCGGACCTGCCTGCAGGCGAGCGCTCCTACGGCGCCACCGAGGTCGTGCTCCCGCCGGGCGCGGGCCGGCACTTCGTCGAGGTGTGCAGCGGCACGTCCGTCGAAGCCTCCGGCGGCCGGATCGCCGTCGCCGAGGCCTGCGCACAGCTGCCCGTCGGCCTGTTGCTGCCGGCCTGATCCGGCCAGGTGCCGGCGAGGTCGGCCCAGTCGGCCCTCCCCCTGCTAGGGCAGCGGCGCCCCGGCACCCCTGCGGACGGCCATCGCCCGTCGGGCGACGGGCACGTAGCCGAGCGCCGCGGCGAACGACAGCACGAGAGCGGGCACGACGAGCACGAGCGCGACGTCGTGGAGCGCTCGGGCGAAGCCTCCGGGCCCGTGACCGAGCAGGAGCAGCGGGAAGCACACCATGAGGCCGAAGGTCGCGGCCTTTCCGGTGAGGCTCACGTCGATGCGTGGCGCGCCGAGGCTCGCGAGCACGAGGACCGTGCCCGCCACGAGCGCCTCGCGACTGATGACCGGCGCCGCGAGCCACGTCGGCACGGCGCCGTAGACGATCATCGAGATGATCGCCGCGGCGAGCAGGATGCGGTCGGCGACCGGGTCGAGCACCTTGCCGACCGTCGTCACCTGGTCGTAGCGCCGGGCGATGTAGCCGTCCGCGAAGTCCGTCGCGCCGGCCACGGCGAGCACGACGGTCGCGACGACCCGGTCGTCCTGCCAGAGCAGAAGGTCGAGGTAGGCGCCGACGAGCACGATCCGGGCGAGAGACAAGACGTTCGGAACGGTGACGATCCGGCCGAGGTCGCCCTGCGCCGCGGCGCTGCCCCGGACGCCCTCCGGGGCCCCAGCGCCCGCGCCGGGACGTGCGGCCGGTACAGCGCGGTGGAGGCGTCCCCTGCTCACGGGCGCGTGAGCAGCACGACGGAGCGCTGCTCGACCGGGACGGGCCGGCCGGCTTCGATGGTGACGCAGTCGGGCTCGCAGAAGGGCATCTCGTCGCGGGCCGTGTCGAGCACATAGGTCCACGCCGCGCCGAACCGCTCGTCGGGGAGGTTGAACTCGATCGGCTCCCAGTGGGCGTTGAGGATGACGAAGAAGCTGTCGTCTCGTGTGCGCTCTCCGAGGACCGGGGAGAGCGGCAGCTCGCCGCCGTTGAGGAAGATGCCGATCGACTTCGCGAAGCTCACCTGCCAGTCGCCGTCGGACATCTCCTTGCCCTCGGGCGAGAACCACGCGATGTCGCTGACCCCGAGCCCGTGGAGCGGCCGGCCCTGGAACCAGCGCGGCCGGTGGAAAACCGGATGGTTCTTGCGCAACGCTGTCAGCTTCTTCGTGAAGTCGAGCAGCGCCAGGTCCGCGGCGCCCCAGTCCAGCCAGGAGATCTCGTTGTCCTGGCAGTACGCGTTGTTGTTCCCCCGCTGCGTCCGGCCGATCTCGTCCCCGGACAGCAGCATCGGCACGCCCTGGGAGACGAAGAGCGTCGCGAGCAGGTTGCGGACCTGGCGTCGACGCAAGGAGAGCACGGCAGGGTCGTCGGTCCCGCCTTCGACGCCGCAGTTCCACGAGCGGTTGTGGTCCTCGCCGTCGTGGTTGTCCTCGCCGTTGGCCTCGTTGTGCTTGTCGTTGTAGGCGACGAGGTCTGCGAGGGTGAAGCCGTCGTGGCACGTGACGAAGTTGACGCTCGCCCACGGCTTGCGCCCGTTGTGGCCGTAGAGGTCGGAGCTGCCGGTGAGCCGGTAGGCGAGCTCGGGAAGGGTCCGGTCCTGGCCGCGCCAGTAGTCGCGGACGCAGTCACGGTACTGGCCGTTCCACTCCGACCACAGGGGCGGGAAGTTGCCGACCTGGTAGCCGCCTTCGCCGACGTCCCAGGGCTCCGCGATGAGCTTGACCTGGCTGATCACCGGGTCCTGCTGGATGATGTCGAAGAAGGCCGAGAGCCGGTCCACCTCGTGGAGGGTCCGGGCGAGCGCGGCCGCGAGGTCGAAGCGGAAGCCGTCGACGTGCATCTCGGTCACCCAGTAGCGCAACGAGTCCATGAGCAGCTGCAGCACGTGAGGGTTGCGCACGTTCAAGGTGTTGCCCGTGCCCGTGTAGTCGACGTAGAAGCGGGGGTCCTCCGGGGCGAGCCGGTAGTACGCGGCGTTGTCGATGCCCTTGAACGACAGGGTCGGCCCGAGGTGGTTCCCTTCGGCGGTGTGGTTGTACACGACGTCGAGGAGGACCTCGATGCCGGCAGCGTGCAGGACCTTGACGAGCTGCTTGAACTCCTGGACCTGCTGGCCGAGCGAGCCGGAGGAGCTGTAGTCCGCGTGGGGCGCGAGGTAGCAGATCGAGTTGTAGCCCCAGTAGTTCCGCAGGCCGCGCTCGACGAGGTGCTGCTCGTGCAGGAACTGGTGGACCGGCTGCAGCTCGACGGCGGTCACGCCGAGGGAGACGAGGTGGTCGACGACCGCCGGGGTGGCGAGACCGGCGTAGGTCCCGCGCAGCTCCTCGGGCACACCCGGGTGCGACGCGGTCATCCCCTTGACGTGCAGCTCGTAGACGGTGGTCTTGTGCCAGGGCGTCTGCGGGTGCCGGTCGTTGCCCCAGTCGAAGAAGGGGCTGACGACGACCGAGCGCGGCATCGCCGTC
Organism: Acidimicrobiaceae bacterium; assembly: GCA_027335685.1. Lineage (GTDB taxonomy): Bacteria > Actinomycetota > Acidimicrobiia > Acidimicrobiales > Bog-793 > JAJZCK01. Next base: position 17,857 of record DAHWHN010000040.1, read on the forward strand.
GCGCTGTCGGAGCGGCTCATCCGCATCTCGTCGCCGAGCTGATGGCCGAAGACCGACCGGCGCCAGCGGAGCGCGCCGTCGACGGCCTTGCCGTAGGGATCGAGGAGGAGCTTGTCCGGGTTGCAGCGCAGCCCCTGGGTCGGGCGCCACGGACCGTAGACCCGGTAGCCGTAGCGCTGGCCCGGACCGACCCCCGAGAGGTACCCGTGGTGGATCCGCGCCGTCTCGTCCGGGAGCTCGTAGCGGGTCTCGTGCCCGGACGCGTCGAACAGGCACAGCTCGACGCGCTCGGCGACGTCGGAGAAGATCGAGAAGTTCGTCCCGACGCCGTCGTAGGCGGCCCCGAGAGGGTAGGCCTTACCAGGGGAGAGAGAGTGAACGGCTCGATCCATCCCGACAGGTTAGGCGGCGCACGCGACGGCACCGGAAAGGACCGCCACGGGGGCGGTCGGACGGCGGGCGCCCGGAACCGGGCGCCCGC
>DAHWHN010000041.1 GCA_027335685.1 Acidimicrobiaceae bacterium
CCGGGCGCCCGCCGGCACAGACCGTCAGGCCGGGCGGACGTTCGCCGCCTGGAGACCCTTCTGGCCCTCCTGGACCTCGAACTCGACTGCCTGACCCTCTTCGAGGCTCCGATAGCCGGTCATCTGGATCGCGGAGTGGTGGACGAACACGTCCGCTCCGTCGGCCTGGGAGATGAAGCCGAAGCCCTTCTCCGCGTTGAACCACTTCACTGTTCCGGTCGCCACTTCGGCGATCCCCCTTCTTTCGATGGTACTAGCTGCGAGAGGGACCTACCCGTGCGACCAGCTGCGGGCCGGCGGCTGCAGCCACGCCGTCACGGCGCTACCTGCTCACCACCGGCTGCCGCCTCTAGCTGTTCGAGCTTGCCTAACCCTCGTGCGGGACGCTAGCAGCCCGCACGAGCCGCGTCACGGGGTCTTCTCCGCGGCACCGCTCGCGAGGCCCGACTGCAGGTCGGCGCGCGCCCGGGCCAGTTGCTTGCGGACCGTCGAGCTCGCGATGCCGAGGGCCCGCCCGGCGTCGCGCGGCGACATGCCGACCACGAGGCAGGCGACGGCGCACGCCCGACGGCCGGGCGGCATCCGCGCCAGGGCCGCCGCGACGTCGGCGACCGCCGTCGCCTCCTCGGCGACCGGATCGTCCCCGGCGCAGGGACCCGAGACCGGCTGCCCGGTGCCGACGCGTGCCGGCTCGCCGACGGGCACCTCCCGGTCACGCCATGACCGCCGCACGAGGCGGAACGCGACGGTGAAGACGTACCCGGCCGGGCTCGACCCGCGCCGGACCCGCCACCAGTGGACGAGCGTGCGCGCGAAGGCCTCCTGGGCGACGTCCTCCGCAGCCGGGCGGCCGACGCCGGCGAGCTCGAGCGCGCGCACGAGGCGCGGGTAGTGCTGCTCGTAGAGGGCGACGAAGTCCGCTGCTGTCCCGCCGTCCCCGATCGTGGCTATGGCGCCAGCTTTGCGCATGCCGGCGTCGGGCTCGCACCGGCTGGCTCGACCGCCGAGCGCAGCACGCGCAGCACGCGGCCGCGGTCGCCGAGGACGCGCACGGTCGGGACCGGCCCGGCCGCGCCCGGCCGCCCGGCCGGCGGGAGGACGAGCCCCCCGAGGACGACCCAGCCGGACGCCGGTGCTGCGACGACCAGACGACTGCCGGGCAGGGTCAGCTCGACCCGGCGGACGCGGGGACCGGCCCGGCCGACGACGAGCACCATGGGCGTCCCCTCGGCCTCGCCGACCAACCAGAGGCGGTCGGCGAAGCCCTGCGGGCCGGACCCGGCCGCCGGGGCGACGACGACCTGCGCGACGGCACCGGCGTCCGCCGCCTCGACGACGAGCGCTCCCGGAGTGGCGCAGGAAGCGACCGCCGGGTCCGCGGAGGTGACGAGGTACGCGTGGACGGCGACCGACCCGTCCTGCACGACGAGTGGGCGCAGGGGTAGGAGCCCTGACGCCGCGGCCGGCGCGGCCGACGCGACGGGGGACGCACCTCGGTGCGCCCCCTCGAGCGACTCGGCGACCGGAGCTCGCAAGAGGCCGGACACCGGCTGCACGCGCGCCGCCCGGGCACCGACCCCGGTCGCGCGGGCCAGGCCGATGCCCCCTGCTGCGAGCGACGCCACGGCGACGACGGTGGCGGACACGGCGACGCGCCGGAGCCGCCGGGCCACGCACCGGTCACGACGAGCGACGATCGCGGCGAGCGTCGCCGGTTCCGGCGCCGGACCGCCGGCGTCGAGGAGCCCCCCGAGCCCCGCCGGGCCGGGGCTCACCGGCCGCTCGCCCCGTCGTGCACCCACCGGCGAGCCGGCTGGTGCCGCCCGCCCGCCCGCTCAGCTGCGCAGCGCGTCGACAACCTGGACCTGGACGGAGATCTGCTCGGTCCCACCCTGGACCGGGACGGGGGTCGCGCCGCCACCGTGGACCGCGAAGCTCGCACCAGGCGTCACGACTGCGCCGCCTTGCTGCTCCTGGTCGACGATGCTGACGACGGGTCCGAGCGTCGCGCCGGCGGCCGCTGCGAGCTCGGCCGCCCGCGTCTGCGCGTCGCGGACCGCCTCGGCGCGCGCCGTCGCGAGGAGCGCGGACGTGTTCGAGACCGAGAAGGTGATGCCGTCGATCTGCACGTCGTTGCCGACCGCATGCGCCGCTGCGTCGATGATCGCCCCGGCGCGCGCCAGGTCGTGGACCGTCACGGTGAGGTCGTCGCTCGCCTGGTAGCCGGTCACCTTGCCGTTGTTGTCGACGTTCGGCTGGAGGCTCAAGTTCGACGTCTGCATGTCCGACTTCGCGACTCCCGCTGCAGCGAGGACGCTTTCGAGCGTCGTCACCTCCTGGTCGTTCTCGTCGAGTGCACCGGTCGCGCTCGACGCGTTCGTCGTCGCACCGATCTCGACGGTGAGGGTGTCGGGGGTCCCCTCGACCGTCGCCGTCCCCGTCACCGTGACACGCGCGCCCGCCGCGACGCCCGCCGGCACCGGCGCCGTCGCGGCCGTCAGCTCGGCTCGGCCGACGGCGCGCGTCGCCGTGGCACCCGAACCGACCGCGCCGATCGCTCCGGCCGCGACGCCCGCCGCGCCGACGAGGGCGACGAGGGCAGCTGCGCGCGCCCGGCGGCGACCTCGGCTCGTCGCCCGCCCAGAGATCGCACCTGCTGGTCGGGCAGAAGGCTCGCCCCGGGGCTGGCTCGGGGGCTGGCTCGGTGACATCGGCGACGTCGGGTCCACAGCTAGGGCTCCATTCGCTCACGTCCGGTCGGCCACCTGCCGCCGGCTGGGTCCGCCCGTGACGGCGTCCCCGACTACTACAAAGCCGCGGCGGGGTCGTTTCGCGTACGGGGCCCGCGAGGACCTCCGGCCGGCGCGGTACATTCGTGCCCTTGCACGATCACCGCGGCGGGCGCCACCCCGGCGGTCCGGACCCCGCCCACGGCGCGGGACGAGGAGTGCAGCGCCCGAGGGCACTGCAGTGACGTGGCCGAGACGACGCGACCCAGGAGTGCCGACCGTGACAAGCTGGCTCTACGACACCGTCGTGTGGACGGGTAGCTGGAAGGCAGGCGAGGACTGGGCCGAGGACACCTTCACGCCTGGCCTCGTCGCGATGCTCACGACCAAAGGACGCGAGGGCTGGGAGCTCGTCAACTTCGGCCGCGTCGACCACCTGGGCTCGCCCAACCCCGAGCAAGTGGTCTTCGTGTTCAAAAAGCCGCTCCGCTAGGGCGCCGGGCGCCGCGTCAGCGGCGAACCTTGGTCCCGTCCGGGCTGTCCTCGACGACCCAGCCTCGCGACTCGAGCTCCGCGCGCAGGTTGTCGGCGGTCGCGAAGTCACGGTCGGCTCGAGCGGCGTCGCGCCGGCGCACGATGTCGAGCACCCCCTCGTCCGCCTCCTCCGCCAACCGTCGAGCGATGCCCAGCACGCCGAGCAGGTCCAGCGCCGCTCGCCCGAGCGCCGCACCGCCGGCGACGTCGCGCCGGTCGAGAAGCGAGTTGGCCCGGCGGACGGCACCGAGCAGCCCGGCAAGGGCTCTCGGCGTCGCGAGGTCGTCGTCCATCGCGTCGGCAAACGCGACGGCCTCGGCATCGGCGAGGGCGCTCGCCGCCCGGCCACCGCCGGAGCCCGGCGCACGCTCGCCGTCCTGAGGCATCTCGCGCCCGACGGCGTCGAGCCGGCGGGCGAGCTCGTCCACCCGCGCAAGTGCCGAGGACGCGTCCGCAAGGGTCGGCGCGCCGACTTCGAGCGGGGAGCGGTAATGGGCCCGCAGCACGAGGAGCCGGTAGGCGCGCGGGTCCGAGCTCGCGACGATCTCCGCGAGGTCGGTGACGTTGCCGAGCGACTTCGACATCTTCTCGCCCCCGACCGTCACGAGGCCGTTGTGGACCCATCGACGGGCGAACGGCCTGCCGAGCGCGACCGCCTGGGCGCGCTCGTTCTCGTGGTGGGGAAAGACGAGGTCGAGACCGCCTCCGTGGACGTCGAAGCCGTCGCCGAGCAGGGCGAGCGACATGACGACGCACTCGGTGTGCCAACCCGGGCGCCCGTGACCGAAGGGCGAGCCCCACGTCGGCTCCCCCGGCTTCGCCTTCTTCCACAGGGCGAAGTCGACAGGCGACCGCTTCTCGTCCGCGACGGCGAGGCGGGCGCCGGCGCTGGCGCGCAAGGTCTCGATGTCCTGGTGCGCGAGCAGGCCGTAGCCGTCGACGGCGTCGCAGGCCAGGTAGACGCCGTCTCCGACCTCGTACGCGACACCGCGCTCCACGAGGGCGGCGACGAGGTCGACCATCTCCTCGACGTAGCCGGTGGCGTGCGGCACCTCGGTCGGCCGGAGCACGCCCATCGCGTCCATCGTCGCCCACCACTGCTGCTCCGACTCCGCGGCGACCTCGCGCCAGTCGCGACCCTCGGTGCTCGCCCGGGCGATGATCTTGTCGTCGACGTCGGTCACGTTCGACACGTGCCGCACGGCGAGGCCCGTGTGCTCGAGGTAGCGGCGGAGCACGTCGTAGACGAGGACGAAGCGGCCGTGGCCGACGTGCGGCGGCCCGTAGACGGTCGGGCCGCACACGTAGAGCCCGACCGAACCGGGATCGCGTGGCTCGAGCGGAGCCACGGCACCCGTCGCTGTGTCGTACAGGCGGAGCACAGGGGTACCGTACTAGGCCGATGCCCGACGACCAGCAGCCCGACGCCCCCGACTCGAGCAGGCCCGACACGGCGCGCGCCGACGCGAGCGCCACGGCGTCGGGCCGGGCGCGGACGCTCCCGGGGACCGGCGTGCCCGACAAGCCGAGCCTTGAGGGCCTCGAGGAGCGCTGGACGGGCTCGTGGGCGCAGTGGGGCACGTACCGCTTCGACAGGAGCCGGCCGCGAGCGGAGGTCTTCTCGATCGACACGCCCCCGCCGACGGTCTCCGGCTCGCTCCACGTCGGCCACGTCTTCTCCTACACCCAGACCGACGCGCTCGCCCGCTTCCAGCGCATGCGCGGCAAGACGGTCTTCTACCCGATCGGCTGGGACGACAACGGCCTGCCGACCGAGCGCCGGGTCCAGCACTACTTCGGCGTCCGCTGCGACCCGTCCGTCTCCTACGACCCGGACTTCTCTCCCCCGCCCGAGCCGCCGGGCACCCCGCTAGCGATCTCCCGCCCCAACTTCGTCGAGCTCTGCCGGCGCCTGACCGCCGAGGACGAAGGGGTCTTCGAGCAGATGTTCCGCCGGCTCGGGCTCTCGGTCGACTGGAGCACGCGCTACACGACCGTGAGCGCCGGCGCCCAGCGCGCGTCGCAGCGGGCGTTCCTGCGGCTCGCTGCGCGGGGTGCCGCGTACCGCCAGGAGGCGCCGACGCTGTGGGACGTCGACTTCGCGTCCTCGGTCGCGCAGGCCGAGCTCGAGGACCGGGAGATCGCCGGCGCGTACCACCGCCTGCGCTTCGACCGGTCCGACGGCGGCGCCGTCGAGATCGAGACGACCCGGCCCGAGCTGCTCGCCGCGTGCGTCGCGCTCGTCGCCCACCCCGACGACGAGCGCTACCGCCCGCTCGTCGGCACGACCGTGCGGACCCCGTTGTTCGGCGTCGAGGTGCCGGTCCACGCGCACGCGCTGGCCGACCCCGAGAAGGGATCGGGCATCGCGATGGTCTGCACCTTCGGCGACCTCACCGACGTGACCTGGTGGCGCGAGCTGAAGCTCGCGACGCGCACGATCGTCGGCCGCCATGGCCGCCTCGAACCGGTCCGCTTCGGCTCACCCGGCTGGGAGTCGGCCGACGCGGGACGTGCCCAGGCCCACTACGACCAGCTCGCCGGGCTCACGGTCCGCCAGGCGCAGCGGCGCAGCGTCGAGCTGCTCGGCGAGAGCGGTGACCTCGTCGGCCAGCCGAGGCCCGTCACGCACCCCGTCAAGTTCTACGAAAAGGGCGAGCGGCCGCTCGAGATCGTCTCGTCACGGCAGTGGTACGTGGCGACGGTCGCGCTGCGTGACCGCCTCCTCGAGCTCGGACGCGAGCTCGACTGGCACCCGGGGTTCATGCGCCAGCGCTACGAGTCGTGGGTGGACGGCCTGACGGGCGACTGGAACATCTCGCGGCAGCGGTTCTTCGGCATCCCCTTCCCCGTGTGGTACCGGCTCGACGCCGAGGGACGGCCCGACGAGGACACGCCGCTGTTCGCCGCGGAGCGCGATCTCCCCGTCGACCCCTCCGTCGACGTGCCAGCCGGCTACAGCGCAGACCAGCGCGACGCCCCCGGGGGCTTCACGGGCGACCCCGACGTCATGGACACCTGGGCGACGTCCTCGCTCACCCCGCAGATCGCCGGAGGCTGGGAGGAGGACCCCGACCTGTTCGCGCGCGTCTTCCCGATGGACCTGCGCCCCCAGGCGCACGAGATCATCCGCACCTGGCTGTTCTCGAGCGTCGTCCGCTCCGAGCTCGAGCACGGCTGCCTCCCCTGGCGCGCTGCGGCGATCTCGGGCTGGATCCTCGACCCCGACCGCAAGAAGATGTCGAAGTCGAAGGGGAACGTCGTCGTGCCGACCGCGCTCCTCGACACCCACGGCACCGACGCGGTCCGCTACTGGGCGTGCTCGGCCCGGCTCGGGGTCGACACGATCTTCGACGAGCAGCAGATGAAGATCGGCCGCCGGCTCGCAATCAAGATCCTCCAGGCCACGAAGTTCGCCGTCTCCCGGCTCGAGCAGGACGAGCCGACCGGCGACGGCGCAGGTACTGCAGCGGCCGGAGACGACGGCGCTGCCGGGCCGGCCGACCACCAGTCGGGCGGCGACCAGTCGGGCGGCGACGTGCGCCACCCGGTCGACGCCGCCATGCTCGCCCGCCTCGCGACGGTCGTCACCGAGGCGACCGAGGCGCTCGACGCGTTCGAGCACGCCCGCGCACTCGAGAGGACCGAGCAGTTCTTCTGGTCCTTCTGCGACGACTACCTCGAGCTCGTGAAAGGCCGCGCCTACGGCATGTCGACGGGGTCGACCTCGGCACGCACCGCGCTCGAGCGGGCGCTCGACGTCATGCTCCGGCTGTTCGCCCCGTTCCTCCCCTTCGCGGCCGAAGAAGCCTGGTCCTGGTGGCACGACGGTTCCGTCCACTCGGCGGCCTGGCCGTCTCCCGGCGAGCTCGAGCCGACGATGCCGGCTCCCCCCGAGACCCTCGACGTGCTCGGCGAGGTGCTGCGCGAGGTCCGGCGCGCAAAGACCGTCGCGAAGCGCTCGATGCGCTGGCCGGTCGAGCGCGTCGAGGTCCGCGCGCCCGCGCGCGTCCTCGAGCTTGTCGAGCTCGGGCGCGCCGACCTCGCGGACGCGACGAACGCAGCCGTGATCGAGCTCAGGGCCCACGACGGCGAGCTCGGTGTCACGGTCGAGCTCGGCGACGGGTAAGAATGCAGGGATAACGACGAGGCCGCTCCGGCGGCCCGACAGCAAGGAGCGCCGATGAAGCCCCAGACGAGCCGTGCAGCGAGGTCGACGGCGGCGTTGGCCGCCTTGGCCCTGTGCGGAAGCGTCGCCGTCGGTTGGGGTGGTGAGGCCGTCGCGGCCCGCCCCGCAGCTACCGGGATAGCCGGCCTTCCCGCCACCACGATCCTCACGAGGAGCGCGGTCGCCCTCAGCCACGAGAACGCGATCGCGATCTCCGGCTCGATGCACCTCGGCAACGAGACGATCGTGCTCCACGTCAGCTCGACAGGACGCGGCAAGAGCGTCGCCGGCAACATCGACATCCAGACAGGCAGCACCAGCTCGGGCACGGTTCGCTTCGTCGACGTCGGCGCGAACGTCTACCTCGAAGCTGCCCTGCCCTTCTGGAAGCAGGAGCTGGCCTCGGCGGGAGCCGGGAGCGCCGGGGCCGGCGTCGCCGCAGCCGTGCTGTCCAAGCTGACCGGACGCTGGATCGAGATCAGCGGTGCCGAGGCCTCGTCCTTCTCGAGCAGCTTCGGCGGTCTCACCGAGCCGGGGAAGTTCGCGCAGAGCCTGCTCGCGAGCAACGGCGTCCTCACAAAGAGCGCCCCCCGGATGCTCAACGGCCGGCGCGTGCTTCCGATCTCGTCGTCGAAAGGTGGCACGGTCTACGTGTCCCTCGCCGGCGCCCCACTGCCCGTCGGCATCGTCGGCACCCAGGTCGCCGGCGGCAAGCGGGTCGCCGCGAATGTGCTCTTCAGCTACCCTGCGACGATCGCGATCGCGCCACCGGCAGGCGCGGCGACTCTCTCGGAGATCGTCAAGTCGCTCCTCGGCTAGGGGACCGACGGCGATGACCACGCCCGCCCCGGCGATCGCGCAGATCGCAGCCGTCTTCGACTGCGACGGGGCCGACGAGTACCTCGGCGAGCCGGTGACCCAGGCGGAGCACATGCGCCAGGCCGCCTGGCTCGCCGAGCAGTCCGGCGCTCCCGGCCATCTCGTCGCAGCCGCCCTGCTCCACGACGTCGGGCACTTCCGCGGCGTCGTGCGCACGGTCGCGCGCGGCACCGGAAACGTGCACCACGAGCGTGGCGCGACCTGGCTCGGCCAGTGGTTCGGCCCGGAGGTGACCGAGCCGGTCCGCCTGCACGTCGACGCGAAGCGCTACCTGTGCGCGACCGAGGCCGCCTACCTCGGCGCGCTGTCGCCGGCCTCGCTCGACTCCCTCGGTCGCCAAGGGGGCCCGATGTCCGCGACCGAGGCATCCGCGTTCGCCACCCGAGCGCACGCGCCCGACGCGGTCCGGCTCCGCCGGCTCGACGACCGGGCGAAGCTGCCCGGAGCACCGGCACCAGCTGTCGAGCACTTCCTTCCCGTGCTCGGGCGGCTCCTCACGACACCCTGACGGGCACGGCGCGCGTACGTCTCGACCGCGCCGGGCGCGTGGCCCCGAGAGCGGCACCGCTTCGGGACTTTCGGCACTGTCCCGGGGCAAGCGGCCGGCTCGATATTGGGTCGTGGCGATCACCGCAGACGGAACGGCGCGCGACGGGAGCGTCGCGGCGACGTGAGCGCGGGCGGCGCTGACGGCGCGGGCGGTCGCCTGCCCGACACCGGAGACGACCGGTCGTGGCGTGCCATGCTGGCTGCTCTTCGCGTGCCCGCCTTCGCCTGGTACTGGGTGGGTCAGCTCCTCTCGGGGATCGGCACCTGGTCGCAGTCGATCGCCCTGTCGTGGTTGGTGCTCGACCTCACGCACTCGGCCGTCGACCTCGGCACGATCACCATGCTGCAGTTCCTCCCTGTCCTCGTGCTCTCCCTCCTCGGCGGCGTGGTCGCGGACCGCGTCCCGAGGCGGCAGCTGCTCGTCGCGACCCAGGTGGCACTCGGCGCCGAGGCCATCACGCTCGGCGTGCTGGTCGCGAGCCATGCCGTCACCTTGTGGGAGGTTGCCCTCGTCGCCCTCGCGGTCGGGACGACGAACGCGTTGAACAACCCCGCCCAGCAGGCTTTCGTCCCCGAGCTCGTCGGGCGCGATCTCGTCGCGGACGCCGTCGCCTTGAACAGCGTGCAGTTCAACGCAGCGCGCATGCTCGGCGGCGCGGTCGGTGGACTGGCCATCGCGGCGTGGGGCATCTCCGGAGCCCTCTTCCTCAACGCCGCGAGCTTCGCCCCGATCCTCGTCGTCCTCGTCCTGATCCGTCCGGCCAACACCCCTCGCCGGCACGTCGGCGCGCGGGCGACGGCCGCGTCGGAGCTGCGCGAGGGGCTCGCCTTCGCCCTCGAGACGACTTCGGTCCGCCGCGTCGTGCTCCTGTTCGCGATCGTCGGGCTTCTCGGCTTCAACTGGCAGGTCGCGGTACCCCTCGTCGCGCGCTTCGTCCTCCATCGCCAAGCGGCCGGCTTCGGCGATCTGATGGCGGCGCTCGGCGCCGGCTCCCTCGTCGCCGCCGTTGCCGTCGCCCGAGACCAGCGGGCATCCGAGCGGCGCCTGCTGCTCGGCAGCATCGCGCTCGGCGCCGCGCTCGTCGCCCTCGGCCTGTCCCGTTCGTACCCGACGAGCCTCGCCATCCTCGCTGCGGCGGGCATCGCCGGCGTCGTCGCCTCGATCACAGCGAACACGCGTCTGCAGCTGCTCACACCCGACCGCCTGCGCGGCCGGGTGATGGGGATCTACGTCCTGTTGATGGGCGGTACGACGCCGATCGGGTCGCTGCTGCTCGGCGAGGTCGCCGGACATTTCGGCACCGGCGTCGCGCTCGTCGCCTTCGGCGGCACGACCGCCGCAGCGGTCGGGCTCGTCGGAGCACTGCGCCACCGCACGACGCGCAGCTCCGGCGAGCCTGCCCCGACTGTCGTGCGCTGACGGCTCACGGGGCGCTGGCGCTTCACGAGGCGCTGCGAACGACCTCGACCGGAACCGGCGTCGGCGCGCTCGGCTCGGCCGCCGGAGCAGGCGTCGCCGGGCGTGGAGATGCGAGCAGGCTCCGCCGGTCACCGCTGGCGAGGGACGCGAGCGTCCTCGCCGCCACGACGATCCAGACGACGACGAGCGCGACGAGAAGCGCGAGCGCCACGTCGCCGATGACCGGGACCGACCAGCCGGTCCCGAGGGCGGTCGTCGCGAGCGTCAGGGCACCGAGCGGGAAGGTGAAGCCCCACCAGCCGACACCGTAGGCGATCCCGCCGTGCCTGACGTAGCGCCCGATGAGCGACGACGCGACGAGCAGCCACCACGCACCGAAGCCCCAGAGCGCCGTCGCGCCGACCAGGCTGACGAGCTCGAGTGGCCTGGCCGTCGGACCGAGGACCGAGACCGTCGCGTGCGCGAGCTCGACGAGCGCCGCAGCGCCGATCCCGGCCGGTCCAAGCACGATCCACAGCGACGGCGCGGTGCCCGACGGCGGGAGCTCGCGCGTGACGAGACGGTCGTGGAGCAGCCCGAGCACGAGGAGGAAGAGCACGAACCCGATGCCGTAGAACGCGTAGCCGGCGACGAGCAGCAGACGAGCCGCCGGGCGCTGGACCTGGTCGAGCAGCGGGACGAGGACGACGGGGACGATGATCGTGACGACCGGCGGGATGAACCAGCCTCCGTTGACGAGGCGCCTGTCCGCGAGCTCCAGGGTGAACAGCAGGTAGGCAAAGACCAGGCTGACGCCGAGCGCGAGCGGCACGCCGATCGCGTCGAGCACCTCGACGACAGTCGGCACCGACGAGACGGGCAGGACCTGCCCGCCGATCGCCGCGACGCCGACCGCGAGCACGAGGATGCCGCCGGGGAACGTCGCATGCAACGGGCCGACAACCGGGTCGCGCATGTCGGCCCAGGCCTCCCGAGGATAGAGCACCCAGCGCAGGCAGTAGGCGCCACCGACGACGGCGGCGAGGAGCGCCGCAAGCGCGACGGCGCCGATGGACAGGTCCCTCATCGTCGTCGCGAGATCGGAGAAGCCGCCGGGGTTCTTCTCGGCGATGATGCCGACGACGGCAGTGCCCATGACAGCGCCGAACCATCCCGGATGGAACTCGGCGAGCCACGACGCTGCGCGAATGGTCGTCGTCTCGGTGCCACTGCTGTCCGGTGTCGTCATGTCGACCCCTTTCCTTGCTCGTCAGCACGCACGTCGCGGATCTCGTCGACACAGCGGCACGAGCTGACCGTCTCGGACGGAGCACTGCGTGCTCCGGGAGCGGGAACCTGCAGCCAACCTGCTGTCACCGATGATCTACCGCTTATCGTCGATCTACGATCGCATGGGGTGCGACAAGCCACCAGGGTCGAACGGCCCTACCGGCAGCTGCGTCGCGCCCGCGCGGCGGGGCGAGACATCCGTCGGCAGCTGCGGGACGCCCGAAGGTGGTCACGCCCTGGGCGCGGCGCGAGCCGTCAGCGGTTGGTCGCCTGCTCCACCTCGGCGGTGCCGACGCTCGCTCGCAGGCGCTCCGACTTGGTCGTCCACGGCATCGGGACGATCCACGACCGCCGGGCGAGCGGCCAGGCGAGGACAAGCTGGGCAGGCGCCACGCGGGTCCGTGCAGCCTGCACGCAGAGCACGAGCACGTCCTGCTCGGGTCGCCACCACCACAGGGAGCACTCGCCCTGGACGGCGGCCACCGGTTGCCCGGCGTGGGCACGGCGGATCGTCCCGGCACCGGCCAGCGACAGACCGACGTACCCGGCCTTGCCCTCGACGACCAAGTTCTCGACGGTGCCGGCAACCTCGTCGATCGGCATGTCACGCCGATCCCGATCGCCGAGACCACCAACCCGTTCGGACCCAACGTGCGCTCGTGCAACTGACCTCCTCGAGCCAGGGACGCCGACGGGCCGGGCAGTCGGATCGTCGCACAGTGCTCGCCACTCGTCGCACAGTGCTCGCCACACCGGCGGCACGACGCTCGCCGCGCACATCACCCGGTGTCTCGCGGCGGTCGGGAATGCTGTGGACATCGCTACAGTTGAAGTACGAGAGCACGGAGCCGGCCAGTGCGGCACGAGGCACGTGCGGAACGAAGCCGGAGGAAGCCGAGGCGACCATGGCAGCCGAGACGAGAGAACGGACGGAGACCGAGACGGACCTCGACGGCCAGATCTCCGCCGTGGCGGCACGCGAACGACACGTCGCCTTGCGCGACGGGCTCGGCTTCCGGCTCAGCCGCGTCGCACGCGGACTGCGGCAGAGCTGGGCCGAGGACCTGCACCCGCTCGGGACGACCCCGCCGCAGGTCGCCGTCGCCCGGGGCGTCGCGGAAGCGCCGGGGTGCTCGCTGCGCGCGCTCGCCCGGGTGCTCGGCACCGACCCGACGAACGCGAAGCGCTGCGTCGACGAGCTCCGCCAGCGTGGACTGCTCACGAGCAAGGACCGCACGGGCGACCGGCGACCGCTCGGACTGGCGCTCACCGACGCGGGCAACGCGTTCGTCAGCGAGATCGAGCACCTCGTCCGGGTGCAGGAGGAGCGGATCCAGGGCGCGCTCGGCCCCGCGGGCAGCCGCGAGCTTGCCGACGCGCTCCGCAAGCTCGAGCACCTGCTCGGCCTGGACGACGATGCAGACCAGCTACGCGACGCGCACCGGCGACACACGGCGACCGGTGGGCCGCGGGCCGCCGACCGCGACGGCGTCCGGGATCACGACACCGACGAGCACGACACCGACGAGCACGACACCGACGACGAGGAGACCAGATGAGAGCCGACAGCCGTGACGACAGCGTCCGACCGCACGGGCACGGCGGAGCCGCGTCGCCGTGGGACGCGCGCTTTGCCGAGAGCGCCTGGCCGACCGCCCCGGACGAGGCGCTCGTCGAGCACGTCGAGACCCTCAGCCCCGGCACGGCACTCGACCTCGGTTGCGGGCCTGGACGCAACGCCGTGCCACTCGCCGTCCGAGGCTGGCACGTGACCGGCGTCGACGCCTCGTCGGTCGGGCTGGCCCAGGCAGCCGAGCGCGCGCGGGACGCCGGTGTCGAGATCGAGACCGTCCACGCGGACCTCTCGGACTATCTCGCCGCACCGCGCTCGTTCGACCTCGTCGTCCTCGCGAACGTCCACGTGCCGTCCGCTGACCGCCCCGCGCTGCTCGCGGCGGCCGCGCGAGCCGTCGCGCCCGGAGGGCACCTGCTCGTCGTCGGCCACCACCTCGACTCGCTCGGGCGTGGCGGGCCGCCCGACCCCGATCGCCTCTACACCGAAGAACGGCTGGCCGACGCCTTCCCCGCCTGCACCGTCGAGCAGATGGAGCGGCGGGAGCGCCCCCACGACGGCGACGGACCGCCACTGGTCGACCTCGTCGTCTGGGTGACACGCGACGGGCGCGAGCCGTGACGGCGGTCTCGGCTCCCACGGCCGGCACGGCGAGCGCGGCGCCTCGTGGCCGCGGCCTCGGGCTCGCGCTGGCGGTCATCGCAACCGCCCAGCTCATGGTGATGCTCGACCTGACGATCGTGAACATCGCCCTCCCCTCGATCCAGCGTGAGCTCCACTTCAGCTCGGCGAACCTCACCTGGGTGATCGACGCCTACGTCCTCGTCTTCGGCGGGCTCCTCCTGCTCGGAGGGCGCACGGGTGACCTGTTCGGGCGGCGACGGATGTTCGTCCTCGGAGTCGGGCTCTTCAGCGCGGCCTCCCTCGCCGGAGGGCTTGCGACCGCGCAGTCCATGCTGATCGCGGCGCGCGCGGTCCAGGGGATCGGCGCAGCGATCGCGTCGCCGACGGCCCTGGCTCTCGTGGCGACGACGTTCCCCGACGGCCCGGCGCGCCACCGCGCGATGGCCGTGTACGCAGGGATGTCCGGTGCAGGCGGGGCGCTCGGCCTGCTCCTCGGCGGCTTCCTCGTCGACGTCTCGACGTGGCGCTGGGTGCTCTTCGTGAACGTTCCCATCGGGATCGTCCTCGTCGTCGCAGCGCCGTTCGTGCTGCCGAAGACCGCCGGCCGACGCGGCCGCCTCGACATCCCCGGCGCGCTGACCGCGTCGGCAGGGATGGCCCTGCTCGTGTTCGGCCTCGTGCGGGCTCCGGACGCCGGGTGGTCGGCCACGCAGACGATCGCGTCGTTCGCAGGAGCAGCCGTCCTGCTCGCAGCGTTTGTCGGCGTCGAGCTGAAGAGCCGTCAACCGCTCCTGCCGCTCGGGTTCCTCCGGGACCGCAACCGGGCGGGCGGCTTCGCCGTCATGCTGCTGCTCGGAGCCGCGATGCTCTCGCTGATCTTCTTCCTCACGCAGTTCCTGCAAGACGTGCTCCACTACAGCCCTCTTGTCGCCGGTGTCGCGTACCTGCCGATCCCGGTGGCCGTCGGCTCGACCGGACTCGTCGTGTCCCGGCAGGTCAAGCGCGTCGGCACGCGACCGTTCCTCACCGCCGGCCCCCTCCTCGTCGCCGGTGGACTCGCCTGGGTGTCGCTCGTGACCACCCACTCCTCCTACCTCGACGTCTTCGGACCCCTCGTCGCAATCGGCATCGGCATGGGCCTGTCGTTCGTGCCGCTCACCCTCAACGCGGTGACGGGCGTCGGCCCCCACGAATCGGGGCTCGCGTCCGCTCTGCTCAACACGGCACAGCAGGTCGGCGGAGCGCTCGGCCTCGCCGCGCTCGTCACGATCGCCGCGACCGCGACGCGGGACAGCCTCCCGCTGCACCGTGCGGCGTCTGCGGTCGCCGCGCACCACCTAGCCCTGCTCGCTGCAGTCGCCGGCTACCAGGACGCCTTCCGGGCCGGCGCGGCCGGAGCCGGGCTCGCGTTCGTCCTCGCGCTGGCCGTCGTGCGTGCCCGGCCCGCGGCCGACATGGCCGCGGACCCCTCGGCGCTCGCGATGGCGCACGGCGGGTGAGCACCGGCCGGGACGCGCCCGGCGACCTGTCGTCGCGAGATCCCGGGCGCGAGATCCCCGGCGCGCGTCACGCTCAGCCGACGCGCACGACCATCTTGCCGATGTTGTCGCCGCTCATCATCCCGACGAAGGCTGCCGGCGCGTTCTCGATGCCGTCGACGACGGTCTCGGGGCACGCGAGGCGCCCGTCTGCGATCCAGGCGCGCGCCCGGTCGAGGTACTCGTCCCGACGATCGGCGTAGTCGCCGACGATGAAGCCCCGGATCGTGAGGCGCTTGCCGACCACGAGGAAGAGGTTGCGCGGTCCTGGCGGATCGTCCGTCGCGTTGTAGCGCGACACCGCCCCGCACGCAGCGACCCGACCGAACGGATGGAGCGCGGCGAGAGCCGCTTCGAGGTGCAGTCCGCCCACGTTGTCGAAGTAGACGTCGATCCCCTCGGGGGCGACCCGCACCAGCTGCGTGCCGATCTCGCCCTCGTGGTAGTCGAAGCCGGCATCGGCCCCGAAGTCCTGTACGAGCGCCTCCACCTTCGCGACCGACCCTGCGCTGCCCACGACGCGCGCCGCCCCGAGCAGCTTCGCAAGCTGGACGGCAGTGCTCCCGACGGCCCCCGCGGCGCCCGAGACGAAGACCGTCTCGCCCGGCGCGAGCGTCGCGATCTCCGTCAGCCCGATGTAGGCCGTCAACCCGGGCATGCCGAGGATGCCGAGGTAGAGAGAGCTCGAGAGCCCGCCCGGGTCGATGGCGGTGAACCGACGCGCCTCGCCGACGGCGACCTCGCGCCAGCCGAGGTCGTGGACGACGACATCGCCGGGCGACAGGCCCGGGGCGCGCGAGTCGAGCACCTCCCCGACCGCCCCGCCGGTCATGACCTCGCCGAGCGCGAACGGGGGGACGTAGGACGGTCCGTCGTTCATGCGCCCCCGCATGTAGGGGTCGACGGAGACGAAGTGGTTGCGGACGAGCACCTCGCCCGCGGCCGGCTCGGGGACCTCCACCTCGGCGAGTGCGAAGTCGTCGGGTTCGGGGATGCCCCTCGGTCGCCGCGCCAGGCGGACCTCCCTGCTCGTCGTGGTCGCGCTCATCGTCGTAGCCTCCCGCTCGGCCTCTCGTCCACCGGCCCTCGCCGTGCGACGACCCCTCCGGCCAGGTCCGGCCAGGTCCGGCCCCGCCGGAGATCGCACGTGCGCGCGCCGAGCCTAGGGCACGTCGCGCAGCCCGTTCCCGCGGCACGCCCGCGCCGTGCGGCGCGTCCTGTCGTTCACGCGCGCTCAGCCGAAGCGCGCCATCCGCTCGCGCACCCGCCGCCTCACCTCGCCCGCGCGCGGATAGCACGACCGCCCGTCGACGCTGACGAGCTCGCCCGCGACATAGACGCGCTTGAGGT
The DNA here is from genome assembly GCA_027335685.1 of Acidimicrobiaceae bacterium. Classification (GTDB taxonomy): domain Bacteria; phylum Actinomycetota; class Acidimicrobiia; order Acidimicrobiales; family Bog-793; genus JAJZCK01. Next base: position 16,634 of record DAHWHN010000041.1, read on the forward strand.
TGCGAAGACCGCACGCGAGGACGTACGTCGCGACCGGGTCCCACAGCGGGCCGGTGTCCGGATCGGACGGATCGACGACCAGCAGGTCCGCCCACTTGCCGGCTGCCAGGCTCCCGATCTCGCTCTCCAGGTGCAACAGCCCGGCAGACTCGATCGTGTGGAGCCGCAGGACCTCCTCCACACCCAGCGCGTCAGGACTTTGGCGGGCAATGCGCTGGGTGTAGAGGGCCACCCGCAGCTGCTGGAACGGGTCGGCGATGTCGGTGCACGCTTGGTCGTCCAATCCCATGCCGACCCTCAGCCCCGCGTCGCGCAGGGTGCGGATGTCCGCAGTCCCCGACGCGAGACGGCCATTGGCTGCCGGCTGCCAGCACATCCCGCAGCGCGCCGCCCCCGCGCGGCGCACGATCTCCGGTGTCGTCTGGACGAAATGGCCGAAGATCAGGTCCGGCCCGAGAGCCCCCGCGCGTTCGTACCAGTCGAACTTGCTGCGCTGCAGCTCGACGTGCTCCGCCGTCTCGAGGAAATGAGCTTGGTTGACGAGCCCGTGGCGCGCCATCACGGCCGCCTCCACGGCCGCCACCTCGGGCCGGTCCGACCACTGGACTGCGCCCGACAGGGCCAGGGCGGCCAGCGTCGGGCGACGACCGAGACGCTCGACGAAGGCGACGAAGGCATCCGCACGCTCGACGACCGCGCACGCGTCACCGACGCCCTGGTCGAGATGGAAGCTGTTGACGAAACGTATCCCGCCGTCCAGCTTCGCGACGAGCTGTGCCTCGAGATGCTCCTGTGGGCGCAGGTGCGGGACCCAGTCCGCGCGACCCTGCTCGTCGACGGCAAATGGCTGGCGCGGGTCGGTGAAGTCGTAGGCCGTCGTGACCCCGTTGGCGAGCAGGTCGAGCGAGCCGTGCAGGGTCAACCAGTAGACGTCGTCCGCGTCGAGCTGGCCGAGGATCGGCGAGAGGGCGCGACTCCAACCGTAGAGAGCCTGGTCCGACCCCATACCGCGAAGCCCGCTCGTGAACAGGTGGCTGTGGGCCGAGACGAAGCCGGGCGCGAGGAACGAGCCACGCGCGTCGAGCTCCTCCTCTGCCGCCAGCCTCCCGGGTGGCTCGCCGCGCCCGAGCCCCGCGATCCTGCCGTCTGCGCCCACGGAGAGCCACCCCTCGACGACCGCTGGATCGCGGGGCTCCATCGTGACGAGCCGGGCGTGCCGGACGAGGAGCCGGACGGGACGGCCCACCTCGTCACGACGCCCTGCACGAACGGGAGGGCGCGGCCCGCCGGCCCCTTGCCGGCCCCGCCCTCAGGCCAGCACGCTCTTGCCACCGTAGATCTCCGCGAGCAGCGAGTTGTCGAACAGAGATGCCGGGACCGCCGTGCCCGCGAGCTTCAGCGACTTGAGCATCGCCGCGGTGTCGGTCGCGCTCATCCAGAACAGCCCGTGGGCCTTCGTCACGGGCGAGACGACGAGGAGGTTCTGCTCCACGGCCTGGATCTCCTGCTGCTTCGGGTCGAGTCCGAGATGCTTGCCGTAGTCGTCCAAGGTCAGCGCGAGCCCGACCGACGGATGGCTCGTCTGCACCTGCCACCCGCGGATCTCTCCGGAAAGCAGTGCCTTGACCTGCTCGCGCCCGTGCGCATCTCGCACGATGGTGCTGTCCGCGCAGTAGGTGAGGTAGTAGCCCGGCAGCCCGTAGTCGGCGAACAGCATGGTGTGGACGTGCACGCCCTGGACTTCGAGAGCCACGGCCTCGTTCGTGGTCCAACCGGTGTAGCCCTGGCAGCCACCGGCCGCGAGGATCGACGGGCTCTCGCTCGTCACGAAGGAGTCGACCTTCCCGGTGAGGCCGTTCGCCGTCTCGAAGGCCTTCCACTCGAGCTCGATATTGGGCTCGACCGCGATCTTCTTCCCGACGAGCTCGGCCGGAGTGCGGATCGGCGCCGACGCGAGCGAGATGATGGACACGGGCGACTTCTGGTACTGGGCACCCACGATGGTGACGGGCGCGCCCTCGAGGTACGCGGCCGCAGTCGATGCCGGCGACGTCATCGCGAGGAGCGCCTTGCCAGACACGACCAACGGTTCGCCGGCGTAGGTGTCACCTCCAGGGAGGAAGGACACCGCCAGGCCGGCGTCGAGGTAGTAGCCGCGCTGCTGCGCTATGTACGAGCCCGCTTGCTGCACGTCGTCGATCCAGGAGAACGCGAGCGTCGCCGATCCGAGCCTCGCGGACCGCGTGGCTCGCCTCGTGCTCGCGGCGCTCGCCGGCGGGCTAGCCCCGAACAGCCCGAGCGCCGCACCACCGGCGGCTCCCACCGCGGCCATGCCGAATCCCTTGATCACCTCTCGTCGGCTGACGAGACGACCGCGGGACGCTCCGCTCGTGCCCGACTCCTCGACGCGCGCCACCATGTCTGCCATGTCCGTCCATCCTTTCGGTTGTGCGAGATCTGCCGTCAGCTCGGCCGTACGCGCCCGGCCCGTCGCTCGGTCACGTAGCGCTCGAGGATCCCGAGCCCCGCGTAGAGCAGCAACGACACCGCCGTGACGACCGCGACGTCGCTCCACAGTTGCGGGTACTGCGACGTCTCGGATGCGACGATCATCTGGGCTCCCATCCCGTTCCCGGTCGCCGTCCACTCGATCAAGATCGCGGCAAGAAGCGCGCCGGGGGCGGCCACCCGCGCCGAGTGGAAGAGCGCCGGGAGCGCAGTCGGGGCACGGACCTTCGTGAACTCCGACCACGTGCGGCCTCCGCATGCTCGCAGGAGGTCCAACGCGGCAGCGGGAGCGCCGCGCAACCCGCCGACCATGAACACCAGGGTCGGGAAGAACGTCACGATCGCACAGATGGCGAGGACCGACGCGATCCCCCTGCCGAGCTCGACGGAGATCAGCGGGGCGATCGCCACGAGCGGCACGGACCGGAGCGCGACGGCCCACGGCATCACCTCCTTCGACACCCTCGGGATCATGACCATGACGGCCGCCAGCGCGCTCGCGACGACGAGCCCGCTCACAAAGCCGAGAGCGGCATCCTCGAGGGTCACGCCGAGCTGGCCGAAGACCAGGGACCGATCCTCTCCCGCCTGGGACCCCGAGAAGAGATAGCTCCAGACGCCTGCGGGATCGACGGCGAAGTAGGAGCTCAGCCGCAGCATCTTGATCGCGGCAGTCCAGACGCCGAGCGTCACCGCGACCGAGGCCGAGATCGCGACGGTTGCCGAGACGAGCTTCCGGGCCCATCGAGACCGCCCGGCTCCCGACCGACCCTCGCCGCTCGGCCAGACGGGCCCACTGCTCGCACGGTCCTCGCCATAGCGCTCCAGCCGATGGCTCGCGAGGCCGAGAGCACCGTACAAGACGCCGGAGATGGCGCCGGAGACGGCGAGCACCGCCCAGGTCCTCGGTGAACTGAGGTCCGCCTCCGCCTGGATGAGCGCGATACCGAGACCGCTCGAGCCCCCGAGGAACTCCCCGATGATCGCACCGAGAAGGGCAGATGGTGCGCCGAGCTGGAGAGCGCGCACGAGGTACGGCAGGGCGTTGCGGACCCGGACCTTGCGGAGCTCGGAGGACCCGGTCCCGCCGAAGGCCCTCACCATGTCGATGACCACGGGATCGACCGACCGGAGCCCCGTCGCGACCGTCGTGAGGGTCGTGAAGAAGACGAACAGCGCCGCCAAGACGACCTTCGGCTCGTCGCCTGGCAAGACGACCTGCAGGATCGGGGCGATTGCGATGGCGGGAAGGCAGTAGCTGGCGACGGCGAGTGGCATCAGGGCTCGCTCCGCGACGCGCACCCGGAGGAACAGGATTGCGGACGCGACCGCGAGGCCGCTGCCGGCGAGGAAGCCGAGCCCAGCCTCGCCGAGCGTCGTCCGGGCGTCGAGCAGGTAGCCCTGGCGTCCGCTCCAGACCTGCACGACGATCTGTGCCGGCGAGGGAAGCACGAGCCCGTTGACCGCGTGGAGGCCGACGAGGGCCTGCCAGAGCGCAAGGACGGCGGCGAGACGCGCCACCGGTGCGCCGAGGCCGAGCACCGCCGCCGCCCGTGCCGACACCGAGGCCTCCAGTCGTCGCCGTCCGGTCACGAGGTCCGCCACCCTGCCGCGCCGGACGAGCTCGCCGCCTGCTCCGCAACGCCCCCGTCCAGTGCCTTGCGCCCGGGGAAGTCGAAGACGGCGATCTCCGCGAGAGCGCTGCCGAGGCTCGTGAGGGCGTGCGCGACGTGCTCCCGGCCGAGATCCGCGCTCGCGCAGGTCGGGTCCCCGACGACACCACTTGCGCAGAGGTCCTGCGACGACCAGCCGAACTCCGCCGCGCGCCCGAACCCGACGTGCTCGAAGCCGTCCAGCCAGTCGGGGACAGAGGCCTCGGCCTTGCCCATGTCGACCAGGTCGGGCCTGAGGTGCAGCATCACGGACGTCTCCGCGAGGCCGCCGTGGATCCCGAACCCGCGCTCGCGGGGATCTCCGACCTCCCCGCCGTTGTCGGGAGGAAGGGCAGGATGGAGCAGAAAGGTCAGCAGTCCGTGACGGACCCGGATCTCTCGGCACGCGACACGCAGCAGGTGCGTGTTGCCTCCATGGCCGTTCAGCAGGACGAGCCGCCTGATCCCGGCCCGCGCGGCCGACGACGCGAGGTCGTCGAGCACCGCGATCAGCGTGGTCGGACCGAGCGACACGGTCCCCGGTGCCCAGACGTGCTCGCTCGACAAGCCGTAGGAGAGCGTGGGCAGCACCATCAGCTCGAGCGCCGAACACGACTCGACGAGAGCACGTGCCAACTCGTCGACGACGATCGCGTCGGTCTGCAGGGGAAGGTGCGGGCCGTGGTGCTCGAAGGCCCCGATGGGCTGCACGAGCACGGCTGACGAGCGGTCGCTCCCGGAGAGCCACGGCCCGGAGTGCTCGCCGAGGAAGCGGCTCGTCATGTCAAAGCAAGGTAGGGCCTCTTTATTACGAGGATATGAACCAGGGATGAATGCCGCTTTTCGGCCGGGCTGCGCCGGATCCGTGCACGACGAGTCAGGACGAGGCGGAGCTGTCCGGCGCGACCGTGCGGACAAGCCCGTAGCGGAGATCGCCGGGTCGGTGGAGCTCGTTCGCCCACCAGCAGCGGGTACCGTCCCGGGTCACGCCGAGCTGCTCGAGATGGAGCACGGGCACCCCCGGCTCGCAACCAAGCTCCTCCGCAGCCTTTCCGGCAAGGACCGGTGCGATCCAGGAGGACACCCAGTCGGTGCCCCGACCGGTGAGCGCGCGGGCGATCGCGAACACGCTCCACTCGGGGTCCACCTCGACGGCTCGCCACGCGGGGACGACATCGGTGGCGACCATGACGGGCCGCCCTGCGGCGAGCCAGCGCTTGCGCGTCACGAACGCCCGACTGCCGACCGGGCGGCGCAGGGAGGCGGCAACCGCTGCCTCGAGGGTCGTCCAACGCGCGTCGAGGACCTCGACGGCCGCCGCGACGCCCGCGTCGGCCAGCACGTCCGCGTACTCCGCAGTCCGGTCGATGCGGACAGCGACGTCGAGCGCAGCCGGGTTCGCAAACGTGCCCGCTCCATGGCGGCGAACCACGAACCCTTCGGCCTCGAGGCGGATCAGAGCCTCCCGCACCGAGCTCCGTCCGATTCCGAGCAGAGCGGCGAGGTCCTTCTCCGACGGTAGGGGCGACTCCTGTGCGACGGCGTTCTGCACGATCGCGCGGAGCGCACCTCGGGTCTCGATGTCGCGCTCGTCGGCCATGGCTCTCCCCGCCGTCGTCGAGCGCGACCCGAGCCGGACGCGCCCAATGACCGGCTGGACACTACCGTGCGGGGAGTCGTCCATCCCGTCCCGCGCCGCAGTCCGGAAGCCGTCGCGGCCTGTCGGCACAACCCGGGTCCCGCGCCTCCTCTTTTTGCACTTTTTTAGCCACGTGACTGGTCCGATCTGCGTCGATCCGGTCGGATGGCGGAGGCTCGGACGCCAGCTGACCCAATTTATGGCATGGCAACACCTGGGAAACGGGACCGAAACAATCATCTCGTAGACAAAAGACAGCCCAGCTCACGGGGGTACGTGCTCCCGCCCGTCGTCTTAGGAGGAAACGTGTCGACGCCATCCCTGCCTCGCAACCACGTCGACAGCGCGCCGCGCGCCGAGCCGGCTGAGCTCAGCCGCCGGAGCTTCATGAAGCGCGCTGGGATGATGGCGCTCGGAGCCACGGGCGCCGCATCGCTGTCGAGCCTCATCGGACCGCTCGCGTCGGCGTCGTCACCCCGCGCGACCCTCTCGAACGTCGCCCTTCAGCTCGACTACCTCCCAAACGTGCAGTTCGCAGGGAGCTTGATGGCAGAAAGTCGTGGCTACTACCGGGCCGGCGGGCTTGACGTCACGATCCTCCCTGGCGGACCGAACCTGGCCCCCGAACCGGTCGTCGTCAGTGGCCGCGCGCTCGTCGGCGTCACGCACACAGCGGAAGGACTGCAAGCGATCGCCAATGGCGCTCCGCTCACCGTGATCGGTGCGACATTCCAGAAGAGCCCGACGTGCATCGTGTCCTTGGCGTCACACCCGATCCGCGACCCGAAGGACATGATCGGCAAGACCATCGGCGTGTCCGACACGAATCTTCCCATCTGGAATGCCTTCTTGAAGGTGAACAAGATCCCACCGTCGGCCGTCACCGTCAACACGGTCCAGTTCTCACCTGAACCGCTTGCGTCGGGCCAGATCGACGGCCTGGTCGGCTTCTACACCAACGAG